>NZ_JBFAAI010000030.1:0-110357 GCF_040639655.1 Actinoplanes sp. NPDC023801 | reverse complement strand
TTCTTCGCCACCGCGGAAGTATCCACGGTGTCCGTCATGACAGTCATCAGGTGCGTCTCCTTGATCAGGAGTTACACCGTTGTTCTTACAGTCCCGCACGAAGTGTGGGCGGCACCCGTGGATGGCGTTCTATAGCAGGTCCGGCATGGTGTTGATCCGCGCTTCCAAGACGGTGTCGATGGCTCCGTCGATGCCGACGCTAACTATGCTGCCGCCGATAGCCCGGGCGAGGGAGATCACGACCGGTGGTGTTCCATGCAGGGGTACTGGAACCGCGCAGTTTCGGACTCGTCATCGGTCCCGTCTAGGGCTCCGGCCAGGGCATCTTCGTCTGCTGCGCGTATTGGTAGTCGACGTAGCAGCTCAAGTGCTCAAGGAAGCGGACGACATTCTGCTCGAAGATCTATCCGGCCACGGTAGTCACGGGAGACATTGTGGGCTGGATCCTGTTGCTGATCGCCAGCAAGAACCACCTGGTCACGATTCGAGCGGAGTTGACAACCTCGCAGTCCACCCGGGAAGTCGCCGTTCCCCTTCTTGCCCAAGCCGCCCGATCGGCAGCTTCTCCTACGTTCGGAACAGCGTCACGGTGACGGCAGGCCGAACGCAGCCAGCGTGTCATTCGCGATCCCAATTCCCACTACCTGCGGAAATACTGACGCCATCGCGTATCAATGTGTCGTGAGTTCGGGGAGCGTGACGGCGTACCGGTTCGAGTCCAGGCGGCATCTTGATCTGGAGCCCAAAGTGCACGCACTTGATCATGTGGCAGCCGGGTTCATGCGATCCGGGCGACGTTCCCAGGATCGCGGTGACCGCGGGCTTCTGCGGGCAGCACGTCGTTCTGGTCTCGACGTACCGGGCACGAGACATGGTATTTACCTATGAGAATGTCACGCATGACGGAGAGCAATACAGTCGGTACGGCGCCTGACGACTACGACGCGATGCATCACGCGGCGCAGAACAGCCCTTTGCTCCACGAGCTGTGGGCGCGGGCGATGGGCGATGAGTATCCACTCGGTGTGGAGCCCACCAGCTGCTGCTCTTGGTGGCTGCTCGGGCACGCCGTGGCGGCGCTGCGTCTGCGTCCCGGCGCACGGCTCGTAGACCTCGGCTGCGGTCGCGGCGGCCCGGGCCTCTGGCTGGCTCGAGCGTTGTCAGTCCGGCTCATCGGCATCGACTTCAGCGCCGCCGCGATCGAGATCGCGGCGCAACGGGCCGACGACTTCGTCACTCCTGACCGGGCAGAGTTCCGCCAGGGCAGCTTCGAACAAACCGGCCTTCCCGACGAATACGCGGATGGACTGCTCAGTGTCGACGCGTTGCCGTTCAGCCCAGACCGGCAGGCGGCATTGCGGGAGGCCAGCCGAATCCTGGCGCCCGGCGGCCGCTTCGTACTGACCGCACGTGAGCAGCCCGCCGACGTCGGCAGCTGGCCGACAATGGCGACGGCCGCCGGCTTCGACGTGGAGCTGGTCCTGCCCAACACCGAGCACGACGACTTCTGGCGACGGCTGTTCGCCTCCTACCCCGAGAACGCGGCTGCACTGCGGGCTGAACTCGGCGAGCGGGCGGCCAACAACTTGATGCTGGAGGCCGAGATTGCCCTCGCCAAGGGTCTTCCCAAGCGGCAGGCTCAGTTGCTGGTTCTGCGCCGTCGTGACACCAAACCGGCCGCATGAACGCTCCGAGATGATCGCGTGGTCTTCGGCGCATTCGGGGGTGTAGCCCAGGGCTTGTGCCGCGATGGCTGGGGGCAGTGTGCGGTGGGCAGGTCGGGGTCGCGCACGGCGGCGCGGGCGACGGCGAGGGCGTTGATTGGGCCGGACCTGCCGTAGGTGCGGGCGCCGTCGCGGGCGTGCGCCATCAGCTTGGGTGGTACGCGCATGAGGCGTTCGCCGGCGGCGAGTAGTTACGTTCCAGGTGCGGGGTAATGGCACGGCAGTCCTCGATCGCCCAGACCCGCTCATCGCCGTGCTGGCCGGCCCAGTGCAGTAGAGCGAGGTGGTCCTTGCTCGTGGTTCCGTAGGTGCGGGTGGCGAGCTGCCGGCCGTTGGCGTCCAGGCGACGGCGGTGTGGCTGCGCTTGTGCGCGTCGATACCAAAGACGAGCATGGGGTGTCTCCTTCCGTCCGAGGGGGACTCGGGCCGGTCGGTAGGCACCCACCAGTCGAGCGCGGACACGCTGATCTCAAGCCATACCGGCCGGTCCTTGACGTCCGGCAGGCCGCACAAATGGAAGCGGCCACGAAGGCAGGAAGTGGACGAGCGAACCCGCCGGACTTCTCACCCCGACCCTGGTGGAAGGGGAACGACGGCCACGACACGCCACCGCTCTACGGACAGTGACGAAGGGGACGTCAGCACGCGCGGATCGCGCCAGATGTGCGCATCTGATCTTGGGCTTAGCTCGGGTGCGACTATCCCGATAAGCTCAAGAGCCATGGCGAGCCGAATCGGTGACATCATCATCGACTGCAAAGATCCGGAGTTGCTCGCAAGCTTCTGGTGTGAGCTGCTGGGCTATCGGCCCTTCGCTCGAGATGAGACCGGGGTGGCAATCCGCGGGGCGACGATCAGTCCGGACATCCTGTTCCTCCGGGTCAGCGAACCGAAAAAGACGAAAAACCGCCTGCACTTCGACGTCTGCCCTACGGACCGCGGACAGGATGAGGAGCTTGCTCGGTTGCTGGGTCTCGGCGCCAAGCGGTCGAGCATCACCGGCAGCGGCTCCTGGGTGGTGTTGGAAGATCCGGAAGGCAACGAGTTCTGCCTGATGTCCAGACGGATCCCGGCCGAGCCGGCCCCATTTCACGAGGCGTAGTCGCGCTCACGGCTCGGCAGGTGGGGTGACGGGTGGTTGCCGCAGGCGAGCCGGCGTCCGTGTACTAGCTACGCCCTGACCGTTGGGTGCCGATGGGTGTAGTAGCCCTCTCTGGTGTCGTCTGCTGGCATTTGGCTGCAGCGCCAGGAGCCGGGGCCTGTGGCGTGCGCAAGTGGCGGGGGTTCGGGATGCGGTGGTTCAACGATCTGTCGGTCCGGTTGAAGATCTACACGGCGGTCACGATAGCCGGGCTGGCCGCGGCCGCGGTCGGGGTGGTCGGTCTGCAGAAGACGTCGCAGATGGCCGACGCGGCGGAGTACCTGTACCGCGACAATTTGGTCCCGGTGGCGCAGTTGGGCACGGTCCAGGAAGAGGTGCAGCGGTCCTGGCTGGCGCTGCTGGACAAGCTCGTCAGCCAGGACGAGGCCGGGATGGCCGCCGACAAGAAGGCCATGACCGACGCCGACACGCAGGTCGACAAGGTGTTCGCCGAGTACACGGCCACCGACATGACCGGCCGCGAGAAGGCGGTGCAAGACTTCCGTGCCGCCCTGGAGCAGGTACGGGGGGTCCGGGATGAGCAGCTGGTGCCACTTGCGGCCGCCAGCGACCTGCGCGGGTTCGAGAAAGCCCGCGACAATGCCGGCCGGCCTGCGCTGGCGGCTGCGCTCGGCGCGCTGGACGAACTGGTCGCGATCGAGACGAAGGTGGCCGCGGACAAACGTGACGAGACCGCGCAGGCGTACCGGTTCGCCCGCACCATGATGATCAGCATGCTGCTGGTAGGCCTGGCGTTGGCGGCGGCCATGGCGTTTCTGGTGGTCCGCAGCATCATGGGCACCCTGGCCGCGGTAGGCCGGGTTACCCATGCGCTGGCCGCGGCGGATCTGACCGTACGCACGGGCGTGTCCGGCCGTGACGAGCTGGGCCGGATGGCCACCGAACTCGACACCGGCATGACGGTGGTGGCCGCCAGCGTGGACCGCATGGCGCAGGTCGCGGTCACCTTGGCCGCGGCGGCCGAGGAGATGTCGGCGGTCAGCGCGCAGCTGCAGAGCGGCGCCAGCGAGGCCTCCACCCGCGCCGGCACGGCGTCACGGGCCAGCGAGGAGGTCAACGCCGGCGTGCAGAGCATCGCCGCGGGCTCGGAGCAGATGAGCGCATCGATCACCGAGATCGCCTCCAACGCCGGGCAGGCAGCCCAGGTCGCTCAGCAGGGCATGGCCGTCGCGCAGCAGACCACCGCCCGGGTCGCCGAACTCGGTGCCGCCAGCGCGGAGATCGGCGACGTGGTCCGGCTGATCACCAGCATCGCCGAGCAGACCAACTTGCTCGCACTCAACGCCACCATCGAAGCCGCCCGCGCCGGTGAGCTCGGCAAGGGCTTCGCCGTGGTGGCCGGCGAGGTCAAGGAGCTGGCCCAGCAGACCGCCAAAGCCACCGAGGACATCATCGCTCGCATCGGGGCGATCCAGGCCTCCAGCGGCGCTGCCGCCGAGGCCATCGCGCAGATCACCGAGGTGATCGGGCAGATCGGTGACTACACCACCACGATCGCCTCCGCAGTGGAGGAGCAGACCGCCACCACCGCCGAGATGAGCCGCTCGGTAGCCGAAGCCGCCACCAACAGCGGCGACGTAGCCCGCACCGTGTCGGATGTGGCCGGCATCGCCGCCGCGACCGCCGACAGCGCTAGGGCCACCCGGCAGGCCGCCACCGATCTGACCATGATGGCCAACGACCTGACCCAGCTGGTCAACGGGTTCCGCCACTGACCGCCTCTTCCGTCGCCTCAGAAGGGACCCGCGTGATACCGCCCCACCCGGAGCCATTCGACGCCGAACAGGCCCGCCAGCACCTCACCACCCTGCTGCTGGCCGGCGCCGTGAACATCACCTACGCGGTGGAGAAAATGGAGAAGTTCGCCGCCGCCGCCGGCAACGTCAGCGAGCTGGACGCCGCAGCCCAGATGGCCGACGCCATCGCCCTCATGACCCAGGTCCGGGCCGATCTGATGGACCAAGCCGATCAACTCAGCGATCCACCGCCCTCGTGACCAGCACACTTACGTTCGCAGGCGGTTGCCGCCGCGATCCCCCTCCACCCCCCGACGCCCTGGTACTCCGGCGGTGGGCCTTCGTGCTAGTCAATCCGACCGCACCGGTACGCCCGGTTCTTCAGGTCACCGGTGTCCTGGACGGCCTGGCCACCGCACCACCCTGCGATAAGTCCCAGCCGGCGTCAGGACCGCGGGGTTGCGTCACTGAGTCCGTGCAGAAGCCGGCGGACATGGGCGGGCGCTTCCGTGGGGTCCACGGGCAGATGCTCGACTAGCAGTCGGTACCAGAACGGACCGAATACGAGGTCGACGGCGTGGCCGACGTCCAGCCCGGCGGGCAGTTCGCCCCGATCGATCGCACGGCTGAACACGGCGGACAGCACATCGCGGCGGCTCTGCACCCAGCCGCGGAACGCCTCGGCGAAGACCGGGTCCAGTTGAGCTTCAGCCATGAGGCCGCGAAGCGCCCTGACCCGGGCGGGATGCTCGGTGACCCGGTACAACGCGGTGACGAACATCGTCAGATCCTCGGTGAGGAAGTCGCTGTCCGGCGTTGGCATGCGTTCGGCGACGAGTTCGCCGTAGGCCTCCATCACCAGTTCGGCCTTCGACGACCACCACCGGTAGATGGTGCTCTTGGCCACGCCGGAACGGGCCGCCACCCCCTCGATGGTGACGGCGGCGTACCCACTGTCCTCCAAGATCTGCACCGCCGCACGTAGGGCATCCTCGTGCGCGTCCGCGCTGCGCACCCTGCCTCCGACGCGGCGTGGGCGGTCGGCGTCAGCGGCGGACGAACTTCGGGGCATGGCCGTCACGGTAGCAGCGTGCTAGCTTCAAATCGAAACGAAACGCAGCGTTTCGATTTGAGTTAGTCATGACCACGATCGTGGTGTCCCACGGATACGGGGCCGACAGCGACAGCGTCTGGTTCCCGTACCTCCGCCAGTCTCTGGAGGCTCACGGCCACCAGGTACGGATCCCGCACCTGCCCGAAAACACGGCGCCCCGGCTCGCCTCGTGGCAGGCGGTCCTGCGCGCCTGCGTGGCGGACACCGACCCCCGAGACACCGTCCTTGTCCGGCACAGCATCGGCGGCGTCAACGTCCTTCGTCTCCTGCAGCAACATGACGTCGACACCGCTGGTGCCTTCGCCGGCGCGGTCCTGGTGGCGACTCCGGCGCAAGTGCCGGCCGGATATGAAGCCCTCGCGGAGTTCTTCGCCGAGCCGTTCGACTGGCCCCGGCTACGCCGGGCCGCCAACCGGTACCGCGTGCTCACCGCCGTGGACGACCCGGTACTGGCCCCGGAACCGCCGATCCACCACGTCAAGGAACTCGTCACCGGGCTGCAAGCAACCGCTGTCCTCACTGCTATCGGCGCCCACTACGGGGCGACGCCGGACGATCACATCGACCTGCCCGAAGCTGTCCAACTCGTCGTGGACTGCCTGCCGGCAAAACCGTGAACCGCCGCAAATCCCGTGACGCCGGCCAGCGGCTGGCCTCTGGTGCACCGGCCTGGGCTACCCACACCGCACACTCCGGCCGGCCCGGCCCGGCCCGGGATCGGGATCGCGCTTCGGTGGGTCCTGGAAGGCGAGCCCGTCGGGCCGCTGACCGACAGACCGGTCACCGCGGACCGAGCGGTCAACGAGGCTCGGCTGGCCCGGCACCTCATCCGGCACGGCGTCAAAGCCAACCACTGCGCCGGCCTCCCCACTCCCTGCGCGCCCAAGCCGAGGTTCTCGGAGTAGCGCAGGCGCTGGAATGGGTGCTCGGAGAAGCCGAGGAGCTCATCCTCCAACCGCTGAGGGACAACGCCGACCAGTAGCGCTCCGAACATCAAGTCACGGGATGTCAGAGATGAGAAGAGCGCTGACATCCTCGTGAGAATCGAGCGCTGACATCGGACTGAGAAGTCTCAGATGTCAGTGGAAACGACAGGTTGTTGTCAGTGGTCGACGACAGCGGTGTCGATCAGCGGGTCCAGATGCGTTGCAGGCCGGTGGCGACGGCGGCGATGTCGGTTTCGGCGGCGTTGCAGCTGACGGCGATGGCCGTACGACGGTCGGCGGTGACACCGAACAGGGTCACGTAGCCGGCCCAGCCGCCCTCGTGACTGAGGGTGCCGTCCGGGTTGACGGCGATTCCCGCCCCGTACCTCGGTCCCGCGGGCTGGCCGGTCGGGACGGCGCGGTCGAGTTGAGCCTTCAGGAGGGCTTCGCCGCCGACCGCGCCGGTGCGGTAGTTGTCGGCCCAGCGGACGAGCTCGCCCGGGGTTGTCTGGACGGCTCCGTCGCCGATCTGGGTCCATGCGGATCCGGCGGGCTGCCATGTGCCGTCCGGTGATCTGGTGTACGGCAAGGCGGTTTCCGGGCCCTGGGCAGCTGGTGCCAGTGACATCGCCAGCCGCAGCGGCCTGAAGACGTTCGCGTCCAGAAACCGTGGCAGGGGCTGGCCGGACACGGCCGCAACGACTTCGGCGAGCAGCACATAGTTGGAGTTGGAGTAGGCGAACGTGCCGGAGGTCGGTTGTGGTGCCTTCGCGATCGCGTCGAGGGCGTCCCGCTGCGTCGCGGGGTCGGTGAGAGCGTGACCGGCGGCGTTGAGCAAGTGCGTGTAGTCGGTGATGCCGCTGGTGTGGTGGACGAGGTGGTCGACGGTGACGGTGCGGGCCCAGCCTGGCAGGCCCGGCACATGCTTCGCGACCGAATCGGTCAGCTCGAGTTCGCCGGCGGCGGCGAGCAGGAGGACCGCGGTCGCGGTGAACTGCTTGGAGACTGAGGCGACGTCGAACACCGACGTGGTGGTGAGAGGGCGCCCGGTGGCGGTGTCGGCTACGCCGCGGGCCCCGGACCAGGCGACGGCGCCTTCGATCCCGACGGCGGCGGAGCAGCCGGGCTGGTCGGCCTTCAGCAGCTTCTCCATGAGCTTGCCGCTGTCGCCGGGCCGGTCCGCGGCGGTGGACGTTACCCGGGCCGCCTCCGGTGTCGACGTTGTGCCGCACCCGCCGGCGGTCAGGAGACCGGCCGCCGCGACTGCGAGAAGGCGGTACTTCATGAGGGAGTCCTTCCAGGAGGAAGATTTCGGGCAGCACGGAACAGGCCACTGCGAATTTCGTGGCCTGTTCCGTGTAACGGGGTCTCAGTGCCCGGTGAGGACCTCACCGGCGGCGGCGGTCAGCGCGCCACGGTCGACGCCGAGCGCTTTCAACGCCCGGGCGACGGTGCCGCGTGCCTGGTCGCCGACCGCGGCGACGACATGCGCTCCGCGCAGCGGTGACCGCTGGCCCGCCTTCGCGAGCCGTACCGCGGCCTGGAAGACCTCCTGCCCGGGGGCGGTCAGCCGGTAGGGCCCACCGGCCGGGGCGGCCGCCGGCAGCGGCCGACCCGGCGCGGGGACCTGGACGCCGATGTCGTGCATCGCCTGCCGGTGTGCGTCGTCGACCGCTGCCCGGAAACCGGCAGGGTCGGCGCCAGCCCGTGCGAACGCCTGCCGGGCCGTGCCGTCGGGCAGGTCGAACGCGGCCAGCAGGAGGTGCTCCGGGCCGGGCAAGCTGTCGCCAGCCTGCTGCGCCTCGGCCTCCGCCGCGGTCAGCAGCGTCTTGATGGTGCGCATGTCCTGGATGGCGCGGGGAAGCTTCACGTGTCGCCCTTCTCCTGTGCGGCTTTCTGAGCGAGTTTCTTGTGGGCTGCCTGGGCGCTGATGCCGAGTGCCTGGCCGATGTGCGCCCAGGTCCATCCCTGCCGCAGCGCTTGGTCGACCGCGGAGCGCTCCAGCTGGTTGGCGAGGCGCCGCAGCGCCACGACCGCGGCCAGCGCCGCCTCTGGGTCCTCGGGTGATGGAAGCTCGACCATGTCATCAACTTTAGTTGATGACATGGTCATCCGTCAACAAAAGTTGATGACCGCAACGTCGGCCGGTGCCCCGCCCGGCCACCGAGGGCGGCCGGGCAGGCACACGGCAGCCAGCTGACGGTCACGGCTCGTTTGCAGTACGCGGCGAGGTTGTGGAGGATTTCGTCGGCGGTCTTGGTCAGACATAGGGGCGTGGCTGCTCGTTCCAGCAGGCGAGCCAGGCCCGGATGTCCTTCTCGAGAGCGACGACGCTGCGGTGTACGCCGCGGCGGATGAGCTTGTTGGTGATCCCGGCGAAGAATCGTTCGACGAGGTTGAGCCAGGACGCGCCGGTCGGGGTGAAATGCAGGTGGAAGCGGGGTTGCGCAGCAGCCACGGCTTCACTGCCGGTGTCTTGTGGGTGGCGTAGTTGTCCAGGACCAGGTGTACGTCCAGGTGTTCCGGCACGCTGGCATCGATCTTGCGCAGGCACAGCAGGAATTCGTGCGAGCGATGCCGGCGGTGGACCGAGCCGATCACCGTGCCGGTAGCGATGTCCAGCGCTGCGAACAGGCTGGTCACTCCCGCCCGTAGGTAGTCGTGGGTCCGGCGTTCCGGTACGCCGGGCTGCATCGGCAGCACCGGCTGGGACCGGTCGAGCGGTACGGCCCGTGCAAGACCGCTCATCTGCGGTTCACCCGGTGGGCCGCCGACGGCACCTGGGCGATGCTGAAAGCCCAGGTTGTTGCCCTTGCCGAACGAGCGCTGCGCGCACTCGGCCTGCAGGCACATAGACCGTCGCACCTGTAGGTGGATCGTCACCCGGGGGCCGCGGGCTGATAGCTCCGCCACCCTGCACCGGTAACGAGCGTGGACTCGCCGCGAGCACGTCAGGCCGGGAGGTGTCCGTTAGCCGAACGCCCACTGCGGGCCGGACTACCATAAGGATGACGGAGTAGTCCCCTTCTCCCCGGGCTTGCCGCCATCGGCCGATCAGCCGCACCATCGGGGGGAGACGATGCCTTCAGGATTCGTGCCGGCAAGCAGTGCGGGATCCGGGCAGCATAAGTCGGAGGCGGTGCTCGCCGCGGCGTTGGAGGCATACTTCGCCTTCGATGGCGCCGGGCGGGTGGTGGCGTGGAACCCGGCGGCTGAGAAGACGTTCGGCTACCCCTGGGCGCAGGCGCGCGGCCGGTCGATCGAGGAGCTGATCGTGCCGCCCGAGGTACGCGACGCGGGCCGCGCCGAGCTAGCCGCGCTGGCGAGCGGTGAGCCGGGGCAAACTTTGGACCGGCGGCTGCAATGGGTGGCCGCGCACGCCGACGGTCACCCGTTCCCCATCGAGATGACCTTGACGGCCACCGACGAGCCCGGCGGGCGGCTGTTTCACGCCTTCGCCCACGACATCACCACCGCCCAGCGTGCCAGCCGGTTCACCGCGGTGGAGGCCGCCGTCGCCCGGGGCCTGGCCGAAGCGGATTCCAGCGCGACGGCGGCGGCCCGGGTGGTCGAAGCGCTCGGCGTGAAAATGGACTGGCCGGTAACTGAGCTGTGGCTGGCCGACGACGACCGGCAACTGTTGACCTGCGCTGCCCGCCACGTGCAGCCGGGCCGGCGGTTGCGGAACTTCGCCCTCGACCAGCTCGAGCCCGGCGTCGAACTCCCCGGCCGCGTCTACGCCGACGCTCGCCCGCTGTGGATCCCCGACCTGAGCGCCGACAGCGGATCGATACGCAGCCGCGCCGCGGCCCGGATCGGGCTGCGCGTCGCCGTCGGTGTCCCGCTGTTCACCGGCCGGCACATGCTCGGGGCGCTGTGCGTCTACGGCGACCGCGCCGAAGACCCCGAAGACACCCTGCTGAGCCTGCTCAGCGGCCTTGCCGCCCAGGTCGGCCAGTACGTCGAACGACGCCGCGCCGAAGAACTCGCCATCGAATTGGCCCGCACCAAAGACGAATTCCTGGCCATGGTCACCCATGAGCTGCGCAACCCGCTGGCGGTGATCACCGGCACCGCGGCGCTGTTCACTGACGAACTCGACGACCTGAACCGCGACGAAGAACGGCAGTACCTGCAGATCATCACCCGCAACGCCGAGCGGCTGTCGATCATGGCCGAGGACCTGCTGGACCTGGCCCGCTTGGAGTCCGGGCACCTGGCCGTCGACGCCACCACAACCGATCTGTGCGCCGTCATCGAGCAGGCCGTGCAGGCCGCCGCCGCCTTGGCCGAGGACAAGCAACTCACCCTCGCCGTGCACCTGCCCGAGCGGCTCGAGCTGTACGCCGACCCGCACCGGCTGCGCCAGGTCGCCGACAACCTCATCGGTAACGCGATCAAATACACGCCCGCCGGCGGCGCCATCACCATCACCGCCACGGCCGACGACACCAAGCAAAGAATCAGCTGGACTGTGGCGGACACCGGCATCGGCATCCCCGCCACGGAACGACCCCGATTGTTCCGCCGCTTCTACCGCGCCTCCACCGCCCTGGAGCGGCGCATCCCCGGCACCGGGCTCGGCCTGGTCATCACCCGCGCCATCATCGAACGCCACCACGGCACCATCACCCTCGCCGACCACCCAGGTCCGGGCACCACCTTCGCCATCGACCTCCCGGTCAAGCCACCGTGATCCAACCCGAAAGGGCGGGTGAACAGCATGCCTTTCCTGTATTTATGTCGGTTTCGAGGCCTTAGCCTCATCAGGTGATCAAGAGCAGCTGACCACGTCGACCAGGGCTGGTGAGTGACATGGCGGATAGAGACACCGAACTGCTGAAGTCGCCGTCACGGCTGCAGGCGGTCGCTGGTACCCGCCGAGGCCAACCCACCATGCCGGTCCCGCTGGACGCAGTGGCCCGCATGGCAGCACACCTGGTTCAGGCGCCGATGGCAGTCGTCAGCCTGGCCGAGCCCGAGGAGGAGTTTCTCGGCTCGTACGGGCTCACCGAATCCCTGACCGCACGACGTGGCACTGGCAAGCACCTGGTCTACGCGAACGTGGCCGGCGCCGACGCCCCGCTGGCGGTGCCCGACATGGCCGCCGACGCCGAGTTCGCCGAGCATCCCATGCTCACCAGCCACGGCATCCGCGCCTTCGCCGGAGTACCGCTGCGCGACGAGCACGCCCGGCAGGTCGGCGCCCTCACCGTCTTGGACGACAAACCACACACCTGGACCGAGAACGACCTCTCCACCCTGGTGGAGATCACCGAGATGCTCGGGCCCCTCCCGTCCGGCACCGACCCGGCCACGGCGATGACCACCCTCACCGGCCTCCATCACGGCGATACCGGCCAGGACGACTCGACGGCGTCGGTGGCGGTCAGTCCCACCGTGCAGGCCGGCGTGCAGGCCGGCTTCATCACCGCGCTCCTGGACAGCCTGCAGGTCGGGGTCTTCGCCGTCGACGCGCACCAGCGGCCGGTGCTGTTCAACCGGGCCCTGCGCCACTTCTTCCGCCTACCCGATCACCTGACCCCCGCCGAGGCCGTAGCCGGCGGTCACCACCAGGTGCGTCACCCGGATGGCAGGCCCTACACCACCGACGAACTCTCCACCGTGCGCGCCTTGAAGGGACACAGCATCCGCGACGTCGAGGCGATCCTGCGGATACCCGGGCTGCCGGACCGTCACATGCTCACCAACGCCGAACCCATCCGCGACGCCGACGGGCAGCTGCTGGGCGCGGTGGCCGCCATCCACGACGTGACCGAACGCCGACGCCGGGAACGCTGGCGCGACTGCGAACTCCACGTCGCCAAAATCCTCAACGGCAGCGGCACCATCACCGAAGCCGCACCACCGATCCTGCAAACCGCCGGGCAGACACTGGGCCACCAGCACCTGGAGCTGCTGCTGGCCGACGATGTCGCCGACGTACTACGCCTAAGCGCTTACTGGAGCGCCCCCGGCGTCAACATCGACGACCTCATCCCGCAAACGATCTCCCGCGGCGACGCCGGACCCGGGTACGTCTGGGACACCGGCCAGCCCCTGTGGCTACCCGACCTCACCAACTCTGAATTCGCCGTCACCGAACAAGCCCGCGCCTTCGCCCACGCCGCCGCCCAGCGGGGCCTGCACGCCAGCCTCGCCGTACCAGTACCCGACGGCGACACCATCCTCGGCGTCCTGATGTCACTGAGCTCCACCGCCGAGTACGACGCCTCGCACACCTGGCTACTCGACAGCGTCGCCGCGCAACTCGGCCACTTCCTCACCCACCGACGCAACACCGAACTGCAACAGCAGCTGGCTCACGCCAAGGACGACTTCCTGACCCTCGTCAGCCACGAGATGCGCACCCCGCTCACCTCGATCATCAGCTACAGCACCCTGCTCGCCGAGGAGATCATCGACCCGGAGCTCGTCCCGGTAGCAGCAGCCATCACCCGCAACACCGGCATCCTGCAGTCGATCATCGACGATCTACTGGACCTCGCCGGTCTCGAATGGGGCCATACGACCCTGCAACTACGCCCCACACATCTGCGCGACGTCGTCGACGCCGCGATCGTCGCCATGCCACCGGATGCCCGGCCACGCGTCCACATCGACATGCCATCCACGCTGATCCTCGACGCCGACCCCCACCGCCTGCGGCAGATCATCGACCAGCTGTTGTCCAATGCCATCAAGTACAGCCCCGACAGCGGCGACATCCACATCCACGCCCACGACAACGCCTCCGGCGTCATCGAACTCACCATCACCGACTCCGGCATCGGCATCCCCGCCGAAGACCGCGAGCAGCTGTTCACCCGCTTCCACCGAGCCAGCAACGCCCGCCACACCGCCATCGGCGGCACCGGCCTCGGCCTGGCCCTTGTACGCGCCCTCGTCCACACCCACGGCGGCACCATCACCCACGACCCCGACCGCCAACCCGGCACCCGCATCATCGTGCGCCTGCCCCAACACCACAGCACCATCTGAAATCCGCGGCCACCACGCCAAGTAACCACCTACCGCTCCGGACACGATCTCGTCGTCTTCGAGGACACGATTCTGTCGCTTAACAGGGCGACAGGACGGCAGCCCTGCGGACCCACAGCCAGGGTGAGCACAGGCGGCCGGCGAGGCCTCAGCGTGCGCCTGGCGGCGGTCCCGGGCGACCGCCTACGCCGGGGCACCGGTAGTCATGGCGTGCCGACCCGGCCCGCAGCGCCGGCCACGGCGCGAGGACCGGAAGCGGTACGCAGCCGGGCGCCGCAAGCCACGACGGCGCCCGGCCACCCACAGCGCCCGTTGTTGAGCGACAGGATCGTGTCCTTGGCGGCGACAAGATCGTGTCCTGCCACGCGGCTTTGTTGCCCGGATGAGGCCGTGGCGGCTAGACGATCACCCACCGTCACCACCGAAAGTCAGACAGAGCCGTTGTTTTTACAGTCCCGATCGGGGCTGTTACCGGGGTGGACCTCGCGGCCACCGTCGCCGGATACACCCTGAGGGCGGACCACGCCGGTATGGGATAGACACAGGTGAGGGGCAGGCGGATCGTTCCGCCTGCCCCTCACCTGTGCTGGCGTGCCTACCGGCGTACGCGCTTGGCCCACAGGGGGGTGACGACGGCGATCAGACCGGCGGCGGCGGCGATCTGGACGATGTGACGGATCCAGTCGATGCCGCCGGTGTCCCTGACGCCCAGGGCAGTGGCGATGACGTTGCCGATGAGGGCGCCGAGCACGCCCAGGATGATGGTCAACCAGATCGGGATGTCCTGCCTGCCCGGCAGGACCGCACGTGCGATCAGACCGATGATCAACCCGGCGATGATGGCCCAGAGGAACGACATGACGTGCCCTTCGGTGAAGTGTCCGTGTGCTGCGGATGCCCGTGAAGTACCGGGGGTTCCAACGGCCACTGTTGTTTCCTCGACGCGTGACCGGCAAACACCCGCGGACCAGCCGGCCGGTCCGCGCCGCTCCGGCGACGGGTCTCGCTGTACCTGGATGCCCAGCTGCCCGGCGGCGACCCTGCCGAGCGGGTAGTAACAGGTCACGCGACGGTCCTGGCGACATCCCCGCCCCAATCGCGGGCTGGAACCAGCTCGCGGATCTATTCTCAGAATGGACGTTCCTGCAAAGCAGGAACTGCGGGTCAGGCGAGCTGTTGTACTAGCGTTCGTGGATTTGAGTCAATGGCAGGGGGCGGGAGAGGTCGGGTGGGGCGTTCCATTTCTG
Source organism: Actinoplanes sp. NPDC023801 (assembly GCF_040639655.1). Lineage (NCBI taxonomy): Bacteria > Bacillati > Actinomycetota > Actinomycetes > Micromonosporales > Micromonosporaceae > Actinoplanes > Actinoplanes sp. NPDC023801. The sequence continues at coordinate 95,446 of NZ_JBFAAI010000030.1, read as the reverse complement.
CCAGGCCGACCCGTCGCAGGTGCGCATGACGATGCGGCTGATCGGTGGGCCGGTGTACCAGGCGCCGTTGTAGACCTCGGTGGGGGTGAGGGCCGGGTTGGTGGGGGTGAGGCACAGGCCGGTGTTGTCGACGATTTGGTGGCTGGTGGTGTAGGTGCCGGTGGATCCGTACACGGTCCAGATCAGGTTCGCTGCGCCTGAACTGGGGGAGCAGGCAACCAGGACCGGATAGGCCCCCCAGGCGGTCGTGCCCGGCGTGCGCAGGCAGTAGTCGCCTCCGTTGACGGTTATGTAGATACGCCCGGTGCCGACCCGGGTGGTGGCGTTGATGGCCGGCAGGGTCCATTTCTGGTTCCAGGTGACGTTCGCGGCGTTGGGTGCCTGTTTGCACGGCCAGGCGATCAGGTATGCCGAGCCGGTGTACTGGTCGGTGACGTCGAGGCAGCGGCCGAATTGCTGGTAGTTCACCAGCTGTTTGGTGGCTGCGCCGGCTGCGCCCGCGCCGACGCCCGGGTCGGGTTGGAAGGTTTGGACGTTGTCGTAGTTGCCGTAGCATCTGGAGTTCGACAGGACCACGAGGCTGCCTGATGCGTCCGGGTTGTTGACGTTGAAGCAGTAGCCGTCGAGGGTCGCCCCGTCACTGGTGCCCATCAGGTTGGCCGAGTCGTTGGAGCTCCACTGCTGGCGGGGCGCTGCCGGGCTGGCCTCGCTGCATTTCTGCAGCTTGACTTGGGCGCCGGAGGTGTGCGGGAAGCCGGCGTCCAGGCACATGCCCAGGGGGTTGGAGCCGGTTTTGGACGACACCAGCGCAATGGTGAGGTCGCTGTTGTAGGCCCAGATCTGCTGGGCCGGGCTGCCCGAGCAGCGCTGCATGGTCGTTACGGTGCCCGCCGAGGGCTGTGCCGTCCCGGCATCCAGGCACAAATCCACGGTGGAGCTGCGGACGTGGATCTGGCCGCCGGGAATGTTTTGGTTGGATACGCGGAAGGTGTAGATCGCCTGCATGGTGCGGCTGTTGAGGGTGCCGGGCCCGAAGACGCCGGAGGCGGCGGTGATACCGGTGGACACCAGCACGGCGGAGGCGGGTTGTGTTTGCAGGGGTGAGGTCAGGGTGTTGCCGTCGAGGTCACGATATGTGATGGCTACCTGGTATCGCTGGTTGCCGTGGGGTCCGATGCTGCCGGTGAACGGCCCGGCAGGTAGGCGCAACGGGTCTCCGGTTCCGCTGTTGTCGGCGGCGGCCCGGAGTTGACCCATCGCGATGTGGATGCCGGCCTGGGCGGTGCGTAACGCCAGCGTGCGCTCGGAAGCTGTCCGGGTGTTCACGATTTGACCGACGACGACCGGCGCGAGCAGGGCACTCATCGACATGCTCACCAGAATCAACAGCAGGGCCAGGGGCAGGAATCCGCAGTCGTCACGGCAGCGCAGCGGTGCTGCGCAGCGCCGTCGGTGAGAGCCGATCATTGTGGTCGTCCTTCGATGCACACGTTGGGGTCCGTGGTGGCGCGGGAGGTGTTCAGGGCGGTGAAGGTGACGTCCTGTGCCGCTGAGGAAGTGCCGCTGGTCGTGGTCAGCTGCACCCGCAGGCGCTGGTAGTCGGGTGTGAAGTCGGCGCCGGTCACCGGCGCGGAAGCTGCCGGCCTCGCGTCGGGCATCGACCCGGCATCCTGGCGTTGGAACGGCACCGCGATGGTGCCGCCGGGTGCCATGAGCTGGGAGGCGAGGGTGTGCCCGCGGGTACCTGCCGCGGGCGCCGACCCGGGCGTCCAGGTGAGTTGTTGCAGCACGCCGGTGGCGTCCAGGCGTAGTTGGTGGCAGACCGATTTTCCGGTGCCCGCCTCGATGCCGAGGAACTCGACGTACCACGCGCCGTTGATCGCCGTGGTGTTCGGCACGGTGATCCCGGAGGCGTAGCGGACCTCCCGATCGAGCAGCTGGAAGGCCAGATGCAGCTGGGTCTGCGCGGCGGACGTGTTCGTAGTGGCGTTCACCGAGCGGTAGGCCTGGATCACCGCCGCGGTGAACACGCTCATCACCACGCTCATCACCGTCATGGCGACCATGACCTCGACGAGGGTCACTCCGTCGTCCTCGCGTGGGCCGGGGAACGCGGCGGCGGTCACGGGGTCACGGTCCAATCGAACATCACCACTGCTTGTTTGTAGTTGGAGTCCTGGCAGACCAGGGTCACCCGGTAGACGCCGGCGGTGGTCGGGGTGCCGGTGATCGCTCCGTAGAAGTAGTTCTGCGTGGCGATGCTCAGCCCGGGTGGCAGGCCGGTGGTGGCCGACCAGTCGTAGCCGCTGTTGCTGCCGGTCGGTGCGTACGCCATCAGCGAGACCGGCTGGCCTACCTTGCTGGTCTGGTTCGGGTTGGCCGGGTCGGGCACGATGATGGTCAGGTCGTTGGGCTGGCTCGGCGACACGTTCCACAAGAACGTGGTGGCGACCTCGTCACCGGTGGCGTCCTTGACATAGACGGTGGTGAAGTAACGGTTGCCGTACCACACCTTGCCGGAGATCTTGCCGATGTTCGCATCGATGCCGATTTCCCCGGAGGACTCGCCCGGGTAGTTGTCCATCCGGTAGGTGTACGGCCCCTTGCCTCCGGTCGGGGTCGGCACGGTGAAGGAGACGGTGTCGCGGATCGAGTCGGCACGGGTAGGTAGTGCCGCGACGGCAAGGGTGAGCACGCTCCAGGTGAAGCTGACCGAGCTGGCTCGCCCGACGTTGTCGGTCGCGGTCACGGTGACCGCGGCATCGACCCGGCTCGTCGCGGTCGGAGTGCCGGAGATCTTCCCAGTGGCCGCGTCGATCGACAGGCCGGCCGGTAGGCCGGTGGCCGACCAGGTGAACGGGGCCGGGCCGCCGGTCACCGCCATGCTCAGCGACGCCGCGGTCCCACTGCGGGTGCTCTGATTACCTGGATTGGTCACCACAGGCACGGGCACGATCGTCCAGCTGAACGTGGCGCTGGAGGTCCGCCCAAGTTTGTCCGTCACAGTCGTGGTCACGGTGTACGTCTTGGTGACCCCGGGATCGGTGGGTGTGCCGGTCACCAGCCCGCTGGCCGATCCGCTCAGTCCCGGCGGCAGACCGCTGAAAGACCACGTCAACGGCAGTTGACCACCCGTGGCCGACAGCTGCAGGCCACTGATCGCCATAGCGGCATAGCTCGTCTGCGGGCCCGCACTGACGGCCACCGGTGCTGGCCGGTTGAGGTTGAACACCAGATCGCCGGAGGCACTGACCAGCGTCGAAGTGACATACGCGCACGCACCTCCGGGGCAGTCACGTCCCGGCCAGGTCACCGCGATGACGACCCGCAACAGCGGCACGTCGGCCCGGCCCGGCTCGGGATCGGCGGCCTCAGGGTTGTCGCACGTGCCGCCTGATCCGAGCTTGGTGCGGCACATGCCCAGGTACCAGTTCATCTGGAACGGGACGCCGTTTATGGTCGCCTCGACCGCAGTGGTGGGCAAGCCGGCCGAGGTGCCGGCGGTGGATGTGCTCGGCAACTGTAGGTCCCACGCGAGCCAGACCGCCTTGGTGGCATGTGTGGCGTACTGGGGGTCGCCGAGACTCATGGTGTCCAGGTACGGCTTGAGCGCATCGGCATGTGAGGGCACCGCCGTCGCGGCGTACACCGCATCCCACTGCGCCTTGGCGGCGTGATAGCTGCGCCCGGTCAGCGCCGTGGCACCGGTAAGAGCCGAGACCCGCTCCATGGAGGCATCGGCCAGCTGGATCGCCGTCTGCCGGCCACCCATTTCCGCCACCACGTTGACCGAACGGACCAGAAACGGCGCCAGCGCCGCCATCATCGTGCTGATCAACGTAAGCGCGACCAGCACCTCGACCAAGGTAAATCCCTGATCCGCGGGCGCGGCAGGCCCAACGCACGGCGCCGGCACAGCGGACATGTCGAACCTCCAACCTACGGTCGCGGCCGTTCCTCGGAATCGGCAGAGTGACACCGGTCCTGAGAAGCACGGTCCGGAAGCGTTCGAGTTGATCAATTCCGTGAGCCCCGGCAACCGACAAGCTCTCGACCTGCATCCGGACATCACGGCCGTCGGGCAGTGCGTCCTGCGGCGGGAGTACCCGGTGCGCGTCAGCGAGCTCGTCGGCGCCCACGTCGACCAGCTCGGCCACCGCAACGCCCACCGAGTGCTCTGGGTGCGGACCAAGGGCACCCACCCGCCGAGGTTATCCAGCTCGTCGGCCGCAGCGTTGGGGTGGGTGAGCCGGACGGTGTGCCGGTTGGACAGTTCGGCGGCGCGGCGGTAGGACAGGCGGGCGCAGTCGCGGCCGATGTCGGGGCAGCGGTCGGTGGCTGGGACGGCTCGGATGGGCAGCCGGTCGGCGAGGAAGAGCGGGCCGCGGGTGCGGCCGGTGAGCAGCAGCAGGGCGGTGCCGGTCTGCCAGTGCACCCATGCAGACGGGAATGTCGGTGGCGGTGGACCGGTCTGTGCGCTCGACGGCCTGCTCGGCGATGATCGAACTGAGTTGTGCCTCCCATGCCGTTGTCCTAGCTCCGTCAGGTGATACCGCCAGGACATCTGCGGGCGACCCCCGCCGCTGTCCCGGACGCCGCCCTGCGGGGTCGCCGGACATCGGCATTTTGTACTAATCTCCGCCCGGCGAAAGGGAGGAAGCTGTTGTCAGACCTGTCACGACGGTCCCTGCTGGCGGGGGGAGCGGCGCTGCTATTGACCGGGTGTTCCTCGGAAGAGAAGAAGCCGCTGATCAACGAGGAGGATGCGCAGCCGGGCTTCGAGCTGCCCGGTGCGGCGCCGAAGGCGGCACTGCGGGCGATCCTCGAGCGGCGCGCAAGAGCGGTGCGGGACCGGGACGAGGCGGCGTTTCTGGCTGATCTGGACCTGGACCAGTCACAGGCTGCCCTGGTCAAGCAGCAGAAGATGCTCTTCGGCAATCTGCGGCAGTTCACGTTCAAGACCTTCGACTACGTGATCCCTGAGAGTGTCATCGAGCCGAAGGTCAAGGACGGGCTCTTCCTGTTCCCGGTGGCCGCCATCGAACAGTTCCCCATCGACGACGCCGGGACCGGAGCGCTGCCCGGTGAGATGTTCCAGTACACGGTGCGCGAGGAGAACGGGAAGTATCTGATCCGCGACATCGTCGCGAAGACCAGCAAGAACTACGCCGCGCTCGACGTCGCGGGCCCGTTCGCGGAGGAACCGTGGAACACGACGCCGTTGACGGTGATCAAGGTGGGTGACATCTGGCTCGCCGCGGACGCCTCGGTGACGGATCTGTCGACCTATGCCCGGGCCGCGAACGCGGAGGCCGAACAGATCGACAAGCTGTGGGGCGACCGGACCCGGTACCCGGGCACCCTGCTGTTCTTCACTCGCGACGAGGAGTCGTTCAGGACCTGGTACGGCTTCGGTGAGGCGTCGAACTTCAAGGACACGATCGAGGGCATCGCGCCCTTCTCGACCGGGTTGCGGACCAACGGAAGCCCGTTCGACGGCCAGTTCACCGGTTCCCGGGTGGTTATGAACCTGCAGCGGATCGACGCATTCGACGACGATCCGCGGCGCGTCATGCGGCACGAGCTGGCGCACGGCATCACCGCACGTGCGCGCAACGCGGGATTCACTTTGGGCAACGAGACCAGCGACGTGCCCCGATGGGCGGTGGAAGGCTTCGCGAGGTGGACCGAGACGGTCGGCAACCCGAAGCGGGCGGCGGCCGTTCTCCGGTACGCCCGCCAGGGCTTCACCGGCCGGCTGCCCCGCAGCAAGGACTTCTATGGCAAGAAGATGGGGCAGCACTACGCCGTCGGCGCGACGGCGTTCCTCTTCGCGGAGAAGCTCAAGGGCACCGCGGCCGCGGTGGACTTCTACGCCGCCGTGATCCAGCACACCGACGTGGCCGACCTGGTTGTCGCCGAGCTTCCGGTCTTCAGTGGCATCTGCCGCAGCGTCCTGGGATTGGACAGCACCGCCTTCTACCGCCAGTGGTCCGGCTTCGTCCGGAACGGAAGGTGACCCGATGACCCGGAGAACGTTGCTGCTGGCAGCGGTCACCATCGTGGTCACGGCGCTGATCGCCGGGATCACGATGTTCTTCGTCCGCGGTGGGGTACGCGCCGCGGAGACCGGCATGGGCTCCTGCTCGGCGGGGACAACGTACGACTGCATCCCGAACCTCAAGGCCGACGACCTGACCGCGGCGCTTCAGAACCACGGTTTCACCTGCGATAACCCGCAGGTCAGCCGCGGCTGCTTCCTGGAGATCGGCGACACGCTGTTCACCGTCGACGTGGGCCGGATGGAAGGCGGCATCAACCGGCTGTCCACCACCATGCGCCTGCGCGCGGACACCGAGCCCAGTGCCGGCGCCATGGCATTGCTGCGCTGGGTCGGCGGCATCCCGTTCGCCCACGACCGCGTCGCCGCCGCCGAGGTGGACGCCTGGATCGTCAACCAGGTCGCCGCGAAGAAGAACGTCGACGCGACGATCGCCGGGTATTCGTACGACCTGGAGAGCAAGCCGGGCGAGAAGAATCGCCGGACACTGCGCCTGGACATCCAGCAGAAGGTGAAAGCGTGAACACCGAGTCGCCCCGGTCGAGCAGCGTGCTGACGGTGCTCGTGATCGTGTTCTGCGCCGTGCTGGGCGCCGTCGCCGGCACCGTCGGCGGGCACACCGCGGCCGGGCTCGCCGTGCCCGACCCGCTCGGGCCGACCGCGCTGCCGCCCATCCCGGCGCAGGTGCCGTCCGGCGCGGACGCCTACCTCCCCAGGGTGACGGTCAGTGACATCACCAAGGACTTCCTGCAGCGAGCCCGGTGGATTTGCGAGACGCAGAGCAAGAAGGATCCGTACCTGCCGGCTGACAACTACACCGCATGTGACGCGCCGGAGCAAGGCAAGCTGCGGGTGGTGGTCTGGTCCGACGCCGAGGCGAAGGTCACCTCGGTGCAGGCCGACTGCCGGTACCCGCTCGGCACCCAGCTCTGCCGCACCCTGGCGATCAGCATCGCCAAGGTGGTGACCGGCGGCGAGCCGGAGACCGCCAAGCGTTCGGCGGCCTGGGCCGGCGAGAACGTCGACCGAGACGCCACCACCGTCATCGGCAAGGTGCGGCTGATCGCCGAGCTCAGTGCCCAGCACCCAACCATGCGGATCATCCCCGCCGGGTGAGGCCGGGCGCGCCGGTCGGGCCGTTCGCCGAACTCCTGCCCGGACAGCCCGGCGGTCAGGTTGAGTAGGAGGCAGACCCGGCCAATGCCGCTACTACTCGGAATTTGCGAAGGCTTTCTTCGCCAGCGCCGGCCCCGCTGTCCACTACCAGGCCGACGACCTATTGCAAGCCAAGAACATCAACGGCGGGCCCGGATGGCTGATCGACATGCCCGCACTCATCCGCCAACGCCTCGAGACCTCCGCCAACCCCCCCGGATCACGCTCTTGGCAGACGGCCGACTCGCACGAGAGTGGCGCTCAACTCGCCGACATTGATCAAGCCGATCCGCCCCCAGCTGGCTCCAAAGACTCAAGGTAAGTACGGCGCTCAGGGAGATCCGATATCACGCGGAGGTGGTCGGAGGAGGTCAGGCGGCGCATCCAGCGTGGGTAGCGGCCAGTCGAATGTAGGCAGCGGCTTGTCGAGCGTGGGCATCGGCTGTTCGAGCGGGTATTGCGGCCACGGCGCCGGGGTGTAGGGCAGGTAGGGCTGGATGGTCCAAGGCGTCCGCGGCTGCTGATACCAGGGTTTCTCTACCTCGTCGGTGGCCCAGCGCAGCCCGCCGACCAGGAGTAACCCCAACAGGACAGTCAGTGAAATGTACGCTACGGCTCGGTGCCTGCGCCGCACTTCTGGATCCAGCGAAGGGGTGATGGTGATCGTGCGCCGAGGTGCCGGCTCGTGCCTTCTCGGCCTTACCTCCCGGGGCCTTACGTGATCGGCCATTCTTGAGTGGTCGCTGGCGTCCATCTGTTCCTCCGCCATCGGCCGGTCGTCGTCAGTCGGCCAGTCGCCCCCGGCCGCGCTCCGCCGGCCTCCGGCGGCCAGCAGGGGAGTCGCTGCTGTTGCGGCGGGTCCCTCGAGCAGGCTCAGTACGCTCAGTGGCAGCGTCGCGCGCAGATCTGGTGCCGTCTCGGAAGGTGGGTCGCACGGGTGGGCCGCCAGGCTGCGCAATCGCTCGGCCAACGCCGGGTGAAAACCGTCGGCCGGCAGCCTCGAAGCCTCGTCGCACAAAGATTTCCACGTCGGCGCGTACCCCGGATCGCGCACGGCTGATCCGAAATCGGTGAAAGACCTTGTCTCCCAGCAGGACCACGCTATTCCGACCGCTGCTGCCGCCCGCAGGCCAGCGGCGATCTCACGTGAGCCGGCGACCCGGGCCGCGATCCGGTCCGCCTCAAGCTCTTGGCGGTGCCGCACGGGGCGGACCAGGTGGTACGTGACGACCACCGCAAGCCGGGCCCCGATCATCAGGAATCCGCTGTAGAACGCGATCAGGAGATTGGCGACCATCGCCTCGCGGATCCGTTCCCGGCTCGCCACCAGTGCGGCGTGGCTGCGGTGGGCGGGCTCGGTGAAGCGGGCGTGCCCGTGGGCGACATGTCCCAGTTCATGCGCGAGAACCGCTCGCAGCTGTTCCGGCCGCAGGGCAACCAGCAGCGGCACACCTACGTACAACCGCCGCCGGCCCGGCCCGAGACCGAGCAGCCACGCGTCGTCGGTGACGGCAGCGTTGGCGTCGCCGGTGAGCCGGATCTCGTCCGGCGGGCGGATACCGATCTGCTCAGCCAGGTCGCTGACCAGCCCCCACAGTTCGGGCACTCGACTGCGGATGACAGCCACCGAACCCGCGCGCGGGCCGGGCGGGCGGCTCATCCGGACCACCTCACGGACTACGAGCCCGACCGCCACGGCCGTGCCGGTGGCGGCCAGGATCGGCGTCGTGTTGAACTGCTGGCTCGCCGACCGGCTGCCGAACACCCAGACCGCCAGCACGGCGAACACCACCCAGGCCAGGACCATCAATGCGGCACCCAGGTAGACGCCAGCCAGCATAATCAGGGCGAGCAAGGCCCGCAGGGAAGCGATCATCGTTCCGCCTCCTCCGCGAAACCCGCAACAAGCCATGACTCAGTACGCCGCAACAGGCCGGCCAGTGGATCGCCGATGAGAGTGCCGGCTGGGCTGGCAGCTACAAGGGGATCGCCCGGATCACCGGGTTCCGGCGTCAGCCCCAGCAAGACGGTCAGCTTCTGACGGGCCTTCACGAGGTTCGCGCCGACCGCGCCGACACTGATGCCGATCTCATCAGAAACCTGCCGGTAGGAAAGGCCCTCCAAACACACCATGATCAAAACCTGGCGCTGTCGGGGCGGCAGCAGCGCGACCGTGCGCAGCACCGCAACGGCGGCTGCCTCCTCCTCGGGCGCCGCGGCGGCCGGCGCCGGAAGCTCCAGCTCGGTGTGCCGCCAGCGCGACCACCAGCGCCCTGCGTCCCGGGCGAACTTCCTCCTCATCGTCTGCGCCACCCAGGCTCGCGGCTCGCGCAGCCCACCCCAATGCAAGAAGGCAGCCACGTAAGCCTCCTGCACGGCGTCCTCAGCTTCCTCCCGACGCCCGCAGTACATGACGGCCCGCGCCAGCATGCCTGGCCGAGTACGAGCGACAAAGTCGTCGAAGTCAGCGAACCCATGCTCATGCACCGTCGTCATCCCGCGCACCGTCCCGCTCCACCGTCCGGACATCCATGATGACTACGTGCACATTCTCGGCGCCGCGTTCGGCCGTTGTCGCATCGTCGACAATGCCGTCATGCCGTCGGCCCAGCCGCCACGTCGCTGCTATCCCCGCCAGCGTCACTACGGCGGTCACCAGCTCGACAATCGTGGTCACCAGTTCCACCGGTGATGCGGACGATGCATCCATCGGGGCCTCGCTTTCTCTCGGAAGGGCGCTGTCGCACCGTTCGAAGAGGTAGAGCCTCCGAGGGGTCGCTTTCCTAACTCCCTTCGCCAAATTTTCGCCGGGACTGTGCCGCGGATGGTGTTTCTGGCCCGGCACGCCGAGCTGAGTCGATGTGTTCTCCAGCGTCTGGCTCGAGGAAGTACAGCGCCAAGGCGAACGCGATCCCCGCTACGTCGTCGCCAGGCTGCCAGGAAAGAAAGGTGCCACGGGCGGGCCCGCCCGGTCACCGTCGCACGACCCGCGCCGGACAAACCCGGCGCGGGTCGTATCCCGGAGCGCCCCGACCGTCAGCGTGCCCCTCGGCCGGCCGTCACGCGGCCTTCACGAAGTACTGTGCGGCCGATCCGTTGCAGTCCCAGATCTGTAGTCGCGCGCCGTCCGCTGTCGAGCCTGCCGGGGAGTCCAGGCACTTGGTGGAGTTCGGGTTGCGCAGCCGGTTACCTTCCTGGACCCAGTTCTGTGCGCCGCTGCCGTTGCAGTCCCAGAGTTGCACCTTCGTGCCGTTGGCCGTACCCGCGCTGGCGACGTCGAGGCACCGGCCTGACGTCCGCAGGGTCGGGCCGTCCCAGCTCCACTGCTGGTCCTTCGAAAGAGAAGGGCCCTGGCACGTCCACAGCTGCACGGCCGCGCCATTGCCGCCCGTGTCGTTTCCGGCCACGTCCACGCATTTGCCGCCCGGCCCGTTGATCTGCGTCGCGGGTCCGCCCGTGGAAGGCGGCGTCGTGCCCCCGCCGTCCTGGTAGTAGCGCACGTAGTCGATCGATGCGGTGAGCGGGAACTGACTCTGCACGGGGTTCTGTCCGGGGTACGTGCCGCCCAGCGCCAGGTTGAAGATGAGGTGGAACGGCTTGCGGAACTCCTCCAAGGTCGCCGGTGTCGTGTCGATCACGTGCGTTTGCACACCGTCGATGTACCAGCGGATCTGCGCGGCCGTCCACTCGATCGCATAGACGTGGAAGGCCGCGGGGTTGTTGACGGCAGGGTTCGCGACGTAGTTGGCGTTCTGACCCGCTGTCCACGGGAACACGCCGGTCCGGAGATCCCAGAAGATGTTGTTCGTCACGGTCGCGTTCGCGTTCGCATGTTCCATGATGTCGACCTCACCACAACTTGCCCAGTTGGTGGGCAAACGGTCGTAGTAGGTCTGCGCCGGGTTGTAGGCGCTCGTGGACGTCTCGTCGCACGAGTCACCGAGCATCCAGAAAGCCGGCCACGAGCCGGCGGCGGTCGGGAGCGCCATGCGCGCCTCGATCCGGCCGTACTGGAAGGACCGCTTCGTGTCCGTCGTCATGCGGCATGACGTCTGGTAGAAGTTGCGGCCGTTGACCGTGATAGGCGTCGTGAGCCAGTTGGCACGCATCACGAGGTTGCCGCCGGACTGCGTGCAGTTCTCGGGGCGGTACCACTCCCACTCGCCGTTGCCCCAGCCGTCGAATGCATTGAGGCCGGGGTTGAGGCCGTTGCCGACGTTGTAGTTCCAGTTGGCGCTGCTGGGCGCGCCGGACCCGTTGAACTCGTCGGCCCACACGAGGTTCCACGCGGCGTGTGCGGGCTGCTGCTGGACGACCGCACTGCCGGCGAGTGCGGTAACGGCCGCGGTGAGAAGGACCATGAGGCGCCGGCGGCTGCGTGACAGCGCTCGGTCCGCGAAACCTGCATTCATTGTCACGGAGAACGTCCTCTCGTACGGAGTGGTTCGATCTACTGCGACGGGCGACATGAGATGCGTTTCTGTAAACATTATTACGTAAACATTTCCTACTGTCGATGCGACGGGACGGTACTCGCAGACCGAGCGTGGGGAAGTATCTGAATGGTTAGTTTGAATTGTCGCGTTTGCACCCCGTGAGGCGGACACGGCTTGTCGGGATCCAGTGCGAGCCGTGTTCGGTGAGGTGGCTGACGTGGTCGCGCTGGCAGTGCATCGCGTCGGCGATGATCACCGTGTTGCGCAGGTCGCTGATCCGGTCGAGCAGAGGGCCGTTTGTGTGGCGCTGTTTCCTGAGATTCATGATCGGCACGAAGCAGACGGTGTTGTCACCGGCGGCGCCGGGCAGCGGCGTTCCACCATGGCCGATTCTGGTTTAGCCGGTCTGTGGGCTGGGCGGACCCCTTTCCCGCAGCAGTGTCCTCGGGCGAGCGTTCGGGAAGATTTGTTGCACAGTGGTACGACGACCTGGGTGGGAGTTGTGGCCCGCTGAGTGAGCAGAAGATCGCAGGCGCCATCCCCGGGACGGGTCGCGTGATGGTCGATAGTCAACGCGGGCGCCTTGGGGTGGCAGCGGCCCCCGTTTACCCCCGAATCTCGGGCTCAGGGTCCACAATCAGTGACAAGCGGTGATCATGGCTCTGGTGCGTTGTACAGCTCATTGCCAAAGCGCGACAACGGATGACCATCTTGGTACGGTCGCAGCTGGTAACAGAGGACGCCGGTCCGAATCCGGCCGGTCTCGCCACCTGAGGCTTGAGGCAGCGCGGGGGAGGCGTCGTCGTGCTCATCCGGTGCCCCGCCATCACCGATCCCGACCGCGGCCTGGCCGACCCCGGCGACTTCGACGGCATCCTCGGCCGCCTCGCCGCACCCGAGCCGGTCACCGCGATCGAGGAGTTCGCCCGCGGCCTGCTGCGTCCCGACGGTCGCGTCGACCTGTGCAAACAAGGCCTCGGACCGGTGCAGGCGGCCCGCGTCGCCGAAGCCGCGGCCGGTTCGCCGCACGCCACCCATCTGCTGCTCGGCACCAACGGGCTCGGCACCGGGGGCGCCCGCGCGGTGGCCGCGGCACTGCCGGCCGGGCACCGGATCAGCACGGTCTACCTCGGCTGCAACCGCATCGACGCCGACGGCGCGGGCGCCCTCGCCGACCGGCTCACCACCGACGACGGCATCCGGGCGCTCTGGCTCAAACGCAACCCGATCGGCGACGACGGTGTGGCCCGGCTCGCGGCCGCGCTCGTGGCCAACCGCTCTCTGCGTACCCTCGATCTGGTCAACACCGGCCTGACCGCAGCGGGCCTGGAACCGCTCGCCGACGCCCTCGCCGCCCGGCCCGGCGGGCTGGAACGCCTCTTCCTCGGCGGCAACGGGCTGGGCCCCGACGCCGTCGCGGTACTCACCCGGCTCGTCCGCGAGGGCGGGGTCCGCGAGCTCTACCTCGCGGTCAACCACCTGGGCGACACCGGCGTCGCGGCACTCGCCGCGGCCCTTCCCGGCAACTCGCTGCGCCGGCTCGACGTGCGGTTCACCGGCATCACCGGACGTGGTGCCAAACTGCTCCTCACCGCCGGGGCCGGGCTCGACCACCTGGCCATCGCCGGCGGTGTGCCCCGGCGGATGCGGCGCCTCGCCCCGAGATCGACCGGCGCACCGCACCCGGACATCGGCGCCATCGTGAGTGTCTACCGATGACGAGCTTCGACACCGTCTCACTGGCCGACTGGCGGCGCATCCGCCGCTACGCGGTTCCCCAGCGAATGATCACCGAGTGCGGGTCGGCCCGGGAACGCGGTGACTGGCGGGCGGCGTGCGCGGCGGCGCGGTTCGACGTCGACTTCGATCCGGAACTCGCCGGTGAGGCCGCGGAACGGGCCGCGCACCTGGCTCCCGACCTGCTGCGCTGGCACCTGCCACGGACCCGGTACGGATCGACCACACTGGTGGGCTGGAACAGATACCTGCTGATTCCCGACGAACGGGTCGGGCCCCGGACGGTGCTGCTCACCGTGCGGACGCCCGACTCGATGACCGGCACGCAGCGGCTCACCCTCGAAGCGGTCCGCGGCGCTTCCGCACTGCGTGGCGGGCAGGCGGTTCCCGTTCCGGCGTATCTGTGGGACGCCCGGCACGCCTCGGGGCTGCGCGCGGCGCTCGGTGGCTCCGCCGACCGGCTGCCGCTGTTCACCCCGGCCGGCGACCCCCTGTCCGAGGACCTCATCGGGACCGGTGACGACCTGCCCGCACGGGCCGAACGGGTGTGGCGAGCGCCGCGGACCACCGACGCCCTGGCCGAGGCCGGGCTGGACGTCGGTGACTGGCTCGCCGACACCAGCTGGCTCCTGCGCTACTTCGACGTGACCCGGCTCGACCATGACATCCGGTGGCTGGCCGCCCGTCTGGGCGGGTCGGTCTGGGGCGTCTACGGGTCGTCGTACGCCTATCTGAAGATCCGCGTGGACGCCGAGCCGATGCGGGTCTCCTGGGTGGGTGGCTCGCTGCGATCCCGCGATCGGGACGTGCTGCCGCCCGGCACGCACCTCGACATGCTGCGCTCCACCGCCGACCTGGAACTCATCCGCCGCGGGCGGCTGTCCCCGGGCGACCTGCACCCACTGGTGCGCGCCGTGCTCTTCCCGGGAACGCCGGCGCCGCCGCCCGAGCCGGATCTCCCCCTCGGTGGTGAGCTGGTCCGGGTCCGCTGCGGCGGTGTCTGGCACGAGATCGAGGTCCGGCTCGGCCGCCTCGACCCGCTCGCGCACACGCCCGAGGAACGGCAGCGGGAAAGGGCGATGCGAGCCTTCGGCGGTACGGTCACCGGCTGCTTCGAGGTCGAGAACATCTGGTACGGCGCACCCGGCCGGCTGCCCCGGCAGCTTCGCGCCTACCGGATCGACCTGTGGCAGCGCCTCGTCCACGGCGGCACCCGGCTGCTGAACGAGCTCCTCGACGCGGGTCTCGACCCGCACCTGCGTGACAGCGCGGGCGGCACGGTGATCCACCAGCTCAAGTCGTTCGACCACCGGCTGCTGCTGCCCCGGCTCCTCGCCGAAGGCGTCGACATCAACGCGCGCGACCGGGCCGGCCTGACCGCCCTGCACCGCACCGTCGTCGAACAGGGCCCGCCCGATCTGATCATCGCGCTGATCGACGCCGGCGCCGACGTGTCGGTGTGCAACCGGGAGGGCGAGACGGTGTTCGCCTACGCCAAGAAGATCCTCCGGACCTGGGGCAACCTGAACGACGACTACCAGCGGGCGCTGCAACATCTCCTCGGACGCTCGCGATGACCGGGAGCTCGCCCGCCCTCACCGACCGGCCGCGGATCCGGCGGCAGGCGCTGCAACACCTGCGTGAACGCTCGCGGTGATCCCATCCGGCGGGCGGATTCTGTCGTACCCGAGCGGTAATCTCCTGCCGCGATCGATGAGCGGGAGGGCTCCATGCAAGCACAGGATTCGCCGTTTCCCCCTGCCTGGTGGGCGTTCGGCCTGGAGTCGGCGGGAGTGCCCGCACGGCCGGAGACGAGCACCTACGGCCGGTATGACTTCGAGGTCCTTCCGCCCATCCCGCGTGAGCTGACCGGTGACCTGGCCTGGCTCGCCGAGCAGGCGGTCACTGAGGAGTGGGGGATCGGCGCGACACCGGTCGCCGAGCTTCCCGATCTGGAGGCCGCCTGTGACCGGCTCGGCCTGACCCTGCCGGTGGTCTTCCTCGACTTCTTGCGCATGCCGTCCCTGCAGAGCCGGATCCGCTCGTGCACAGGCTGTTACATCAGTGTCGGCCCGGAGCCGGTCAGAGCCCCGGGCGCCGACGGCCACCTCATCCGGTTCCTCGCCGACCAGCAGGACTGCCTGTACTGGTATCTGTACGTGACCGCGACCGACCATGCGGTCGTCACGTCCGCCGACTACTACGGCGGCCCGGACGAGGACCATGACGGCGGCGACGAGATCGAGTTCTGCGGCGAGTCCTTCGAATCGTTCCTCTACCGCTTCTGGCTGGAAAACGAGATCTGGTACTCGGCCAACGAGGACGAACCGATGCCCGCGGAAGCCGAGGAGTACATCCGTCGTTACCGGGCCGCTGCCGCGCCCCTCGACCACTGATCTCACTGCACAAGCTGCGACATTCAACATGCCCATTGACTTGTCCATCGTGGCGGTGGCCGCCGCAATCGCCGTCTCGAAGCTTTGCACCCAACCAGCAGTCTCGTGCCCGACAACGCTGTGCTCGCAGCGCTTGACATGACCGTTCTTAGGGTGGTGTGCGCGGCCGTCGTCGCCATCATCAAGGCCGTGCCAACGGTCCACGTGCATTCGTGATGCGCTCGCCGCGAGGTAGTAGGTCGTGGCACCCGGCAACCCTTGGGTGACGAACACGCACCGGTCCTGCGATCATCGCGGCCCGGCGTCCTGCCGAAGTCGATGGTGAGCCCGCAGACAGCGGGTAGCCCACTTCGAAAGGGTCTGCTTTGCGCCAGCTTCTTCGCCGTCTCGCCGTGACCGCTCTCCTCGCCCCCGTGGCCGCCATCGGCGCTACCACGATGATCGCGAGCCCGGCCGGGGCCGTCCAGGCGAAGTCCGGCCCGTCGCAGCCTGCCTCGTGGACCCCCGGCCCGCCGCAGTACGGCTCGTGGAAGTCCGACTTCCGGAGGCCCGGACCTGGCAAGCGCGGCCCGTCCTGGCGCGGCCCGGCTTGGCCCGCTCCGGCCCAGCCCGCCCCAGCTATGCCCGCCCCAGCTATGCCCGCCCCAGCTATGCCCGCCCCAGCTAGGCCGGCCCCGACCATGCCCGCCCCGACCATGCCCGCCCCTGCTGCGCCGGCTCCCGCTACGCCCGCGCCGACCAGGCCCACACCGACCACTCCGGCCCCGGCTACTCCCGCACCGACCACTCCTGCTCCGGCCGGTTCCGTACCGGCGAGTTCCACCGAGCAGGCCCTGCAGAACGAGATCAATCGACTGGTCAATGTTCAGCGCTCCAATAACGGCTGCACTGCCTTGACGGTCAACGACCAGCTCACCGCAGCCGCCCGTAGCCACAGCGCCTGGATGGCCCAGACCGGCACGCTTTCTCACACCGGCAGCGGCGGCTCCACATTCGTCACCCGCGTCAAGGCCGCCGGCTACGCCCAGCCGTCCGCCGAGAACATTGCCATGGGTTACCGCACCGCCGCCGAGGTCGTCAACGGCTGGATGAACAGCTCCGGTCACCGCACCAACATCCTGAACTGCCAGTCCAAAGCCGTCGGCGTCGGCGTCGTCTACGCCGCCGGCGGTGCCCCGTACTACACCCAGAACTTCGGTTATTGAGCCTGACGAATACTGAGCTGTCCCAGCCGCTTCGCTGCGGCTGGGGCAGCATTTTCGCGTCAGGGGGCAAGCCGGTTGCCGGGAGGAGATCGCCGCCCGGCGGCTGTGCTCGCTCGCCTTTGCCGCGGCCCATTCGGCGAATGCAGGGTCGAAGGTCCCAGCAATATCCGGTTCAGGAGCGGCGGCACCTTCGATCGGAGCGGTTCTCCGAGGTTCTCGACGTGTGCATGGGAATACTGGCTGAGCAGCCTGGCCATCAACTCGCCTCGGTGTCACATCGGTTCCGGCGAAAGCGTTCTTGACGCGGTCGCATGCGGTGTGAACAGAGAGATGTGCAGCCGAGCGGAGTTCCTGGGCGCTCAGCCCCTGGCAGATCAGCTCCACGACGTCCAGCTCACCGGGACTCAACTGGTATGCGAGGGCGAGTTCGGCCGTGAGTCCGACGGGCGCGTAGGGCGACCACGATGGTGGTCCGCAGAGCTGTCTGGCAGGGTGCGGACCCACGACGCCGGTGATCAGGGTGCTGCACCGGGACCGCGACCCCGCGTCCACGCAGCGGTGGATCAACCGCTGACCCGGCGCCCGGGGCAGGCGCCCTTCACGCGGTGCGCCGCAGTAACGACAACACCGAACTCTCCGCCGGCTCGGCTGCCTTGCCGTCGAGGTCTTGTCTACGGTCAGCGCCCTGCCGCCATTGAGCACGATCTTTGGACCGGCCCGAGCGGCTCGCTGCAGAGGACAGAGTGCTGGGCCAGGGAAAGGCCGGCCGGTCAGGCCGTCCGGGCTGTGGCGTGCTTGTCCTGGTACATCGCCTGGTCCGCCTGGTCCAGGACGTACTCGACCGAGGTTGCGGGCGTCCCGGGCTCGCGGGTGACGACGCCGACGCTGCCGCTGACGTGGACATCTTCGACGGCGGCGACAGCGGCGGCGCGCACCCGGCTGGTCCAGCCGTCGACGCAGGCGTCCGCCGGGAGCAGCGCGGCAACGATGAACTCGTCACCACCGAGACGTCCGTGCAGGTCACCGGCCCGGCCGGTACGCGCGAGGGACGCCGCCAGCCGGCGCAGGACCTCGTCGCCGGTGGCGTGACCGTAGGTGTCGTTGACGGCCTTGAACCGGTCCAGGTCGATGAACGCCACGGCAAGCCGCTGCTGGCCGGTGGCGACCTGGTCGAGGGCTTTGTGCAGCCAACGGTGGATGCCGGCCCGATTGCACAGTGCGGTCAGCGAGTCACGTTCGGCGGCCTCCCGCAGACTGTTCATGCGTTGCTCGATGACCGTAGCCCGGGCGGCTTGCAGGTGGTGAGCGGTTTCACGGGCCAGTTGCGCGCTCAACAGCTGCGCGAAAGTCGCCATGATGGCCAGGTTCTGCTCACCCACCAGGGCCGGGTTGCTGCTGGCCCCGCACAGCGTGCCCAGCAACTCGTCGTGGGCGTCGCGTACCGGCACGCTGACGTAGGAAATGATGCCCAACTGCCGGGCGGCGGCGGCACTGGGCCACGTTGCCGGAACGTCGGTCACGTCGGCGCGTCCCTCATCCAGCGCGCGGCGGCACAGCGACTCCTGCCAGCTCGACGTGCCGCCCTCCGCGATGACCAGGTTGCCGCTGTTGTGGGCGTAGGCGACGACCAGCTCGTCGGCCGTGGTGTCGACCAGGGTGAGAAAGGTCGATTCCAGGCCGGTGATGTCCTGGAGCAGCTGCAGCAGCGGCCGGGTCAGAGTCTGCAGGTCCTGTCCGGCGGCGACCGCGTCAGCCAGCTGCCGCAGTCCCGGTTCGCCCGGCGCCCGCACGTCGTCGGTGAGCAGACCGGCAAGGTAACCGGCGACGGTGTTCAAGGTCGCCTCGTCCCGCGGGTTCAGCGTGCGGGCAGGAGTCGTGGCCGCGCAGCACAACGCCCCGTGCACCCGTCCCTCAACCGTCAACGGCACCCCGGCATGCGCGGCGACACCGAATGCGGCGGTGTGCGGGTGCCCGCTCATCACCGCGTCAGCAGCGGTGTCACCGACCAGGACGGGCAGGCCGCCGGAGGCGACCAGGTGACACAACGTCTCCTCGACCGGATGTGTCGTACCCACCGGCAACACCGGCCCGCCCGCAACGGACACACTGTGTGTCACCACACGTTCCCCGCCACGGAACTCGCTGACGTAGGCGACCTCCATACCGAGTTGCTCCACCAGCACCGCCAACGCCCGATCGATGCGCTGCCCAGCGCTGCCCGCCGCCATATTCAGCAAACCGGTCAGCGCAGGTCCAGCCGGCCTCGGCGCCGTGATGTCCACATGTGCCTGCATGCCCGCCACGGTCGGCATTGGGGTGACAAACCTGAACCTGGCACCTGAATCACTCCCGGCGGGCCTCGACACCGCACCCGGTGCGCCGACGGTGCGGCCGATTGCGGTACGGCGGTCGGTAGGAATCAGGCGGGGACGTCGGCGAGGACCCACCGGCCGCGCCCGAGGCGTTTGGCCTGGTACATGGCGGTGTCGGCCTCGCGTAGGAGGGCGTCGGGCCGCCATTGGGCGCCGGTGTCGGTGGTGCAGGCGATTCCGATGCTGGCGCCGACGGTGTACCAGGCACCCTCGTGTTCGACCGGCATGGCTACGTCCTGCAGGATGCGATCGGCGACCCGGATGCCGTCGGTGGCGCCGAGGCCGGTCAGCACCACGGCGAACTCGTCACCGCCGAGCCGGGCAACCGGGTCGCATTCGCGCACGGTGGCTTTCAACCGCTGGGAGACCGTCTGCAGGATGGTGTCGCCGGCGCTGTGCCCGGCGGTGTCATTGACCGCTTTGAAGCCGTCCAGGTCGAGGTAGAGCACGGTGGAACCGGGTGGGCAGGCGTCGAGTTCCTCGCCGAGCGCGGCCCGGTTCAGCAGTCCGGTCAGCGCATCGTGCCGGCTGCGATAGCCGAGCGTGCGTTCGGCTTGTTCCAGGGATCGCAGCGCGGTGGCGAACCGGGCCAGGATGAACCCGGCGGTGGCCACCGTGGCAACGAACAGCAGGAGCCGCTCGGACTCGGCGTACTCGTGGCGCGCGAACAGGACCGCCGGTGCTGTCAGCAGTCCCACCCCGAGGAACCAGACGCGGGCGGGATGCAGGGTAGGGGCCTGGCGGGCCGCGACGGTCAACTCGTTGCTGTTGAGATGCAGAGCGGCCGCGACGAGCAGGGAGTTGCTCAGCAGGATCACACCGGTGCCCACCGCCGTCGCCAGCTCCAGCGAGGGAATGAAGCTCGAACCCAGGTCGGCAATGATGCGCAGCACGGCCGACAGCAGCAGCAGCCGCGTTGCACCGGTACGCCGCCCCGGTGACAGCACCAGCAGCAAGACCCCGGCCAGGATGCCGATGTCACCCATCGGTCCCATCACGTACAGGTACGCGCCCAGCGGATCAGCAGCCAGTTCCGCGAGGTACGGCGAGACGAACGTGACCCAGATCACGATCGAGGACGCCACCGTCAGGGTCAGCATGTCGAGCACGGCCGGCCGGAGCCACCGGCCCGCGCGGCGCCGTGCCATCGCGAACAGTGCCATACCGTACGCGAGGTAGCCGACGGTCCACAGTGCCGCCGATGCTGACCCGTCGTAGGTGCGTTGCAGCAGTGTGCTGACCGGATAGACAGCGTCCCCGGCCAGCCAGGCGACCTGCCCCAGAGCGAGGTAGAGCCACGGCGTCCGATCCCCGTCGCGGCGTCGCTTCGCCGCGGACCAGCAGACCAGAACCACGACACTCAGATACGCACCGAAATAGATCAGATCGCCGTGTGGCGTTCCGGACGTCACACCTGCCACCGCTGCAGCGAGCACGGCCACGGCGAGATAGAGCATCAGCATCCGGCGAGTCATGACCGCCCTGATCGGCAGGCGCAGTTCCACCTTTAGGGAGTGACGTAACGATGTCGGCCGTCTGCCGCGCCGTAGTCACAGCCCGTGAGCCGCGCAGATCGCTACTCGCTGGTGATGATCTGGCGCGGCCCGGAGGAGGTTCCGGGCAGCTGTCGTCTGGTGGGGGATGGCCGGCTCGGCGGTGAGGACCGTCACCTGGGCCGTCGCCGTGGAGGCTATCAGATCGGCAGATGCGCCGTCGATGTTAATGCGCACAGCGTTGGTGAGGATGCGGCCGTGGAGGGCGTATGGGAGCGGTCGGGAGGTCCCGGGCGATGTCGCCGGGGACTGACGATGGCGACGCCGATGGTGGGTTCACGCTGATCGAGGCGATGGCGATGGCGATGGCGGCGGCGGTCATCGGCATAGTTCTGGCCGGTCTCGGTGCCTTCTTCATCGCGGCCCCACACCATCGCCGACCCCGGCGCACCACCGAACTCCCGCACCGTGCGCACCATGCCCTGCGACGGGTCACCGGAACAGAAATGGAACGCCCCACCCACCGCCCAGAACCCGTCACCACTGCAGAACCTGAGCGAGCAGTAGAAGCGCCCGCCGCAACGCATCTTCGGTGCGGATCGATGGGAGGTCGCGTTTCCGGCCCGGATGTTCGAGTTCGTGATCGGCGTCCTGCTTGCCCGGATCATCCTCGCGGGCCGCTGGTCGGCCGTCTCCATGGCCCGGGGCCCACTCATCACGGTGGCCGGCTACCCGGCGGCGCTGTGGGTGCCGTTCTGTACGGGTCGACATGGCGACCGTCTTCCCGATGATCGCTCTCATCGGTGCGGTGGCGACCGCGGACCTGCCGCCGGTCTGCTACGGGGCGGTGTGGTTTCGGCACCGGGACGGCAACCGGCGAGGGGTGTGATGGTCTGATGCCTCGACAATCGCCACTCGTCCCGCGCCCGGGGACCGGTGCCCTCGAGACCGATCATCAGCCCGTCGCGGAGG
Organism: Actinoplanes sp. NPDC023801; assembly: GCF_040639655.1. Classification (NCBI taxonomy): domain Bacteria; kingdom Bacillati; phylum Actinomycetota; class Actinomycetes; order Micromonosporales; family Micromonosporaceae; genus Actinoplanes; species Actinoplanes sp. NPDC023801. The sequence continues at coordinate 73,619 of NZ_JBFAAI010000030.1, read as the reverse complement.
CGGGCGTCGCCCGCCGTCTCCCGCGGCTGCTGATCGTGCTCGGTGTGATGGCCGGGGGCGTGGTTTTTTCGGCGCCAGCCGGGTGGCGTGATGCGTTCTACCTGCTGGGGGCGGGGTATGCGCTGGCGGTCGTCCTGGCCGGCCTGCGTCACGTGTCGGGGGCGCCTCGCCTGGGTTGGATCATGCTCGGCGTCAGCCTGACGATGCGGGTGCTGGGCGATGTGAGCTGGGCTGCTCTGGCACTGTCCTACGGCCCCGAGGTGCCGTTGCCCTCCGCCGGGGACGCCTTCTACTTCGCGCACTACCTGACCGGCGCCGTCGCGGTGCTGATCCTGAGCAGGCGTGCCGGGGCGCCGTCGCAGGTCGGTCTGATCGACACGGCGATCACGACGGCCGGTCTGCTGTTGCCGGCCTGGATGTTCGCGGCGGAGCCGTATCTGCGTGACACGTCGACGTCGTCGCCGGCCACGGTGGCGACCGCCGTCGCGTACGTCATTTGCTGTCTGCTGTTGTTCGCCTGTGTGGCCCGCTTGTTGTTCGTGGGCGGCTACCAGGGGCGCGGTTACACCTTGACGGCAGCGGCGCTGGTGACGCTGGTGCTGGGCGACATCGTCTATCTCACCGAGATCAGCCGGACCGGGTCGACCTCGGCCGGCGGCCTGGTCTACCTGTTGTGGACGGGTGCGTACGTGTTGTTCGGTGTCGCCGTTCGGTATCCGCTGACACGCCAGCGGCGACTGCTGGCGGACGAGACCCTCACCTGGCAACGGTGTGCGGTGTTCATGCTGGTGGCGGTCTCCGCGCCGGCTTTGTGGGTCTTCCACGGGCAGGCGTCCGGACTGATCGGCAGTCCGGTGGTGCCGGCGTTCATCGTCGCGGTGCTGTCGGTGCTGCTCATCATCCGGCTGGCCATCGTCGCCCGGGTCGCTCAGCGGAGAGCTGCTGAGCTTGCCTGTCGTAGCGTCTCCCTGGACGCGGCGTTGACGCGGCAGCAGGCACTGCAGGACGAGTTGGCCTACCGGGCACTGCACGATCCACTGACGGGGCTCGGCAACCGGGCCATGCTGACCGAGCACCTCGAGGCGGGCCTGCAGGGAGGCACGGCCGGTACCGCGCTGCTGCTTTGCGATCTTGACGGGTTCAAGGACGTCAATGACACCTACGGTCACCCCGTAGGAGATCGGTTGCTCATCGAGGCGTCTCGGCGCCTGCGAGAAGGGACGCCGCCCGCCTGCACTCTTGTCCGGCTCGGGGGCGACGAATTCGTCGTGCTCATGCCGGACAGTGCGGGCGACGATGCCATGGTACTGGCGAAGAGCATCGTGACCACGCTCGCTCAGCCGTACTCGGTCGACGGGCACCTGCTGCATGTGACCACCAGTGTCGGGCTTGCTGTGACCGACGGGTCAGCTACGGTCAGTGACGTCCTGCGAGACGCCGACCTCGCGCTCTATGCCGCCAAGAAGGCCGGCAAGAACGCCGCGGTGCGCTTCGAACCCTCGTTGCGCGCTGCCCAGCTCAGTCAGAACTCCATGGTGACCGGGCTGCGTACGGCGCTGGCCGAGAACCGGTTCACGGTGCACTACCAACCGATCGTCGACATGGAGACCGGGCGTGTCGAAAAGGTGGAAGCCTTGCTGCGCTGGTCCGGGCCGGACGGCCGGGCGGTGCCACCGGCGCAGTTCATTCCGGTTGCCGAAGCCAGTGGCCTGATCGTGTCGATCGGGGAGTGGGTGCTGTGGCAGGCCTGCCGCGACGCGGCGGCCTGGCACCGTGACCGCGGGGTGGCGGTGTCGGTGAACGTCTCCGGGCGGCAACTTGCCGATCCACGCTTCGCCGACACGGTGCTCGACATCCTCGCCGCGACGGGCCTGCCAGGCACGGCACTCATTCTGGAGATCACCGAAACGATCCTCGTCCACGGCGAGGAATCCGACCGGGAACAGGTGAACCGGCAACTTCACCGTTTGCGGACCGAAGGGCTGCGCATCGCCGTCGACGACTTCGGCACCGGTTACTCGTCGATGGCGTCACTGCAACGGCTTCCCGTCGACATCCTGAAAATCGACAGGAGCTTCACCCTCGGCCCCGCGCCGGACGGCACCCCCGCCGAACCGGCGTTCATTCACGCCATCCTCGGCCTCGCCGACAGCCTGCACCTGGATGTCATCGCCGAGGGAGTCGAGACAACCGGCCAGCGCGCCGCGTTGAGCGCACTCGGCTGCCGGACCGCGCAAGGCTATCTGTTCGCCCGGCCCGCCCCCGCAACGTCCATCGACGCACTACTGGTCGCCGAAAGACACGGGCAGGCCGGACAAGAACTGGTCACGAACGTGAGCGGCAGCGCATGACGCCACCTGGAGCTATACGCCTTTTGCGTACTATGACTAGGTGTGGAGCCGAAGAATCCCGGCGCCGATCTCGGCCGTGACAGCAGCGTCGATCATCGGGCGCTGTTCCTGGCCGTACCGACTCCCGTGCTGGTGCTGGACACCCGCCTGGTGATCGTCGAGGCCAACGAGGCCTATTTGACGGCTACGATGCGCAGCCGTGACGAGTTGGTGGGTCGTCCGGTGTTCGATGCGTTTCCCGACAATCCCGATGACCCCTCAGCCAGCGGCGTGAGCATGTGGGGTGCCTCGCTGCGGCGGGTGCTCAGCGAGCGGGTCACCGACGTGATGGCGATCCAGAAGTACGACATCCCCCGGCCTGATGGCGGCTTCGACACCCGCTTCTGGGCGCCGGCCAATGCGCCGGTGTTCGGCCCGGGAGGCGAGCTGCGCTGGATCCTGCACCGCACCGAGGACGTCACCGTTTTCATGCAGGCCCGTCAGAACTCTGCGTCGCTGGAGGAGCTGACCGCTCAGTTGCGGACCCGGACCGAGCAGATGGCCGCCGAGGTCTTCGCCCGGCGGGAACTGCAGCACCAGAACGAGACCCTGCATGCCCTCCTCGACAGCCTCGACACGGCCGTCGTCGGCTGCGACGCCGCGGGCTCGCCGGTGCTGTTCAACGAGGGTGCCCGCCAGTTGTTCGGTGACCTGCTCGACGGAGTGCCGGTCGACGAGTGGGCGCAGCACCTGGCGGTGTTCCACCCCGACGGGCGGCGCATGCACGGCGAGGACCTGCCACTGGCCCGCGCGCTGCGCGGGGAACGGGTGCGTGACGCCGAGATCGTGGTCCGGGCATCCGCGGCGCCGCGCCGGTACTTCCGGGCCAACGGCCGGCCGGTCACCGGCCAGCCCGGGCTGGCGGCGGTGGTCGCGCTGCACGAGGTGACCCTGCACCGCCGTGCCGCCCGCTACAAGGAATGCGAGCTGGAGATCTCCCGGCTCATCGCCAAGCCGAACCCGCCGGACGAAATTCTGGCCCGGCTCGTTGAGGTCATCGGCCGGATGGCCGGCTGGGTGACGGTGGAGATGTGGAGCGTCGACCACGTCGCCCAGGTCCTGCGCCGCGCCGGCTGCTGGGCCGAGCCGGGCTACGACCTCCCCTGCCGCTTGCCCGGCCCGCTGCTGTACGGCCAAGGCATCCCCGGCCGCGCATGGCAGACCGCGGAGCCGGTCTGGGCGGCGAACCTGCACGCGCACCCGGACGCGGCACAGCAGACCACCGACTGGGGGCCGCTACGCGCCGCACTGGCCACTCCCATCCCCAGCGGCTCGGTCATCCTCGCCGTGCTGATCTGCTACAGCGACACCACCGAAGTCCCCGACGACACCCGCACCGCAATCATGACCGGCATCGGCGCGCACCTCGGCGAGTTCCTCGCCCGCCGCCACGCCGAACAACTCGCCGTCGAACTCAACCAGTCCCGCGACGAGTACATCGCCCTGGTCGGTCATGAGCTACGAACCCCGCTGACCAGCGTGCAGGCCTACACCGAGGTGATGCTCGACGACCCGGACGCGACCGAGGACCAGCGTTCCATGCTGCAGGTGATGCGGCGTAACACCGACACCCTGCACGGCATCGTCATGAAGTTGCTCGACGTCTCCGGCATGCGCTCCGGGCACATCGACCTGAACGCGCAACCGATGGACCTGACCACCGTCGTGGACGCCGCCGCCGACGCCGCCCGGGCCGGCTCGACGGAGGTCTCGGTCGAGGTGAACACCCCGCCAACGGCACCGCTGCACGGCGACCCCGGCCGGCTGCGCCAAGTCGTCGACGAACTGCTGTCCAACGCACTCACCTGGGCCGCCCCTGGCACCACCGTCGGCGTCAACCTGCACACCGATCAACACACGGCCACTCTCGCCGTGTCCAACACCGGCCACCGCATCCCCGCCGACGAACGTGACCGCCTGTTTCACATGTTCTTCCGCAGCGACACCGCCCGCCACGGCGGCATCCCGGGCACCGGCCTTGGCCTCACCATCGCCAGGACCATCATCGAACAACACGGCGGCACCATCACCGTCAGCGAACCCGACGAAGCCGCCACCACCTTCACCATCCGCCTCCCCACCAGGCAAGCCGTCACGGCCGGTACCCGTCCGGCATCCACCTGACCCACCGATACAGCCCATGGCGATCTGATGGCATCGACCCCGGCGTCACCGGGTTCAGCTTCAAGGCCGGGTGACGCCCCGACCCCCGGCGGAACGGTCTTCACATCCGCCTTGGCGGCCAGGGCGGCGCGGCTTGCGCAATCACAGGGGGCCTGGCGTACCCCATTGAATGAATCGGCCTCACCCGCTCGGCACCTGCTGACGTCGCGCTACCGGGGAAGAGGCCGGCCTTGCGGGGTTCTGTCGACGGAGCCCGCTGAGCGACCCGGGCGCGCGGACGGACCGAGCGGAGCGCTCATCCACGGCGAAAGGACGCTTCCCGACATCGACTGACGCCGCTAAACCGACTCTGACCTGCGAATATTGTCGTTTCCGCGAGCTGACGCGGGGCATGCAGGTAGCTATGTCAACTGCTCCACGCGATCCGCACTCCCGTCCCGTAGCCGTACCGGCCGGGGGCGGCCCCACCCGGCGTAAGTGGCTGCTGCCGCTGCTGCTCGGGTTGCTCGCCCTCATCGCCCTTTTGGTGTTGCTGTCGCAGTGCGGCGGTGACGACAAGGATGACGATCGCCCGGCCGCCACCCCCACCACCACCGCAACCGCAACCGCGACCGTGACGTCTCCCGCGAACACTTCGCCTGCCGCCCCGAGCGCCGCCGCGACCGGCACGGGCCAGGCCGGCGGGGCGGGCACGGTCACCGCCGCCGGCACGAACCTGCTCGATGCCGCGAGCGCTGCCACCCTCAGCGCCCAGGACACGCAGCAGGCCGTCGGACGTGCGGTCAAGGTGCAGTCGGTGCCCGCCGACGAAGGGTTCTGGGTCGGCACCAGCGAACAGGACCGTCTGTGGGTGCAGCTGAGCGGCACCCGCGGCGAGTCCGACTACAAGGTCAAGCAGGGCGACACCGTCGACTTCACCGGCACCGTCACCAAGGCCGCGTCCGACTTCGCCACCAAGGTCGGTGTGACCGCGGCCGAGGGCGCCGACCAGCTCGTCCAGCAGGGCTACTACGTGTCCGTGCCGGCATCGAGCGTCAAGCTGTCCAGCTGACTGCCGCGCCGGGACTGGCAACCGCACGGACCGCTACCCGCAGCGCTGTGAGGGAACGGTTCCACGGAGAAAGTGAATAGTCACCTCGAGACGGAGCGAGGGGCCACGCCGCCCGGCGGGCCCTTCGCGGCCTGCGAGGTGGTGCGGGGAGCGCCTCCCCTTCGCTCCGGTCCAGCGGCTCTCGTGCACCGAGGCGGAGCAGCGGCCGAAACGTGCCCTGCGCGCGGTCGGCGGCGAGGTCGCCGGGTGCTTCGCGGTCCGGCGACCTCAGCATGGCGCTGGCCGACGCGGGCGCCGATCCGCACGTGCTGAATCAAACCGCACGTCGGTGATCGAACATTTCTACGAGGTCCTCGACTACTACGAGGATCTTCCTGCCGACTTCGAGCCAGCCGTGGCTTACCTGCGCAAACGGGCGTGACCGAAAAGGCCTCCGGAACTGTCGGGGGCCTCGCGTATGCTCCGGCCCGGCGAAGCGCCCGGCGAAGCGCCCGGCGAAGCGCCCGGCGAAGCGCCCGGCGAAGCGCCCGGCAGTGGTCGGGCAGTGGTCGGGCGAGGCCTCTGGCGTGGTGTGGCGAAGGTCCGGCGGGGGGAGACAGCGGTGGCGGTGAATCGATGAGCGGCCACGACCCGCTCGCGCTCGCGGACTGGCAGCGCATCCGCCGCTACGCGGTGCCGGCCTGGATGATCGCCGAGTGCACCGCGGCCCGTGAGCGGGGTGACTGGCGGGCCGCCTGTGCGGCCGCCCTCGTCGACGTCCGGATCTCCGAGCCCGGCCCGGTGGCCGACCTGCTTGCCGGGTTCGCCCCCGACCTGCTGCGCTGGCACCTGCCCCGCGCGCTCGGCGGATCCACGGAGCTGGCCAGCGACAAGACCTATGTGCTGGCGCCGGACGGGCCGGTCGGGGCGGACACGCCGGTGCTCGTGGCACGGGTCCCCGCCCGGCTTCCCGGCGCCGACCCGCTGATCCTGGAGGCGATGCCGGCCGGCGAGATCGACGGCGACCTGATCTTCCCAGTCCCGCGCTATCGGTGGGATGCCCGCCGCGCGGGAGAGCTGGGAGCCTTGGCGCGTCCGCCGGCCGGCCCGGTCGTCGATGCCTCGGCCGATGACCGGGCCGCCGGCCTGGAGGCGTGGGCCGCCGCCGGATGGCTGTTCGGCGACGACGACACCGACGGCTGGCAACCCCGCGGTACCTCCTTGCTGGGCATACTCGACCCTCTGCTCACCATCGTGGAGCTGCGCCGGGTGACCGCCCAGTTCGGACGCCGGTCGTGGGCGATCTGGGCCGATCGCTACCAGGAGGAGCTGCGTTTCTGGGCCGACGGCGAGCAGCCGCGGATGACTCCGGGCTGGAACGTCTCGAATCCGCCGAACCCGTTGCGGGTTGTACCGTGCCTCCATCCGGGCCTGCTGCGGCCACCGGTCGATCTCGATCTCGTCCGGCATGGCCTGATCAGCCCGGACGCCCTTCACCCCCTGGTACGCGAGGCACTTTTCCCGCGGTCCCCGGCCAGCGCACCGCAGCCCCCAGTCCCCGCAGCGCCGTCCCCGGCCCCCGCACCGCCGTTGTCCGCCTCCCCGGACTCGGCGTTCCCGGCGTCCCCGCGGTTGGCGGTCCGGGCCTCGCAGCGCGCGGCGTCGCCGCGCCCGGCGTATCCGGTTGCCGATCCCGGCTACGCGGGGATCGTGCCCTCCTGGTTCGGCGACGAGGAGCTCATCCGGGTCCGCTGCGGGGCGGGCTGGCACCAGATCAGCGTCCGCAACGGGCGGCTCGGTCTGCCCGCGCACACCGACGCCGAGCGGCAGCGGGAACGGACCCTGCGCGCACTCGGCGGTGCGAGCGGCGGCTGCTTCAACACCGAGCGAGCGTGGAACGGCGCCGGTGACGGTCCGCCGCCGAAACGCCTGCGCGCGTACCGGCGGGATCTGTGGCTCCGGATGCGGCACGGCGGCACCCGCACGGTGCTCGCGCTGCTCGACGCCGGTATGGATCCGTACATCCGCGACGGTCGTGGGCGGACCCTGCTGCACCGGCTTCACGGGTTCGACCATGGCCGCCTGCTGCCGCGCCTGCTCAGCGAGGGCCTCGACGTGAACTGCCGGGACCGGGTGGACAGCATCCCGCTGTTCGAAGCGGTGCTGTACCGGTGGCCCGCGGACCTGATCATCGCGCTGACCGACGCGGGTGCCGACCCTCGGCTTGAGGTGCAGGGCCGTAGTCCGCTGGACGTCCTCGACGAGATCGAGAGTGCCGGCGACTCCCCTGACGACGAGGAGTGGCAGATCGTGACCGACCATCTGAGGGAGCGAGCATGACCTCCGGGCTCGACGCCGCCGACGCGCTGCTGCGCCAGATCCGGGTCACCCGGACCGAGCCAGGCACCGATCATCGAGCCGCCGCGCTGGCGCTGTGCGTCGCGGCGAACCTGCCGGTGCTGCTCTGGGGCGAGCCCGGCATCGGCAAGTCGGCCACCCTCGCCCAGCTCGCCGACGGTCTGGACGTACCGCTCGAGACGGTCATCGCCAGCGTGCACGAGCCGTCCGACTTCGCCGGCCTGCCGATCGTGGGGGATGACCCGGCCGTGCAGGGCGTGCCGATGGCCCCGCCCGACTGGGCGGTCAGGCTCGCCCGCCGAGGCCGTGGCCTGCTGTTCTTCGACGAGTTGTCGTCAGCGCCGCCGGCGGTGCAGGCCGCGCTGCTGCGGGTCGTGCTGGAACGCCGGGTCGGTAGCCTGACCCTGCCCGACGAAGTGCGCATCGTCGCCGCGGCGAACCCGCCGTCCAGTGCCGCCGACGGCTGGCATCTGAGTCCGCCGCTGGCGAACCGGTTCGTACACCTGCTCTGGACCCATGATCCCCGGGTGGTGGCCCGGGGCCTGGCCGGTGTGTGGCCGCGGATCGAGGTGCCGGTGGTGTCGCCGGACCGGGCGGCCGGCGCCCTTGCCCGCGCCCGCGGCGTGATCGCCGGTTTCCTGACCGCACGGCCGGGCCTCACCCACCACCTGCCCGCCGACGCCGAGGCCCGTGGCGGTGCCTGGCCGTCCCCACGGACCTGGGACATGGCGCTGCGCCTGCTGGTCTTCCACTTCTGCGCCGGTACGAGCCGTGAGGCGCTCGCCACCGCGATCATCGGGGCGGTCGGCGACGGTGCGGGACTGGAGCTCACCACGTACCTCGACGAGCTGGATCTGCCCGATCCCGAGCGCGTCCTGGCGAATCCGGCCGCGTTCGCCCTGCCCGAACGCGGTGACCGGCAGCTGGCCTTCCTGACGGCGGTGGTCGCGGCCATCGAGGCACGGGTCACGCGCGAGCGATGGGAGGCCGGCTGGGAGGTGCTGGCGAAGGCCGTCGACGCCGGTGTGCCGGACGTCGCCGCCCGGGCCGCTTTCGACCTGGCCCGCATGCGGGACCCCGCGTGGCCGGTCCCCGCCTCGATCGACGCCTTCCTCGAGGTGCTCACCGCATCCGGATTGCTGACCGGTGGTTCCTGACCCCGCTGCTGCCGGCCCGGAGCGGGCGGCTGACGCGGCGCGTGTTCTCGACCGGACGAAGCTGCTGGCGGCGCGGCTGCGGGCGGCCGGGGCGCAGCCCTATCTGGCGTCGGCGCTCTACAGCCTGACGGTCGTCCCCAGTCACGGCGTGCCGACGATGGGCGTCGACCGGCACTGGCGCTGCTACGTCAATCCGGCCTTCGTCGTGGCCACGCCGGTGCACGAGCTGGCCGCGGTCTGGGTTCACGAGGTCGCCCACCTGCTGCGCGACCATCACCGCCGGGCCACGCTGGTGGCCCCGGAGATGCGGCACGACCATCACCGGGTCAACATCGCCCAGGACTGCGAGATCAACGACGACATCTCGTCGTTGCCGTCGAACGCGATGCGCCCGGCCCTGTTCGGCCTTCCGGACGGCCAATTGTTCGAGCAGTACCTGCCGGGCATCCCGCCCACTCCGGACGCCCCCGAGTGCGGTTCCGGGGCCCACGGCCGGCAGATGCCGTGGGAGTCGTCGGCCGCGGCCAGGGTGAGCGCGGTGGAGGCGGACGCGATCCGCCGTCAGACCGCTCAGGAGCTGCGGGCTTATGCCAAGGCCCGGGGCCGTCTGCCGGGTGGCTGGCGCCGCTGGGCCGACGAGATCCTGGAGCCGACGGTCGACTGGCGGCGGGCACTCACCGGCGCCGTCCGCGAGGCCGCGTCCTGGGCGTCCGGGGCGGTCGACTACACCTACGCGCGTCCGTCGCGCCGCGGCGCGGCCGTACCCCGAGTGGTTCTTCCCCGTCTTCGCCGCCCGATGCCGAGGGTCGCCGTGGTCGTCGACACGTCCGGTTCGATGGGCGACGACGAGTTGCGCGCGGTCCTGGGTGAGGTGGCCGGGGTGCTGCGCGCGGTGGGTGTCGGCCGCAACCGGGTCACCGTCCTGTCCTGCGACGCCGACGTCCATGCCGTCCGCCGGGTCAACACCGTCGGTGACGTGGTTCTGGCCGGTGGCGGAGGCACCGACATGCGGGCCGGTATCGACCAGGCACTGCGCGGGGCCGAGCGACCGCACATCGTCATCGTTCTGACCGACGGTCACACCCCGTGGCCGGCCGCCCGTCCGGGCAACGTGCGCGTCATCGCCGGCCTGGTCGGGGAGAACGCCCCCGAGCCGCCGTCCTGGATGGAGGCCGTGTACATCCCGCTCGCCGAGCTGACCGCGCCCGGGAGGTAGCGAGGGGATCGGAGTGGTGTGCGGACTGTGTAGACATTGTGCTGATGAGCTCGTGCGTCCTCACGGGCGTCGATAAGTCGCCTACCGTCTCGGCATGGATGAAGGCCTCTTCGACGACAGCGCGGTCATCCGGCGTGTGGCCCGGGAGAGTCTGTTACTCGCCGGGGGCGGTCGTGCCACGCTGCTCCAGATCGCGCATCCGGGCGTCGCCCAGGGCGTCCACGACCACAGCGACTTCGCCGAACGTCCCTTGGATCGGCTGCGTACCACGATGGGATATGTGTTCGGCGTGCTGTTCGGCACCGTGGAGGAGGGCCGGGCGATCAGCCGGGCCGTCGCCGCAATACACCGCAAGGTGACCGGCCCCGGCTACCACGCCGACGATCCCGGCCTGCAGGTCTGGGTCAACGCCACCCTCTACGACACCGCCGTCCTGATCTACCAGCGGATCTTCGGCTCCCTGTCGGAGGCCGAACTCGACGAGTGCTTCCGGCAGTACAGCGTGCTCGCCACGTCGATCGGCTGCCCGGAGGACGCGTGGCCCGCCGGCCGCGACGCGTTCGGCAGGTACTGGGACCACATGATCGACACGTTGCGGGTCAGCGACGAGGGCCGGGAGATCGCGGGAGCGCTGATGCGGCCGAGGAACATCCCGCTCGTCATGCGCCCGGCCAAGCCGTTGAACCGCCTGGTCACCGCCGGGTTGCTGCCGGAGCCGATCCGGGCGCAGTTCGGTCTTCCCTGGACATCACGGGATCAGCGGCTGTTCGACGGGTTCTTCGGAGCGACGAAGGTCGTCTATCCGCGGCTGCCGGGCCGGCTGCGTGACGTGGTGAAGGACCACTACCTGAACGACCTGCGCCGGCGGCTGGCCCGGCGGCGCAACCCACTGACCGCCGGCGGGAGTGTCATGCCGTCGTAGTGCCGAGTCTTACTATGCAACGAGTTGCACAGCAACGAATTGCATAGCAGGATGCCGGTATGGCGCTGGAGCATGCGATCCTGGTCTCCCTGCTGGAGCAGCCCGGTTCGGGATACGAGCTGGCCCGGCGGTTCGAGCGTTCGATCGGCCGGTTCTGGACGGCCACCCATCAGCAGATCTATCGCGTGCTGAAGCGGATGGAATCGGACGGCCTCGTGCTCGCCGAGGAGATCGGTCAGGACGGGCGGCCGGACAAGCGTCGCTTCACGGCCACCGGGCCGGGCCGGGACGTGCTGGCCGAGTGGCTGCGGGCGCCGGTTCAGCCGGAGGCGGTTCGCCACGAGCTGGCCGTGAAGATCCGTGGCGCCGCGTTCACCGACGACGCCGGGCGTACCGGGCTGATCGGCGAGGTCGAACGTTACCGGGCTGAGCATGAAGCGCTGCTCTATACGTACATTAATGGTGAAAAAAGGGATTTCCCTGATCTCGATGGGCTGGACGTGGGACAGCGGCTCCAGCATGTGGTGCTGAAGGGCGGCATCGCCTACGAGCGGATGCTGCTCGACTGGCTCGACGACGTCCTCGACACGCTCCGGGCCCTGTAGCAGGCACCCGCAGAAAGGAACGCTCCGTGCTCCTCAACCCGAACACCTACGATCCGGCGCACCTCGATCCGGAGAGCCGGAGGCTGCTGCGCGCCCTCGTCGGCTTCTTCGAGCAACGCGGCAAGAAAGCCCTGGTCAAAAGCTATATCGACCGGAGCTGGTACGACGACTTCCTCGCGTTCTCAGCGAAGGAGGGACTGTTCGCCACGTTCCTGACGCCCGCGGCCGACGGTGGCGGCGACAAGCGCTGGGACACCGCCCGCAACGCCGCGCTCAGCGAGATCCTCGGGTTCTACGGGCTCGACTACTGGTACACGTGGCAGGTGACCGTTCTCGGTCTCGGGCCGGTCTGGCAGAGCGCCAACACGCTGCAGCGGCAGCGGGCCGCCGCACTGCTCGACGAGGGGCACGTGATGGCGTTCGCGCTGTCCGAGCGCAGCCACGGTGCCGACATCTACGCCACCGACATGATCCTCACGCCCACCGGGGACGGAGGGTTCACGGCCAGCGGCACCAAGTACTACATCGGCAACGGCAACGTCGCCGGGCTGGTGTCGGTGTTCGGCCGCCGCGCCGACGTGGAGGGCCCGGACGGGTACGTGTTCTTCGCCGCCGACAGCCGGCACGAGAACTACCACCTGATCAGGAACGTCGTGAACAAGCAGATGTACGTGAGCACGTTCGAGCTGCGCGACTACCCGGTGCGGGAGCAGGACGTCCTGCACACCGGCAAAGCCGCCTTCGACGCCGCGCTGAACACGGTCAACGTCGGCAAGTTCAACCTGTGCACGGCCGCGATCGGCATCTGCGAGCACGCCATGTACGAGGCGGTCACCCACGCCCACCAGCGGATGCTGTACGGCCGGCCGGTCACCGCCTTCCCGCACGTACGGCGCGAGCTGACCGACGCGTACGCCCGGCTCGTCGCCATGAAGCTGTTCAGCGACCGGGCCGTGGACTACTTCCGCAGCGCCGGGCCCGACGACCGCCGCTATCTGCTGTTCAACCCGATGACGAAGATGAAGGTCACCACCGAGGGCGAGAAGGTCATCGACCTGATGTGGGACGTCATCGCGGCCAAGGGCTTCGAGGCGGACACCTACTTCGACAAGGCGGCCATGGACATCCGCGGCCTGCCGAAGCTCGAGGGCACGGTGCACGTCAACCTGGCGCTGATCCTCAAGTTAATGCCGAACTACCTGTTCAACCCGGCCACCTACGAGCCGGTGCCGGCCCGGCACGACGCCGCCGACGACGAGTTCCTCTTCCGGCAGGGCCCGGCGCGCGGGCTCGGCGCCATTCGGTTCCACGACTGGCGTACGGCGTACGACGCCCGCGCCGACCTGCCGAACGTCGCCCGTTTCCGTGAACAGGCCGATGGCTTCTGTGAGCTGCTGCGGTCCCACGCCCCGAGTGAGGAGCAGCAGAAGGACCTCGACTTCCTGCTGGCGATCGGGCACCTGTTCGCGCTGATCGTCTACGGACAGCTGATCCTGGAGCGGGGCGGTGTCGACGACTACCTGCTCGACGAGATCTTCGCCATCCTGGTGCGGGACTTCTCCGCCTACGCCACCGAGCTGCACGGTAAGGCCGCCACCACCGACGAGCAGGCGGCGTGGGCGCTGGCGCACGTGCGCCGCCCGGTCACCGACGCCGCCCGCGACGACGCCGTCTGGCAGCAGGTGCTCGCCCTGGCCGGCGCGTACGAGATGCGTCCCTGAGCCGCGGGTGCCCGTCCACCGTCGTGGCCGGACGGGCACCCGCGCCCCGGGGTCAGGTGTTGAAGCGGGTCAAGAAGCTGCAGGTCCCTGCCTGAACCTGGCCGTTGTCCTGGAGGCACACGCGGTATTCGATCGAGAATCCGGAGGGATAGTTGGCTGCCCAGCTGCTGGAGGTCCCGCCACCGCCGCCCCAGTAGAAGTAGTTCGTCTGAGAACCCTGGCGGTTGAGAGTGACCTCCGCGTACACACCGGCCCCGTCGGCCCGGTTGTCGTACAGATAGAAGCGGTCGAGGACGTTGTCGTACTTGGCGGTGCCGGCGCTCTGGATCCACTGACCGCTGGCCCTGGTGTAGGACCAGGACACGGCGGCGTGAGCCGGCTGAACGCTCATCCCCAGCGCCATGACCGTCACCGCGGCGGCCGCGAGTATCCGTGGGAACAAGTGGCGCATGAATGACCCCCTGAAGTCGATCTTCGGCGTTGCTGAGAATCCTCGGAGAGACCGCTCTCAGCACGCTCTCGTCGCTCTCTCACCGGTTGTCCTTCGATCGCGGGTCCGCCGTCCGATTACAGCGGGAGGACCAGAGGGGGACGATTGTCGACCGACACGCAGCCGGCCCGCAGCGCCACCGGTCACCTGCGCCGTGACCCGGTGCTGCGTGGCCTGGTGGGGTTCTTCCTGCTCGGTTGCGTGCTGTTCTTCCTGTTCGACGGGCACGCGACACGGCAGGTGCAGGTCTACTGGCTTTGCCAGGTGCCGCTGGACGCGGCGCTCGCCTACGGCGGATGGCGGTTGCGGCGCCTCGCCCACGAGCGCTACCGCCGTTTCTGGTCGATGATCGGGTTCGCCGGAGCATCGTTCACGGTCGGTGACACGTACCAATGCATGCAGGTTCTGGTCTCGCCCGGTGAGCCCTCGCTCACCGGAGGAATCGTGCAGACCGCGATGTTCGCCATCGGCATGAGCAGCAACGTGATCGCCTGCCTGATCTTCCCGCAGGGCCTGCGGGCGGCCCGGGAGAAGTTCGTGTTCTGGCTGGACGCGACGACCGTGCTGGTCGGCGGCGGCGTGGTGGCCTGGTGCTTCGCCTTCAACCCGCTGAACGGTAACGACATCGACCGGGTCAACGCGAGCGTCACCGCGGCGCTCGTGCTGGTCGCGACGTTCTCGGCGACCAAGGTCGCGCTGATCCGGAACCCACCCATGGCCCGGATGGCCGCCTGGCCGATGGTCTCGGCCGCGATGGTCCAGGGCGTCAGCACGCTCCTGCCCGGCGACTTCCAATCCCTCGATCATGCGTACGTCTACGCGATCCGCCTCCTGCCGAGTCTCCTGATCGCCGTCGGCCCGTGGATCCAGGTGATCGTGCTGCGCGTCGGCGATCCCCGGCACACCGCCAAGCGCCGCCCGTACAGCCTGCTGCCGTACGGCATGATCGCGGTGACTTTCATGGTGTTCCTGCTGATGCTGCCGTCCACCGCGTCGTCGCAGCTGGTCGGCGCCACGGCCGGGGTCGTCGTGATCACCTGTCTGGTCGCCGGGCGGCAGCTCGTCGCCTTCCACGACAACATGAACCTGATCACCCGGCTCGACGTGGCCCTCGGCGACCTGCGCGACCAGGAGGTGCAGCTGCGCGAGCAGGCGTCGTTCGACGGACTCACCGGACTTGCGAACCGCACCCACTTCAGCGCCGAGATGGCGCGCCTGCTCACCGGCGACTCGGCGCTGCTGCTGATCGACCTGGACGACTTCAAGACGGTCAACGACACGATGGGCCATGCCGCCGGCGACGCCCTGCTGGTCATCGTCGCCTCCCGGCTGCGGGACGCGGTCCGCGGCGGTGACCTGGTGGGCCGGCTCGGTGGTGACGAGTTCGCGGTGCTGCTGCCGGGCACCGGCCCGGATGATGCCGGGCTGGTCGCCGGGCAGATCCTGCACCGCCTCGCCGAGCCGATCGTGCTGCTGCAGCACACACTGGTCACCCGGGCCAGTATCGGCGTGACCGGGGCCCGGGCCGGTGAGGACCCGTCCGTGCTGCTCAGCAACGCCGACATCGCCATGTACGAGGCCAAACACCGCGGCAAGGGCACGTGGATCGCCTACACCGACGAGATGGGCGCCCGGATCAGCGCCGAGGCGGTACTCATCCGGGAACTCGACCAGGCCGTCGAGGGCGAGCAGTTCACCCTGCTGTACCAGCCGATCGTGCGGCTCGCCGACGGCGCCCTCACCGGCGTCGAGTCGCTGATCCGGTGGAACCATCCCGTTCGTGGCACCGTGTCGCCGATCGACTTCATCCCGGTCGCCGAACGTACCGGCCAGATCGTCGCGATCGGCCGCTGGGCACTGCGCGAGGCGTGCCGGCAGGGTGCCACCTGGATGCGTGACTCACCGGGCGCGGCCCCGCTGTCGGTCGGCGTCAACGTGGCCGGGCCGCAGCTGCGCGACCCGAACCTGGTCGCCGACGTCACGGCGGCGCTCGCCGCGAGCGGCCTGCCGGCCGGCTGCCTCACCATCGAGGTCACCGAGACCGCGGTCCTCGACGACGAACAGTCGCACGCCACCATGATCGCGTTGCGGGCGCTCGGCGTGAAACTGGCCCTCGACGACTTCGGCACCGCCGCGTCGTCGCTCGGCCTGTTGCTCACCTGCCCGGTCAGCACCCTGAAACTGGACCGCTCGTTCGTCGAGTCGATCACCACGGTGAGCCGGCAGGCGGCCGTCGCGACGGCGGTCAGCCAGATGGCGGCGGCCCTGGAATTCGGATCCGTCGCCGAGGGCATCGAGACCGAGGAGCAGCGTGACCTGTTGTGCCGGCTCGGATACCAGTACGGTCAGGGCTACCTCTACTCCCGCCCGGTCCCGCCGGAGCGCGTCCTCGAACTGCGCGCGGCTGCCACGGCGCCCGTCCGGGCGACGCTCAGCGGGGCGTGAAGGCCACCAGTGTGCACCCGCCGCCACGAGCAGGGCGGCCCTTCCGATACGGCTTTCCCCGCAGGTCTACCGGGTCTGCGCCACCGATCGTGGAACGGCACGACATGGTTATGGTTTCGGGGTGCCCCGCGTCTCCGAAGCCCACCTCGCCGCCCGCCGCCAGCAGATCCTCGACGCCGCGGCGCGGTGTTTCGTGCGCAACGGGTTCCACCAGACGTCCATGCAGGACGTCATCAAGGAGGCCGGGCTGTCGGTCGGCGCGTTCTACCGCTACTTCAAGAGCAAGAACGAGCTGATCACCGCGATCGCGGGGGAGAAAATCTCGGCGGTCACCGCAGTGCTGGACGGATTCCTCGAACTCGACCCGATGCCACCCATCCCCGAGATCATGGACCGGGTCCTCGAACTCGTCGACCTCGCTTCGGTCGAGGACGGCACGGTGCGCATCGCCGTTCAAGTGTGGGGTGAAGCGGTGCACGATCCCGAGGTCGGCGCCTTGGTCGCGGAAATCTACGGCCGGGTGCGGGACCGGGCGGTGCGTACCGCCGAACGTGCACAGAACACCGGGCAGCTCCCGCCGGAGGCCGACCCCGCCGGTATCGGAGCGGCCCTGTTCGGCCTGATCCAGGGCTACATCCTGCAGAGGATCCTGCTCGGTGGCATCGACCGGCAGACCTACGTCAACGGCGTACGAGCTCTGCTGGCCTGACCCGTCGGCTGAGGATGCCTCGCGATTCAGTCGGTTGCGCCCTGACGGCGACCAGAGGGGATCCAGCGCAGATGTCGGCCTTCGCCGATCGGTACATGCGAACGGCGAGCACTCAGGCCGCACTCGCCCAGCGTGAGGCTCCTACGCTGGGCGAGTCGTCAGGCCGCGATCTGTTTACGGCGTCCGCGGGTACATGTCCGACCACTGTCGCAGGTAGTCCGCCCAGTCCTGGAACAGCATCGTGTCGCTGCCGGCGCCTCCGGCGCTGATGGTTCCCTTGGCGCGTACCCCGGTACCCATCAATGAGAAGACCGGGCCGCCGCTGTCACCTTTTCGTGCGCCGGTCTGGCCGTCGATCTGTGTTGTCTTGATGAGACCCTTGACGTAGAACTGGTCGCCGTCGGAGTCCTCGCCCCAAACCTGATAATCGCCGCCGATCGTCTTGAGTCCGCAGATCACACCGCTGGTGGCTCCCGAATGGCAGAGAAGTTCGTTCACGACGTGGTATCCCCAGCCGAGAACATTCTTGTAGTTGGTGGTGCCGGGCGGGCCGTCGAACATCCGGTAGAAGCCCGGAGCACAGATCACCTGAATGTCGAGAGTCGATTGCTCGCCGCAGGACGTCCCGATGAATTCACCCGCCGCGTCGTAGTAGCGGTCTCCCGAGGAGTGGCCACAATGGGCGGCGGTGACCAGGTAGTAGTTGTTGCCCTGCCGGGTGCCGAAGCCGCTGGTACATTCGTACCAGCCTTTCGGAGAGTCCCGGTTGACGAGTCGTATACCACCGTTCCACGCCGGGGAGTCGTCGAGTCGGCTACAGGGTCCGTTGCAGGCCAGCGGTTCGATCACATGATCGGCGGTGACGACCGTGGCGGGAATGCGCTTCGCCACCGCGTTGCCGGCTGCGGCGCCCTGTGCCCTCACCTGGCTCAGGATGTCCTCGGCGCGGCGCACCGATCGGCCCGACTTGGCTTCCCTGCTGGACACCCGGCTCGGCGGTTTCTTCGTGATCTTGATGCCGCTGCCGTCGTAGTTGAGCGATATCGCTTGAAGGTCGCTCTCCGCCGCAGCGCCGGCGATCCGATCAGCGAAGTTCTCCATGTCGGCCATCGAGTACGCCGCGCTGCGGAGCTTGACGTCCAACTTGTTCCGGGCCGCCGTGACAGCCTGCTGCACGGGGGTGGGAGGGTTGCCCTTCCAGTACACGGACAGGCCGTCGCCCTCGAATGCCAGGCTGGTGAAGCCCGCGGCTGGATTCTTGGCCGCCAGTTCCGTCAACTCTTGAACGACTGGCTGGAACTTCTCCTGATGCCGCATGGCGGCTAGCGTCTTTCGGTCCATGACGGTGGACCAGTATTCGTCGCTTCCGTTCGAGGCGGTTCGATCGGAAGCGTCCGCACTTGCGGACGGGATCGGAGCGAAGACTACAAGAGCGGTCGCCGCAATCAGGCCGAGAGCGCGCCGCGGGAGGCGCATGATGCGACGACGAAATGGGTTGCCGAACTCAATGGCTTCGGCGGTCGCCGCATCGGCTGCGGCACCCGCGGGTCTGTTTCGCAAACGTCCCTCATGCATCTTGTCCCCCGTGTACGTACGTATCCGACTCAGTCAGGGACGCCCAGGGGACACGGCATCGTATCGCGCCCCCGCAGCGCTTCGAGATATCGCCACCGCGTGATGCGTTACTCGCGGTGAGCACATCGTTACATCGACATGGATGCCTGAGGCGAAGAAGTGATCGGCGTCACAGTTCCGGTGCCGCGCCGGGTGGCCGTCAGGCCGTCGCGGCCGTGGCCAGGATCAGGATGCTCGCGCCGATCTCGACGAAACCGACCTGCTTCGGTGCGAGTGGGCGGCCCGGCAGCAGCCACGCGCGCGCCAGCAGACCCGCGAAGACCGCCGCGGCGAGGATGCCGGTCGCGGTTGCCGCGGCGAGTGCGGCCAGGTGATAGACGATCGAGGCGCGGCGGTACGGGACACTGCCGCGTTCCCGGATCATCGTCTTGACGAACAGCACCGTGCCGGTCAGATACAGCAGCACGATCAGGAACGGGGCCCAGGCCGGCGGGGTCTCGCCGACGACCGCGACGACCGGCACCATGAGGCAGCTCTGTACCACCGACGCGAGATCGTTGAGCAGGGCCCGCTCGCGCCGGCGCCGGGCGAACCAGGCGTTGACCGCGAGCAGGGCGGCGTAGGCGGGCGCGAACCACAGCACCTCGGGCCGGGCCACCACGACCGGCACCGCCAGTACGGCGGTGATCGGCGCGTACAGCTGGATCTGTGGCCGGAACCGCGCGAGCCGCCCGGTCTTGATCGCCTGCAGGACGTAGTAGGACAGCAGGTAGCCGGCCAGCCACGCGCCCAGCAGCGGCACGACCGGCCAGGCGAACCCGGCGACGAGCAACCCGGCCAGGTAGGGGAGCAGCAGCATCGCCCAGGCGCCGTGCTGGGGCGGGACGAACTGCCGGGCCGTGCGGCGGCGGGTTGCGGTCACCGGGCCGGACCGGTCCCGGCCGGCGTTGAGCGTCATGCCGGCGATGCTATGACCCCGGACGGCGACGGGGCAGGGCTACAGGTCCCGCCGGTTCGGGCCGGGTGACCGGGACCTTCGGCCGCTGAACGGCCCGCCGTCGATCGGCTAGCCTTGCCGTCATGAGTGAGCGGGAGGCCCAGCGGCGGATGGCCGGTTACCGGTTCGCCGTGCCGATGGCGGGCCCGCATGTGCGCCGGGTCTTCGACGAGCGCTGTCCCAGCCCGCGCGACTGACGCCCCGCAGCCGTCACCCGGCGAGGCCGGTGTGCCACGGTTGGCATCGCCCGCTCACCATCTGAGGAAGTTCCGTGCTGGAAGACATCCGCACCTACTGCCGGCGTGACCCCGCCCTGTACGGGATCAACGTGGCCGAGGTGCTGCTCTATCCCGGGCTGTGGGCGTTGTGGGGCCATCGGGTCGCCCACGCGCTGCGCCGGGCCCGCATCCCGTTTCTTCCCCGCCTCCTGTCCCAGCTGATGCGGCTGTTCACCGGCATCGAGATCCATCCCGGGGCGGTGATCGGCAAACGGCTCTTCATCGACCACGGTGCCGGTGTCGTCATCGGCGAGACCGCCACGATCGGTGACGACGTCACCATGTACCACCAGGTCACCCTGGGCGGACGCGGCTGGCAGCGGGACGCCAAGGGCAGCCGCCGTCACCCGGAGGTGGGAGATCGCGTCATGCTGGGGGTGGGCGCGACCGTGCTCGGTCCGGTGCGCATCGGCGACGACGCGGAGATCGGAGCGCTCGCCCTGGTCCTGGCCGACGTGCCGGCCGGGGGACGCCTGCGCGCCCCGGCAGCCGAACCCGTTCCCGTCTCTGATACTCCGAACGTCACAGCAACCGCCGGCGCCAACCCTGGAGCGAGGACATGATCTACAACGACGTCACCGAGCTGATCGGCCGTACCCCGATGGTTCGGCTGACCCGGTTCGAGCCCGGCCTGCCGGCCAAGCTGATCGCGAAGCTGGAGTCCGCCAACCCGGGCGGCAGTGTGAAGGACCGGATCGCCCTCGCCATGATCGAGGCGGCCGAGGCCACCGAGGAGCTGCGGCCCGGGTCGGCGATCGTGGAGGCCACCAGCGGTAACACCGGTATCGGGCTGGCCCTGGTCGCGGCCTCGCGCGGCTACCGCCTGACGCTGACGATGCCGGACAGCATGAGCGCCGAGCGGCGGGCGCTGCTCCTGGCGTACGGGGCGAAACTGGTCCTGACCCCCGCCGCCGAGGGGATGAAGGGAGCCGTCGCGAAGGCGCTGGAGATCGCTGAGGAGCAGCGGGCCTGGCTGCCGATGCAGTTCGACAACCCGGCGAACCCGGACATGCACCGCCGTACCACCGCGCTGGAGATCTGGAACGACACCAACGGTCAGATCGACCTGTTCGTCGGCGGCGTCGGCACCGGCGGCACCCTGACCGGCGTCGGCCAGGTGCTCAAGGAGAAGCAGCCGGACCTGCGGGTCTACGCGGTCGAGCCGGACGAGTCGCCGGTGCTGTCCGGTGGTGTGTCGGGGCCGCACGGTATCCAGGGCATCGGCGCCGGGTTCGTGCCGGAGGTGCTCGACCCGACCATCTACGACGAGGTGTTCCGGGTGAACGTGGACCAGGCGCGGGAGGCTGCCCGGCAGGTGGCCCGTACCGAGGGGATTCTCGCCGGTGTGTCGGGAGGCGCCGCGTTGCACGCCGCACGGGAGCTGGCGTGGCGTGCCGAGAATGTCGGCATGACCATTGTGGTCGTCCTGCCGGACACCGGTGAGCGTTACCTGAGCACCCCGTTGTTCGCCGGGTCCTGAGAGGCACGGGGCGTCCCGGTGCGTGTGCCGGGACGCCCTCGGTCCGATCGCCTTGAGCAGCGTGAGCAGGGCCTTCTGCATGGCGTCGCTGGCCTTGCCGGCCTCCTGGCACAGCTCCTTGTCGGAGAGGGCCGCGGCGGCCGGGGCGGTGCTGGCCTCGGTGGCCGGAGCGGCCGAGGTGGCCGCGGCCGAGGACCCCCGTCTGCAACACCTTGGTCACGGTCCGCCGCGCGGATCTGGTCCGGGCACGCCGCATGCAGCACGATCGATCACCAGATACGGGGGTGTCGTGCGAACCATGTGGACCAGAATCGCGAACGTGCTCGTCCTGGTGCTGGCCGGATCCATGCTGGCCGGATGCCCCAGCGACGACCCGGTACAGCGCAACTACCTGTCCGGGCTGGCACGGATCGGCGACGACTATCAGCTCTTCGCGCCGATGTGCCAGGGCGACCGCCTGCTCCAGGTGACGGTCAGCGCGGTGAACGATTCCGGCGACGAGACCGCCTGGTGGCAGGCCGGCGGGCCGAAGGAGCCGGACGGTCCGGGTGAGTTCCTCGTCCTCGGCCGGGACGACCCGTTCCGTGAGATCGCGGTACGTGCCGGCGCGAACGCGAAACAGCGGGGCCTGCCCGCCGACATCACGATGACTCTGGTCCACACCAACCGGTACGGCACCACCTATCACAACTCGGCTCGCTTCCGCCGCGCCGCCGTGCCGTCGTACCCAGCCGGGGCCGACAGCCGGCAGATCCGCTACATGGCACCCGGCATCGACGGCGGTGACCTCGGCACCCCGGACGAGATTCGCCGCCGGTCCGACTGCGGCGCCGACCGCGCGGACGACGTCACGGCCGCACCCCGGCTGCAACCGGCCGGCTCGTTCCGGCCCGGTGCCGCCGAGCGCGTCAAGGCGGCCATGCTCGACCGCGACGTCATCACCTGGCTGGAACCGGCCGGCGCCGCGCCGCACCCGGACGAGGACGTCGCCGCCCACGTCTGCGACAACGGCCCCGGCTCCGGCGCGTTCGTCGCGGCCTTCGGACAGACACGCGACTGGTGGGACCGGGACTCCGGCGGGTTCTCCGACGAACGGGCCGTCCGGCAGTTCGTCGGCGCCTACGGCGCGGTCACCGCAGCCGACGCGATCACGCAGGTCAACGGGCAGTTCAGCTGCGACCGGTACACCGACTTCGGGAACGACTACACCAGTGTCGGCCGGGTCGGTCTGCCCGAGCTGCCCGGTGTCGAACGGCAACTGCTCTACTGCGAGCAGGACGAGAACGAGAACGGCCGCTGCACGCTGCTGCTGGCCCGCGGCGACATCCTGAGCCGTCTTGTCGTCAAGGCAGCCACCGAGGCGGACGCCGAACGTGACGCCAGGGCTCTCGCCGACGACGCCGCGGCGGCGCTTGCGCGGATCTGAGCATCGGAACATGTGCAGATGTGTTGAACAGCGGGAACCGGGGTCGTTAGCGTCGCGCCATGCGACAGGTCAGACTGTCCACCGGCGCCCTCGAATATGAGGACACCGGCGGCGAAGGCCCCACTCTCGTCTTCCTGTCCGGGCTGTTCGTCGGCGGATCCCTCTGGCGCCATGTCGTCGCCGACCTCCGGCGGGACCATCGTTGTGTCGTACCGGAGATGCCCCTCGGTGCCCACCGGATCGCGATGGACCCGGACGCCGACCTCAGCTCGCCCGCCCTGGCCGCCCTGGTCGGCGAGTTTCTGCGGGTCGTGGACCTGCACGACGTCACCCTGATCGGATGCGACTGGGGCGGCGCGCAACTGGTCGCCGCTCACGGCCATGCCGAACGCGTCGCCCGCCTCGTCCTGCTGCCGCAGGAGGCGTTCGAGAACTATCCTCCCGGACTTCCCGGACGGATGGCCGCGGCGGCGGCGAAGGTCCCGGCAGGCGTCACCCTGGCTCTGCAGACTCTGCGGGTACGAGGTCTGCGGCGCACCCCGGTCAACTTCGGGCTCATGTCGAAACGTCCCGTCCCGGACCAGGTCATGGACGCCTGGCTGGCGCCGGCACTCGGCTCCGCGGCGATTCGGCGTGACGTGGTCAAGTATCTGCGAGGTACCCGGCGCGGCGAATACGTCGAGGCGGCCCGCGCCCTGAGCTCTTTCAGCCGCCCGGCGCTGGTGATGTGGGCGCCGGAGTGCCGGATGATGCGGCCGGGGTTCGGCGCCCGGCTCGCCGAGGCGCTCCCGCAGGGCCGGCTCGTGCACGTGCCGGACTGTTTCACCCTCGTTCCGGAGGACCAGCCGGAACTGTGCGCCATCGAGATCCGGGCATTCCTGGCGAGCAGTTGAGCGGTGACTTCCCGTCACAGCGGCCACACCGGGTGAGCCCAGCGCGGAAGAGTGACGCCGGTATCGCTCAATTGAGCCCGGTTCCGGCCGATCTGGGTGCCGGAGGACACCGGTGACACGGGCAGGTGAGCGCACGACGATGAGTGGATCCCCGGGTCCGCTGCCACGGGATCGCGCCCTGGCCGTACCGCTGCTGATGGTCCTGGCCGCCCTCGCCTTCCTGTTCGTCTGGCTCGGAGTGCGCGCACCAGACGATCGCTATTCCGGGAACGTCGCCGGCATCATCATCATGATCGGTGCGACCATCGCCTGCCACCGGGTCAGCCGCCTCGTCGAACCCGGCCCGGTCCGCGAGTTCTGGCGCCTCTGGGCCGGTTCCGCTGCCGCACTGCTGATCAGCAGCATCTCCGCCACCATCGCGATGATCCGCGGTGACGGCGGCGGTGCCATGCCGCCCTACGAGGCCGCGTCGAACGTGCTCAGCCTCGTCCTGGCGATGGCCGCCTTCCGGCACGTTCCGCTCACCACCCGGACCCGGCTCGACTGGGCGCGGCTGCTCCTCGACGGCGCCGCCGTCATCGTCGCCGGCTCGGTGTTCTTCAGCTATGTCGTCCTGCACGCCATGCCCCGCGGCACCGACCTGGCCACCCGTGCAGGCGCCGGTGTCGTCGGCATCTTCTGCCTGCTCGGGCTGGTAATCTTCGGCCGGGCGGCGGTCAGCCCGGCCGGCCGTGTGGACCCGGTCGCCCTCGGCATCCTCGCTCTGGAGCCGGTGATCGGCCTGGCCACCGTCTGGGCGTTCCTGGCCGGCAGTGACACCAGCGTCCTGCTGATGGGTTACCTCGGCTATCCGCTCGTCGGTCTGGGCATGACCGCCGCCGCCTATCGGCAGAGCCGTGTGCTGGGCGTCGAACCGCGACACCTGCGCTGGTCCTTCGCCGACCCGCTGCAGTTCCTGGCGGTCGCCGCCACCGCCGTCATGGTGATCATGGTGTCGGCCCGCGACCTCGACATGCGCGGGCGTGCCGTGATCGTCGGCGCCGTACTCATCGCGGCCATCATCGTCGCCAGGCAGCTGCTCAGCTTGCGGGAGAACACCGAGGCGCTGCGTGGCATCCGCCGCCAGCAGGTCGAACTCGAACGGCTCGCGCTCACCGACAATCTCACCGGGCTCGCCAACCGCAGCGGGTTCAACCTCGCCCTCAGTGAACGACTCGAGACGGGGCTGCCCGCGACGGCGCTCTTCATCGACATCGACGACTTCAAAATGGTCAACGACACCCTCGGGCCGGCGGCCGCCGATCAGCTTCTGCACCAGGTGGCCCAGCGCCTCCAGGAGGGCGCCGGCGGCCCGGCCGCCGGCTCGCTTGCCGCGGACTCCGCCGGTGAGCTCGTTGCTCGTCTGGGAGGTGACGAGTTCGCGATCATGCTGCCCTCCGGGGAACCGGCCGCGGCCGAGCACGCCGCCGCCCGATTCCAGGCCATCATCGGCCGGCCGGTGCACACCGGCGAACAGCAGCTGCTGCTGCACGCCAGCGTCGGCATCGCCATCGCCGAGCCCGGGGAGACCGCCGACGAGGTGCTGCGCAACGCCGACATCGCCCTCTATGCCGCGAAGGAGGCCGGGAAGGCGTCGTGGGTCCGCTTCGAACCCCGGATGCGCCACGACATGGCCGCCAGCGCCCGGCTGGCCGGTGAACTGCACGACGCCATCCTCGGCGGCCAGCTCCGGTTGCTGTACCAGCCGGTATACGACCTGGTCACCGCACGGATGCACGGCTGTGAGGCGCTGGTCCGCTGGCAACATCCGGAACGGGGCTTCGTCTCACCGGGGGACTTCATCCCGGTGGCGGAACGATCCGGGCTGATCGTTCCGCTGGGCGCCTGGGTGCTGCGCGAGGCCTGCACCCAGCTCGCCGAATGGCAGGCGGCGCTCGGCCCCGACGCCGTCGAGGCGGTCAACGTGAACGTGGCAGTCCGCCAGCTACGCGAGACGGGCTTCGTCGACGAGGTCGCCGCCGTACTCAACGACACCGGGCTCAAGCCGCGCAACCTGATCCTCGAGGTCACCGAGTCCTCGGTCGTCGACGGCCGGCAGGTCGAGGAGACGCTGAGTGCCCTCCACGAGTTGGGCGTCCGCCTGGCCCTCGACGACTTCGGCACCGGACAGTCCTCCCTCAGCCTGCTGCGGGCCTTCCCGGTGGACGTCCTGAAGCTGGATAAGTCGTTCGTCGACGGTATCGCCGACGGCACCGACCGGGGCCGCCTCGCGGTAGCCGCCGCGGTGGCTCAGCTCGTCGAATACCTGGAGCTCAAGGCCGTGGCGGAAGGCATCGAGAGCCTCGCCCAGCTGGAACGCCTGCGCGACATGGGATATCGGTACGGCCAGGGATACTTCATGGCCAGGCCGCTACCCCCGGCCGAATGCGCCGCCCTGATGTCGGCTGCGCTCGAGCCGGCCTTCCCGCACTGACCCGCCATCTCTCGCCCCGGCAAGACGCTGCAGGCTGGGCGTCCGGAAACGTCTTGAAGTCCCTCGCTGCCGCGCGACCCGGTGAAGGCGTACCGGGCCGAGGTGTCAGGAACTCAGTTTCCGGATCGCGGCAGTCAGGCGTCCGGCGTCGAGCGCGGTGCCGCTGACCAGGGCCTGGAGTATGAAACCGTCCAGCAGGGCGCAGATGTCACGGGCGACCTCCGGGCCGACGGTGGCGACGAGAGTGTCCGGGGTGTCGTTCAGCCACGCCTCGGCCAGGGGGCGCAGGGCGGTGTCGCGGGCCGCCGCCACGAACAGCTCGTACTCGATGCGGACCTGACTGCGGTCGGCCAGGTACTCCTGCACCAGCTGGGTCAGCGCCTCCGCCATGTCGGGAGCGTTCCGCAGGCGTTCGTCCCAGGCCTGTGAATCGGTCTGCAGGGCGTCGAGGGCGTGACGCAGACCGGCTGCGATCAGGTCGTCGAGGGTCGGGAAGTAGTAGGTGGTCGCGCCGAGCGGCAGACCGGCCCGCGCCGCGACGGCGCGGTGCGTGGTCCGGCCGACACCGTTCTCGGCGATGACCTCCATGGCCGCGGTGGCCAGGGCCGCGCGCCGGGCCTCCGGATCGCGGGTGCGCTGCGGACGGCGCCCGGTCAATGGGCCCCGCTGGTGTTGAGATTGAGCATCACGACTCCGGCGATGATGAGGGCGATGCCCGACACCTTAATGGTCGTGAGCGGTTCATCGAGGAAGACCGCGCCGATGGCGACGATCGCGGCCGTCCCGACACCGGACCAGATGGCGTAGGCGACGCCCACCTGAATGCTCTTGACCGCGTGGGCGAGCAGCACGAACGACACGCCGTAGGCGGCCAGGACTGAGAGCGTCGGCCAGAGGCGCGTGAACCCGTGGGTGCTCTTCATCAGGCTGGTCGCGAGTAGTTCGGCGGCGATGGCACCGAAGAGAAACAGGTAGTGCACAGGGGGGCCTTCGATCTTCTTGTACGGATGTACAAGTACGATCGTACAAGATTGGCCGGCTGCCCAGCCAGAGCGAGGAAGGCCACACCGGCCCTGGGATCATCCACCGGGACGGCTGCACGGTGCGCCGATCGACAACTCCACGACGGTCTCCCCGGTCGCCGTGGTGATCCGGATCGGGACGCAGTCGGGCTCGATCACCCAGGTGCCCCCGGTGAACACCACCCAGCGGCCAGCGCCGGGCTCCGCCCCGCACGACACGACCCGTACCGAGGTGGCCGGCTCCACATCGGCGGCACCCCAGTTGATCCCGGCCCGGCCGTCCCATCCGGACAGCAGGCTCAGGTCGACGGTCGTGTCCGTGTGCACCAGCAGTTCCCACTCGGCGAACAGCCGGGCCGGACCGTCCCCGGGGCTCTGCTCCAGGGGCTCCAGCATCCGGTCACTGCCGGGAACGGCGACCACCCCGGCGACCACCCGATAGCCGTCACCGGGCCCGGTCACCCGATCGACGGTGTCGGTGCACCCGGCGACCGGTCCACTGCGGGGGGACACGCCGGCCGCCGTCGACGGTAGCGGCGGATCGACGGCGCCCGCTCCGCCGGTGCAGCCGGAAGCGGCCGTCAGCAGGAGCAGGACCGCGGCCGTGCGCGCTGTCGGCATACGGCGATTCTGTCAGGGGGTCCGTCTACTGTCCTGCGCATGGATCCCCTGCGCCGTGGCCGGATAGCCACCTCCCTGGTCTTCCTGTTGTTCGGCACCGCGCTCGGGGTGTGGACCGCGCGGATTCCCGCGGTCAAGGAGAACCTCGGGCTCAGTGACGGCCGGCTCAGTCTGGCCCTGCTCGCGTTCGCCGCCGGCTGCATCACCGGGATGGCCGTGCTCGGCCGGCTCACCGACCGGTTCGGCAGCTCCCGGGTGCTGGTGCCGGCCGCGCTGCTGGAAGGCGTCCTGCTCGTCCCACCGGCGCTCGCCGGCGGCCTGACCGCGCTGTGTGCGGCACTGTTCGTGTTCGGCGCGGTGCACGGCACCCTGAACATCGCGATGAACGCCAACGCCGCCGAGGTCGAGCGGGCCCACGGCCGGCCCATCATGGCGTCGTTCCACGCGATCTACAGCATCGGCGGTTTTCTCGGGGCGATCGTCGGCAGTCTGTTCGCGCACGCCGGCATGAGCGTGGCCGTGACGCTGATCAGTGCCGGCCTGCTCGCCGTCGTGCTGGCCGGGTGGGCATCGCGGTGGGTGCTGACGTCCGAGGTGCCGGCCGATGCCGTGACGGACTCCGACGTGGCCGGTGCGGGCCGTCACCGGCCACTGCTGATCTTCTTCGGGATCGTGGTGCTCGGCACGCTCGTCGGTGAGGGTGCGGCCGCCGACTGGAGTGCCGTCTACCTGCGTGAGGATCTGGGCACATCGGAGGGCTTCGCGGCGTACGGCTACGCGGCCTTCGCGATCATGATGACGGCCGGGCGGCTCGTGGGCGACCGGATCGCCGGCCGGTTCGGGCCGGTGACCCTGATCCGGGCCAGCGGGCTGATCGCCGCCGCAGGACTCGGCGCCGGCCTGCTGATCGAGCACCCGATCGCCGGGGTCGCCGGGTTCGGGCTGCTGGGTCTCGGCGTGTCCTGCGTCGCCCCGCAGTTCTTCTCCGCGGCCGCCGGAGTGGATCCGCGGCGCGCGGGCCAGGCGTTGTCGACCGTGGTGAGCATCGGCTACGTCGGGTTCCTGCTGGGCCCGATCGCGATCGGCGCCGCCGCGACCGCGGTCGGGCTGCCCGCGGCACTGTGGATTCCGGTCGCGCTCGCCCTGTTCGTCACGTTGAGCGCCGGCAGCATCCGAAACGCCGGTCGCCACCCGGCCGGCGTCAGTGGCGCCGGAGACCGGCCTGAGGCCGCCGCCTGACCGGCGGTCTCAGGCCGGCGTCAGCAGATCCCGGGTGATGCCGGCGATGTCCCGCGTGCCGGCGAGGGCCATGGTCAGGTCCAGTTCGGCGATCACGTTGCGGATCACGTCCTCGACGCCGCTCTGGCCGGCCAGTGCGAGCCCGTACATGTAGGGGCGGCCGAGCAGCACCGCGTCCGCGCCCAACGCGAGCGCGGTGAAGACGTCGGCACCGGTGCGGATGCCGCTGTCCAGCAGCACGGTCGCGTCCGGGCCCACCGCCTCCCGCACGGTGACCAGCGCGTCGAGCGACGCGATGGCGTTGTCGATCTGCCGGCCGCCGTGGTTCGACACGACCACCGCGTCGGCGCCCAGGTCGAAGGCACGCCGGGCGTCGTCGGGATGCAGGATGCCCTTGAGGACCACGGGCAGCCGGGTCCGGTCCCGCAGTGTGGCGAGGTGGTCCCAGCTCAGACCCGGATTGGAGTAGATGTCGAGGAACGTCTCGACCGACGCCTTCGGCAGCGGCGAGCGCAGGTTGTCCCAGAACCGGCCCGGATGGTTGCGGGTCATCGCGATCAGAGTGCGGATCGCCCCGAGGGTCACCTCCGGTTTCGGGGAGGGCTGCCCGGCACGTGCGGTGGCGATGTCGCGGAACCTGGGGTCGGACGTGTACTGGGCGATGCCCTGCCCGCGGCTGAACGGCAGTGAGCCCAGGTTGAGGTCCTGGGGCCGCCAGCCGAGCACGGTCGTGTCGAGCGTGACGACCAGCGCGCCCGCCCCGATCGCCTCGGCCCGTGCGATCAGGCTGTCGACGAGCTGTTCGTCCTTGCTCCAGTAGAGCTGGAACCACCGTGCCGCATCGCCCATCGCGGCCGCACAGTCCTCCATCGGGTTGCAGCCCTGGTTGGAGAAGATGTAGGCGGTGCCGGTCGCCGCGGCCGCGCGGGCGATCTTCACGTCGCTGTCGGCGCCCATCAGTGCGCCCGCCCCCACCGGCGCGAGCAGCAGTGGCGTCGTGTGCCGGGCGCCGAGCAGCTCGACGGACAGATCGCGGTCCACGGCGCCCGACGCCATCCGCGGCACGATCGCCCAGCGGCCGAAGGCTTCCCGGTTGCGGCGCATGGTGCGGCCCTCGCCGGCACCGCCCGCGACGTATGCCCAGGCCCGGGTGCTGCTGGCGCGGCGGGCCCGCCGCTCCAGCTCGGCGAAGTCAGCCGGGACCACGGGCCGGCGTCCCAGCACGCCCTGACGGTAGATGCTGCTCAGGCGGGCGAGTCCGGCTCCGGACATGGGTTCCTCCGGCGGGTGCGGTCGTTTCGAGGCTCCGCGGCGTGGGCCGCCGGCCGTCCGGCAGCCGTCGTCGCTGGTCAGCGTAGGGCGTCGCGGAGACCGCCGCGGTGGCCTCAGCATCGTGGCTGCCACGCTAAACCAAGTCAACTGACTTGGGAAGGTAGGATGCGAGGATGGCGGACGGAATACGGGCGACCCGTCGCGAACAGGCGCTCGAAGCGCTCCTGGACGCGACCCTGGAAAGCCTCGCGACCGACGGTTTCGCCGCCATCACCACTCGCGGCGTCGCCCAGCGCGCCGGCGTGAGCCAAGGTCTGCAACAGCATTACTTCCCGACCAAGGCGGCCCTGATCGACGCCGCGATCAACCGTCTGGCCACCCGGCTCCTCGACGAGGCGTCCCGGCCCGTGGAGGGCGCCACCGAACGGCGGCGTGCCGAGTTGCTGCTGCGCCGCATCTGGGAGAGTTACCGTTCGCCGGCCCTCGCCGTCGTCGCGGAACTGCTGGTTCTCGCGCGCACCCACCCCGACACCGCACAGAAGACCGCGACCACACTCGTCGCCGTGACCGATCGGGTGGTCGCGGTCGCCGAGCGGGCGCTGCCGACCTACGCGGCGCGGCCCGGTTTCCGGGACGCGCTGCTGCTCGCCCTGAGCGCGATCCGGGACACCACCACCGTCGCCCGGATCGCCGGCACGGAACCCGCACTGCCCGGTCCCGATGCCGTCATCACCGCGTTCCTGCAGGCGGTCGGCGAGTCACCCCGGATCACTCCGCCCGCGCGCGTCCGCCCCGCGCAACCCGGATCCCCAGGTAGGTGAGCGGGCCGGGATCGGGCACCGGGAGCACGGTGAAGCCCAGACGGTCGTAGAAGCCGCGGGCCTTGACGTTCGCGGTCAGCATGCCGACGTGGACGCCGGGGGCATCCACGGTGTCCAGGAACCGGTCGATGAGGCGGCGGCCGAACCCGTGCCCCTGACAGTGCGGCAGGAGGTCGATGTGCAGGTGCGCCGGATGACCGTCCAGGCCGGGCACCAGCATGCGCTCCGGACGGAAGTGCAGAGCGATCATGTCCTGCTCGGGGGTGCGTGGCGGTGGCGGCGGCACCGGGTAGCGGTCGCCGACCAGCGGAATCCATTCGGCCCGGTAGCGCCGCACGAATTCCGGCGTGTCGGCGGTCCCGACGACGTAGCCGGCCACCTCGCCGCCGTCGTCGAGCACGAACGCCAGGTGCGGTTCGAGCTGTGCGTAGGGCCCGGCGAACAGGTCACCCATCAGATCGTCGGAGGAGTACACGCCGCGGGCGTCGCCACCGGCGTCGGCGGTACGGACACAGATGTCATAGAGCGCGGCGCGGTCGGCGGGCCGGTAGGGGCGGATCTCGGGCACGCCCGCACGGTAGGCGGTGGAACCGCTTCCACCGCAACCGCACAATCTCGTACGCGACACGCCGCAGCCGGCCGCAACCAGGCGTCCCGCCGGCACGAGGCGACGTTCGCGGCTGGTCGCGGCCGCGAGGCGGCTGCGGGGCTGAGGCGGGGGGTAGCGGTCAGATCTTCGAAAGAACGTCGAGATAGTGCTGGTTGTACATGACGCCGAGGATGTTGCCGAACGGGTCGATGACCGATGCCGTGACGTAACCAGGTCCGCGTTCGGTCGGCTCGTCGTGCGAGGCCGCCCCGAGATCCAGCAGACGCCGGTAGGCGGCCTCGACGTCGTCGACCGCCCAGTAGATCACCGCACCGGACGGCCGTCCGGCCGGCGGGTGCGGTGCGAACCGGCTGTTGAGCATGCCGAACTCGTGCTGGTAGTCACCGGCGCGCCATTCCAGGTAGGCCGTCTGGTCGCCGGCCTCCCGGACGAAGTACGGCTCGGCGCCGAACACGGTCGTGTACCAGGAGCGAGCCTCGGCCATGTCGTCGGCGACGAACGTGACGGTGGTGAATCCGCGGAGCATGTCGTTTCCCTTCGTTGTGCCTTCCACATCGATGCTTCCGCTTTAAGTGCTCACCTTCTGAGCACTTTTTCTGCCAATCTGACGGACATGCGCGCGGACCGGCTCGTCGCCACCCTCCTTCTCATGCAGACCCGCGGCCGGGTCACCGCCGCGGAGATCGCCGCCGAGCTGGAGGTCTCGGTCGCCACCGCCCGGCGGGATCTGGAGGCACTGTCGGCCGCCGGTGTCCCCGTCTATCCGCAGCCCGGCCGCCACGGCGGCTGGTCACTGGTCGGCGGCGCACGTACCGATCTGAGCGGCCTGTCGGCACCCGAGGCCCGAGCGTTGTTCCTGCTGGCAGGGCCGTCCGCGGCGTCTGACGAGGCGAAGGCGGCGCTGCGCAAACTGCTCCGGGCGCTGCCCGCCCCGTTCCGGACCGAGGCCGGGGCCGCCGCCGCGTCGACGCTCGTCGACCCGGCCGGCTGGGGCGAGGAGCAGCGACCGCCGTCCGGCATCGTCGGTCTGCTCCAGGACGCCGTGATCGGCCGGCGGCGCATCCGCTTCACCTACCGGAGCGCCGGCCGCACGACGGACGACCGGTCGCGTCGGGAGCCGGAAACGGATACGCCGGGCCACGGGACGCCGGGCCACGGGACGCCGGGCCACGGGACGCCGGGTCATCCGACGCCGGGCCACGGGACGCCGGGTCATCCGACGCCGGGCCACGGGGCGCCGGGTCACGGGACGCCGGGGGACGAGCGGGAGGCCGACCCGTGGGGCCTGGTCGACAAGGACGACGTGTTCTACCTGATCGCGGGGACGGTCAAGGGCAGGCGGACCTTCCGGGTGGACCGGATGGGCGAGGTCACGGTCACTGGGAAGACCTTCGAACGGCCCGCCGATTTCACCCTCGACGAGGCCTGGGGCCAGGTGGTCGGGCGGGTGGAGGACATGCGGGCCCGTACGTGGGCGACGCTGTTGATCGCGGAGCGGTTCGTCTGGGTGCTCCGGGACCACTTCGGCCGGCACTGCGAGGTGCGGGAGACGCTTCCCGACGGCCGGGCCCGGGTACGGGTCGGTGCTCCGCAGGCGCGTGACATCGCCCGCACGTTGTCCGGGTGGGGTGCGGCCGTCGAGGTGCTCGACCCACCGGAGGTGCGCACCGAACTCGCCCGCATCGGCACCGAACTGGTCGAGCTGTACACATCGGCCCCGCCGCGCCCGTCCGGCGCCACCTGACCGGCCCGCGGCCCGTGACCGGCGGCTCCGGGTCCATGGTCAGGCGGTGGCCCGGAGCACCGGGTGGCTCGGGAACAGCTGAGCCGCGGCGGGCGTCCCGCCGACCGCGGCGCGGACGGCGGCCGCGGCGATCTCCTCGACCGGGTGGGTGGCGGTGGTCAGGGCGGGATACGCGGACGCGGCAAAGGGAACGTCGTCGAAGCCGGTGACGGCGATGTCGTCAGGGACACGGATACCGGCCGTAGCGAGAGCCTGCAGAACGCCGAGCGCGGTCGCGTCACTGACCGTGGCGATGGCATCGGTGCCCGGCCAGCGGCGCAGCACGGTCTGCGCGGCAGCGCGCCCCCGTGCCGCGGTGAAGTCGCCGGTCATGACCCGGACGGGCAGGCCGGCCTCGTGCATCAGCCCGGTGTAGGCGTCCATCGGCGGGCGGCTGGCGGCCAGCCAGGGCGGGCCACCGATCAGCGCGATCCGGCGCCGGCCGGTCAGGTGCAGGTGGCGTAGCAGGGCACTGACACCGGCGGCGCTGTCCACGTCGGGCCCGCCGGCACCGATCACGCCGAAGCGGCCGGGCAGCGCCGCCGGCAGGGCGTCGAGCAGGGCACGGTCGTGGCCGGCCAGCACCACGGCGGCGATGCTGCGGTCGGCGGCGATCCGGTCCAGCTCGGCCGACGCGTCCAGCGGCAGGTGCCGCACGGTGACCCCGAGGCCGTCGGCGTCGGCCGCGGCGGCCATCGCGGTGGCGGCCCGGGTGACGAACGGGTCGCGAAGGATGTCGGCGCGACGGTCGCGGACCGCGAACAGCACCCGTGTCCCTGCTCCACGGGCGAGCCGGCGGGCGACCGGGTGGGGAACGTACCCGAGTTCGGTGGCTGCTCCGCGTACCGCGTCGCGGCTGGCCGCGGAGGCCGGGCCGCGACCGGACAGGACCCGGGACGCGGTGGCGACCGACACCCCGGCACGGCGGGCGACCTCGGCCAGCTGGGGTCTGCTCGTCATGCCGGCAAATATGCCGGACGCAGAGTCCCGACGACCAGGGACGACGGCTCCGTTCGTGTCCGGTCCGGGCACGAATGCCGGACCGGATCCGCCGGCATCGGGCCGTGAAGTCCCGGACCGGGCGGGACTTTGGTCCCGGGGAATGCGGGACCGCGGGCTCAGGCGGCCCGGGACGCCGAAGGGCAGCCTTGGGGGTGTCGGGCAGCCGCCCGGCCGGCCGCTCCACGGCGAAGGAAACCATCGTGTCACTCGACCCCGGAACCGCCCCCCTGCTGGGCGCGCGCCGCTTCCTCACCCGCGAGACGGTCGGGGACCATGGGCGCACGCTGCACAAGGTCGACGACAGCGAGTGGGACGCCTTCTACCGTGACCGCTGGCGCTACGACAAGGTGGTCCGTTCCACCCACGGCGTCAACTGCACCGGTTCCTGCTCGTGGAACGTGTTCGTCAAGGACGGTCTGATCACCTGGGAGCACCAGGCCACCGACTACCCGACGGCCGGCCCCGACTCGCCCGACTACGAGCCGCGGGGCTGCCCGCGCGGCGCGAGCTTCTCCTGGTACGAGTACTCGCCCTCCCGCGTGCGTCACCCGTACCTGCGCGGTGTTCTCGCCGAGATGTTCCGTGAGGCGCGGCAGCGCCTGGGTGACCCGGTGGCCGCGTGGGCGGAAATCGTGGAGACGCCGCTGAAGGCGCAGGCCTACAAGTCGCAGCGCGGGCGTGGCGGATTCGTCCGGGCCACCTGGGACGAGGCGATCGAGTTGATGGCCGCCGCGCACGTCTACACCGTCAAGAGGTACGGCCCGGACCGTGTCGTCGGCTTTTCACCGATCCCGGCCATGTCGATGGCGTCGTTCGCGGCGGGCACCCGCTATCACGCACTGCTCGGCGGCACCCTGCTGAGCTTCTACGACTGGTACGCGGACCTGCCGATCGCCTCACCCCAGATCTGGGGCGACCAGACCGACGTGCCCGAGGCCGGCGACTGGTGGAACTCCACCTACCTGATGATGTGGGGCTCGAACATCCCGGTGACCCGCACCCCGGACGCGCACTTCCTGGCCGAGGCCCGGTACAAGGGCACGAAGGTCGTGGCGGTGAGCCCGGACTACGCCGACAACGTCAAGTTCGCCGACGACTGGCTGGCACCGCACCCCGGCACCGACGGCGCCCTGGCCATGGCGATGGGCCACGTG
The DNA here is from genome assembly GCF_040639655.1 of Actinoplanes sp. NPDC023801. NCBI lineage: Bacteria > Bacillati > Actinomycetota > Actinomycetes > Micromonosporales > Micromonosporaceae > Actinoplanes > Actinoplanes sp. NPDC023801. The sequence continues at coordinate 37,806 of NZ_JBFAAI010000030.1, read as the reverse complement.
ATCCTCACCGAGTTCTTCCGCGACCGCGAGGTCCCGTACTTCGCCGACTACGCCCGCCGGTACACGGATCTGCCGTTCCTGGTGACGATCGTGGACGGTAAGGCCGGCCGCTTCCTCACCGCCGCCGACCTCGGCGAGGAGAACGGCGAGCACCGGACCGTGCTCCTCGACTCGGCGACCGGTGAGCCGGTGGTTCCGAACGGCTCGCTCGGTTACCGCTACGGCGAGCCCGGCAAGTGGAACCTCGACCTCGGCGACGTCGTACCGGCGCTCGGCGTCGGCGGCGGGGAGGCCGTCGAGATCGAGATGGCGCGCTTCGACATCGGCGACACCGAGGGTGGTTCCACGATCCGTCGCGGAGTCCCCGTCCGCCGGGTCGGCGAGCACCTCGTCACTACCGTGTTCGACCTGGTCATGGCGCAGTACGGGGTTCGTCGCGGCGAGCTCCCGGGCGAGTGGCCGAGCGGGTACGACGACGCCGATTCGCCGAACACTCCGGCCTGGCAGGAACGGATCACCGGTGTCGACGCGAAGCTGGCGGCCCGCATCGGCCGCGAGTTCGCCCGCAACGCCGAGCGCAGCAACGGCCGGTCCATGATTGTCCTCGGTGCCGGCGCCAACCAGTGGTTCCACTCCGACATGACGTACCGGGCGTTCATCTCGCTGGTCACGCTGACCGGCTGCCAGGGCGTCAACGGTGGCGGCTGGGCGCACTACGTCGGCCAGGAGAAGGCCCGCCCGATCACCGGGCAGCAGCACATGAGCTTCGCCTTCGACTGGCAGCGGCCGATGCGGCACCAGGCGTCCACCCCGTTCTGGTATCTGCACACCGACCAGTGGCGCTACGAGCGGGTGCCGGCCGACGAGCTGGCGTCGCCGCTGGGTACCGGCCGCTTCGCCGGGATGGCGTTCGCGGACACGGTCGCGGCCGCGCAGCGGATGGGCTGGAGCCCGGGCCACCCGTTCTTCAACCGCAACCCGCTCGACCTGACCGACGAGGCCGCGGCCGCCGGCCGGCCGGTCCAGGAGCACATCGTCGCGGAGCTGAAGGCCGGCCGGTTGAGGACGGTGGCCGAGGACCCCGACGACCCGGCGAACTTCCCGCGCTGCCTCACCCTGTGGCGGGCCAACCTGCTCGGCTCGTCGGGCAAGGGCAACGAGTACTTCATGCGGCATCTGCTTGGCGTCTCCTCGCTGGAGACGGCCACCGAATGCGGTCCCGGCGAACGGCCGCGGGACGTCACGTGGCGCGACGACGCGCCGGTCGGCAAGCTCGACCTGCTCACCGCGATGGACTTCCGGATGACCAACACCGGCCTGCACTCCGACCTGGTCCTGCCGGCCGCCACCTGGTACGAGAAGCACGACATCTCGACCACCGACATGCATCCGTTCGTGCACGCGTTCAGCCCGGCCGTGACACCGCCCGGTGACGCGCACACCGACTACGACACGTTCCTGGCCCTGGCCGACAAGGTCAGTGAGCTGGCCGAGGTCCACCTCGGCACCCGCACCGACGTACTGGCCGCACCGCTGCAGCACGACACCCCGGACGAACTGGCCATGCCCGGCGGACGGGTCCGTGACTGGAAGTTCGGCGAATGCGAGCCGGTGCCCGGACGGACGATGCCGAAACTGATCGAGATCGAGCGGGACTACACGCGGATCGGCATGCGGATGCGGACCGTCGGCCCCCTGATGGAGAAGCTCGGCACCACCACGAAGGCGATCACCGTCGACGTGACGGCCGAGGTCGAATACCTCAAGCACCAGAACGGGGTGCTCGACGGCCGGGCTTCGCTGGCCACCGCCGATCGGATGTGCGAGGCCATTCTGACGTTCTCCGGAACCACGAACGGGCGGGTGGCGCACGCCGGCTTCCTCGAGTTGGAGAAGCGGACCGGCCAGCGGTTCACGGACCTGATCGAGGGCCACGAGACCGGCCGGGTCACGTACGCCGAGACCCAGGAGGCACCGCAGCCGGTGTTCACCAGTCCGGAGTGGTCCGGCTCGGAGAAGGGCGGCCGCCGGTACTCACCGTTCACGATCAACGTGGAGCGGCTCAAGCCGTGGCACACGATCACCGGCCGGCAGCACTTCTTCGTCGAGCACGACTGGGTCGCCGAGCTGGGCGAGCAGCTGCCGGCGTTCCGGCCGCCGCTCAACATGGCGCGGCACTTCGGCAAGCCCGGCGACGCGGTCGACGGGGGAGTGACCGTCCGGTTCCTGACGCCGCACGCCAAGTGGTCGATCCACTCGATGTACCACGACAACGAGCTGATGCTCGCCCTGTCCCGGGGCGGTCCGGTGATCTGGATGAGCGTCCAGGACGCCGCCAAGATCGGGGTCAGCGACAACGAGTGGATCGAGGCACACAACCGTAACGGCGTCGTCGTGGCCCGTGCCGTGGTCAGCCACCGGATGCCCGAGGGCACCGTCTTCCAGTACCACTCCCCGGAACGCACGGTGAACGTCCCGAAAGCCGAGAAGTCCGGAAGGCGCGGCGGCTACCACAACTCGATGACACGGTTGCTGGTCAAGCCGACCCACCTGGCCGGCGGGCACGCCCAGCTCACCTACGCCTTCAACTACTACGGCCCGATCGGCAGCCAGCGCGACGAGATCACCGTGATCCGCCGCCGCACGCAGGAGGTGGAGTACTGATGCGTATTCGAGCGCAGGTCGCCATGGTGATGAACCTGGACAAGTGCATCGGCTGCCACACCTGCTCGGTCACCTGCAAGCAGACGTGGACCAACCGCGAGGGCACCGAGTACGTCTGGTTCAACAACGTCGAGACCAAGCCGGGCATCGGCTACCCGAAACATTACGAGGATCAGGAACGCTGGAAGGGCGGCTGGACACTCGACGGGAAGGGCCGGTTGAAGCTGAGGAGCGGCGGCCGGGCCAAGCGCCTCTCCCGGATCTTCGCCAACCCCGACCTGCCGACCATCGACGACTACTACGAGCCCGCCACCTTCGACAAGGACATCCTGGTCAACGCGCCCGGTGGACTTGCCGACACCCCGGTCCGGAAGCCGTACTCCCGGCTCACCGGCGAACCCATGGCGATCGAGTGGGGCGCGAACTGGGAAGACTCCCTCGGCGGCCGGACCGCGGCGGACGACCCCAACCTGCGCGGCTGGGGGGAAAAGGTCAAGTTCGAGTTCGAGAAGACCTTCATGTTCCATCTTCCGCGGATCTGCGAGCACTGCCTCAACCCGGCATGCGTCTCGGCCTGCCCGTCGGGCGCCATGTACAAGCGTGAGGAGGACGGCATCGTCCTGGTCGACCAGGACCGGTGCCGCGGCTGGCGGATGTGCGTGTCGGCATGCCCGTACAAGAAGGTCTATGTCAACCATGCCACCGGCAAGGCCGAGAAGTGCACCTTCTGCTTCCCGCGCATCGAGGCGGGACAACCGACCATCTGCAGCGAGACGTGCGTCGGCCGCCTCCGTTACCTGGGCATTCTCTGGTACGACGAAGACGCCGTCCTCGCCGCGGCGTCGGTGCCCGAGGCGGAGTTGCTCGACGCGCAGCGATCGGTGTTCCTCGACCCGCACGACCCGGCCGTGCAGCGGGCCGCCCGCGACGCCGGCCACCCCGGCGAGTGGATCGAGGCTGCCAAGGCGTCCCCGGTCTGGAAGCTGATCAGCGAGTACCGGATCGCGCTGCCGCTGCACCCGGAGTACCGCACGCTGCCGATGGTCTGGTACGTCCCACCGCTGTCCCCGGTCCTGGACGCCGCCGGAGCGGCCGGCCGCGACGACACCGACGCCGACGACATCTTCCACACCATCCAGGACCTGCGGATCCCGATCGAATACCTGGCCTCGCTGTTCACCGCCGGTGACACCGAGGTGGCCGGGGGAGTGCTGATGAAACTGGCCGGGATGCGTGCCTACATGCGGGCCCGCACCCTGGACGGCACCGTCGCGAGCGACCTGCTCGACGACCTCGGCATGACCGGTGAGCAGGTCGAGGCCATGTACCGGCTGCTCGCCGTCGCCAAGTACGACGAGCGGTACGTCATTCCGGCCGCGCACGCCGGGCAGGCCGCGGCGCTCGAGGAACTGGGCGGATGCTCCCTCGACGGCGAGGGCGGACCGGGCATGGGCGGCAGCGGCGGCGTCCCGGTCACCATCGTCACGAAACGGAGCCGATGATGGACCGCTCCCGGATCTTTCAGCTCACATCGCTGCTGCTCACCTATCCCGACGAGGAACTGCGGGCCGCCGGCGGCGAGTTGCGGGCCGCCGCCGCCGGCGTCGACGGTCTCGAACGTTTCGTGGACTGGCTGCTCTCCGGCACCCTGATCGAGGCGCAGCGGCACTACGTCGAGACGTTCGACCTGCGCCGGCGCTCCGGGCTCTACCTGACCTACTACCTGCACGGCGACACCCGTAAGCGGGGGATGGCGCTGCTCATGCTCAAACAGCGGTACCGCGCGCACGGGCTGCGGCTGGCCGACGGGGAACTTCCCGACCTGCTGCCGATCGTGCTCGAGTTCGCTGCGGTGGCCGGGCCCGGCGACGGCGAGGCCCCGCTGCGCCAGCACCGGCAGGGCATCGAGCTGCTGCGGGCGGCGCTGCACGAGACGCGTACCCCGTACGCGCTGGTGCTCGACGTCGTCTGCGATCTGCTGCCGCAACTGACGGACGAGGACCGCGCCGCGCTGACGTCCCTGGCCTTCGACGGACCGCCGGTCGAGACCGTGGGTCTCGACGCGGTGGGCCTCGGCCCCAACCTCGCTCCCTACGCGGAGGTGTGCAAGTGAGCACCCTTGTCTGGATCGTCCTGCCCTACGCATGTCTCGCGGTGTTCGTCGCCGGGCACATCTGGCGGTGGCGGCACGACCAGTTCGGCTGGACCACCCACACCAGCCAGCTCCTGGAGAACCGGCTGCTGAGGCTCGGCTCGCCGCTGTTCCACCTCGGTGCGTTCGGAGTGATCGCGGGCCATGCGATGGGCCTGCTCGTCCCCGCCTCGTTCACCGAGTTCGCCGGCATCTCGGAACACACCTACCACCTCGTGTCGGTCACCGGCGGCACCATCACCGGGGTCATGCTGGTGGCCGGTCTGGCGCTGCTGATCGCCCGGCGGTTCGTCAGTGGCCGGATCCGGCGCGTCACCACGACCATGGACAAGGTTCTGTACGTGGCGCTGACGGTCATGGTCGTGCTCGGCATGAGCGGCACCGTGGTGATCAATCTGTTCGGTGAGGGCTACGACTACCGGGAGACGATCGCCGTCTGGTTCCGTGGCATCTTCTGGTTCCACCCCGAGCCGGCCCTGATGAGCGGCGCCCCGCTGGTCTTCCAGCTGCACGCCATCGGTGGCTTCCTGTTCCTGGCGCTCTGGCCGTTCACCCGGCTGGTGCACGTCTGGTCGGCACCGCTGGCCTACCTCTGGCGGCCCTACGTCGTCTATCGCGGCCGCCGCGGACCCGCCCCGGTGCCATCGCCGGCACCGGCCGCCGTCCGGAAAGTTGTCACACCCTCGTCCTAGGGTGGGGACCATGACGACTCTGACCAACCGCCCCCGCACGGCTCTGCTCGTGATCGACGTCCAGGTCGGTGTGGTCGCCGCTGCCGCGCGCCGTGACGACGTGATCGCCAACATCGGCACCCTGGTCGAGAAGGCCCGCTCCGAGCAGGTGCCGGTGGTGTGGGTGCAGCACTCCGACGACGGGCTGGCGCACGGCAGCGACGAGTGGCGATACGTTCCGGAGCTGACCCGCCGCGACGACGAGCCGCTGGTGCAGAAGAACTACGGCGACTCGTTCGAGGCCACCGACCTCGAGACGGTGCTCGCCGAGCGGGGTGTCGGCCGGCTCGTCGTCACCGGCGCCCAGAGTGACGCCTGCATCCGCAGCACGTTGCACGGCGGCATCGTCCGGGGCTACGACGTCACGCTCGTCTCCGACGCGCACACCACCGAGGACCTGTCCGCGTACGGCGCCCCCGCCCCCGAGCAGGTCATCGCCCACACGAACCTCTACTGGCAGTTCCACAGCGCCCCCGGCCGCACCGCCGGGACCGTCGAAACCGGGAAGGTCGACTTCAGCGGATGACTACGGTGAAGTCATGACCGATGACTATCTTCCCGGTGTCTACCAGCAGTTTCTCAGCCGCTTCCCGGAGATCGCCGAGGCGCAGGGAACCCTGGCCCGCACCATCCGGGAACAGAACCCGTTCGACGACCGCACCGACCGGCTGCTGAAACTGGCCATCGCGATCGGCGCCGAGGCGGAAGGCGCGGTCCGCTCCAACGTCCGCAAGGCCCTGCAACACGGGGCCACCCTCGACGAGGTCCGCGCTGTCGCCCTCGCCGCCGTCACCACGTGCGGTTTCCCGACCGCCATCGCCGCACTCGGCTGGATAGAAGAGGTAGCAACCGCGCCATGAGCACCACCGACAATCTCTGGCTGCAGAAGATCGCCGAAGACCCGGGCCACTCCCGGTGGTACATCGAACGATTCCGGGCGATGGCCGAACGCGGCGACGACCTCGGCGGCGAAGCCCGGATGATCGACGCGATGGTGCCGCGTGGCTCGCGCATCCTCGACGCCGGCTGCGGTACCGGCCGGGTCGGCGGCCACCTGGCCGCCGCCGGCCACGACGTCACCGGCGTCGACCTCGACCCGGAGCTGATCGCCGAGGCCCGCAGTCAGCATCCGGGTCCGGCGTGGCAGGTCGGCGACCTGAGCGAGATCGACCTGCCGGACCGCTTCGACGTGATCGTGTGCGCCGGCAACGTGATGACTTTCGCCGGCCCGTCGACCCGGGTGGAGATCCTGCGCCGGTTCGGCGCCCATCTCGCCGACGGCGGACGGGCGGTCGTCGGTTTCGGTGCGGGCCGTGGCTACGAGTTCGACGACTTCCTCGCCGACGCGACCACGGCCGGCCTGACCCCGGACCTGCTGCTGAGCACGTGGGATCTGCGCCCCTTCACACCGGGCGCCGGCTTCCTGGTCGCCATCCTCCGGGCGGCCGCCTGACCGGCCGGGGCGGCGGCTCACGCCCAGTGCCTGCCGGGGCGTTCCTCGAGCGCACGCTGGAGAGCGCGGGTGACCATGTTGAAGACACGTGGTTCCGCGCTCTCGTACAGGTTCACGGTCCGGCCCTGGTATCGGGCCTGCAGGACCCACACCTGCTTGGGTTGCCAGAGCTCCCACCAGTCCCGCTCGATCACCTTGACGGCGACCTCCCCGATCTCGGCGATCGCGTAGGTCTCCGGCGACCCGGCGGGGTCGCGGATGAACATCTCACTGGTGACCTCGGCGTCGTAACTCCGGTAGTACACCCTCCTCACGGGACTCCTCTCGCGTGCCCTCGCCAGTCATGGTCACACGCGTGTCGATGCTGCTCAATCGCCAGGAGTTGCGGATCAGGGAACCGGTCCTCCCGGAACGGGTCCAAGGTCCCTGTCCACCGGGCCGGGCCGTGACGATTCTGGAGCCGACCCGCCGACCGGGTCGTCACGCAGACGATGGAGTGGACCATGAGCACACCGCAGACCCCATCCACCCGCGAAGGGGGCAGGGCAGCATTGATGCTCGCCCTGGCGACCGTCGGGTTCGCCGTCAACTTCTGGGCGTGGGCGCTGCTCAGCCCGCTCGCCACGAAGTTCCAGGCGGCCCTCGGCCTCACCCCGTTCCAGCAGGCGCTGCTGGTCGCGGTACCGGTCGTCGTCGGGTCGGTCGGCCGGATTCCCGTCGGCGCCCTCACCGACCGTTACGGCGGCCGGGTCATGTTCCCGCTGATCTCGCTCATCACCATCGTGCCGGTGCTCTATCTCGGGCTGTTGGGTCATGACGCGCTCACGTCGCTGCTGATCGGTGGATTCTTCCTCGGCATCGGCGGTACGGCGTTCGCGATCGGCGTCCCGTTCGTCAACGCCTGGTTCCCGCCGGAGCGTCGCGGTCTCGCGATCGGCATCTTCGGCGTCGGCATGGGTGGCACCGCGATCAGTGCGCTCACCACCGTCCGGCTCGTCGGCGCCGGCGGTACTCCGGCACCGTTCCTGATCACCGCGGGAGTGCTCGCCGCGTACGCCCTCGTCGCCTGGCTCGTGCTGCGCGACGCGCCCGGCCGTCCGGTGCCGACCGCACCGCTCGCGCAGCGGCTCGCCGCCGTGCTCCGCCTGAAGATCACCTGGCAGGCCTCGGCGCTGTACGCGGTCGCCTTCGGGGGATATGTCGCCTTCTCCGTGTACCTGCCGGCTTACCTGAAGACCGCCTACGGCCTCACCCAGGCCGACGCCGCCAACCGGATGGCCGGATTCGTGCTGCTCGCCGTCGTGATGCGGCCGGTCGGCGGCTGGCTCGCGGACCGCTTCGCCGCGAGCCGCGTCCTCGCCGTCGCTCTCGGGGTCGTCGTCCTCGGCGCCGTCGTGCAGTCCTTCACGCCGGGTCTCGCTCCGGTCGGCACCATCGCCTTCCTCGCCATGGCGGCCGCCCTCGGCGCGGGCAGCGGGGCCACCTTCGCCCTCGTCGCGCAGGTCGCCCCGGCACATCAGGTCGGCGCGGTCACCGGGGTCGTCGGCGCGGCCGGTGGCCTCGGCGGTTTCGTCCCGCCGCTGGTCATGGGGGCGATCTACGGACACTTCCAGTCGTACGGCCTCGGGCTCGCGCTGCTCGGCGTGGTGGCGACCGCGGCCCTGCTCCTGGACGTCCTCTCGGTCTCCCGCCGCCCGGCCGTCACGGTCTGACCCCGACCTGCCGCCTCGCGCCACCGTCCCCGCCCCACCGGCACCACCGTCCCGCCAAGCGCCACGCCTCAGCCGGCGCCACCGGCGCCCCGCCACTCGTCCCGCGCCACCCGTCCCGCCCGCGCCGAGCCCCGCACCGGCCACCGGTCCTCCACCCGGTGGCCGGTGCGTCTGTCGTTCCCGGCTGGACGGCGCAGCGGCCTCAACCTCTGCTCCCACGCCGGACCGGGCCCGAGCAACCTGTCCGGCCCGAGCGGCCGGACCCGGTGCAGGGGCCGGGGAGCTCGTGTGGAGCTTTCGTGAAAGGGCTTCCGCACCCGGCGGCCATGGGCGCACGATCTCGAAGTGCACATCCGGCCGCAGCGGCCGGGATCATCGCCAGCCGTCCGGGCCGACGAGCTCAGGGAACTGCCCGCAGCCGATCGCGGAGGGCCAGATGACATTCCTGTGGGACTCGATCGACAGCCAGGAGGAAGAGGCGTCCCCGCCGGCGCGCGCCGAACCGGGAACGCCGGTGTGGAGCCGTCGTGGCCTGCTCCACATCGCCATCAGCTGTGCCGGTTGGCTGTTGCTGATCCCGCTCGTCCTGCGTGCCCAGAACCCCTCCCTCGGCGGGTTCTACGGCGGTGTGTCGATCCTGCTCGCCGCCTCGCTCCTGGCCTCGCTGGTGTCGATCACGGCCATCCTGACTGCCTGCGTGCGACGTTCCTGGGGGGTCGCCCTGGTCAGTCTGGTGCTCGCGGCCACCGCCGTTGTGGTGGCCACCCGGCAGAACTCGGACGGCGACTACATCGATCACCGGTACCGGGCCCACCGCACCGCCCTCGCCGAACTGGCCCGGGAGTACCGCGCGGGCCGCCTGGACGGCAAGCTCGTCCTGCCGCCGAGCCTGCGTTCCCTGTCCCCGTCCGGAATCGCCTACGCCGGGCCGACCGCGCTCTTCGTGCAGCTGTGGCAGAACTGGCGAGCCGAGTCGGGGACCGGCCTCGCCTATTTCGCCGAACCGCCCACCGCGCAGACGACCGTCACCACCGCCAGCGGTGACTTCGGCTATCCGCGACGCGAAGTCGGCGACGGGTGGTGGTGGGTGGCTTAGCCCCCGTACTGTGCTGATCGGACGATGCTGACGCGGAGGTGGCCGGGCAGATGAAATTCGGGCTGTACGGGCTGCACCGCGACCGCAACGTCGACCCCGGCGTCCTGGTCCGGCGGGCCGGGCTGGCCGAGGAGGCGGGCTTCGAGTCGCTGTGGGTCGGCGACCACATCGCGCTCCCCGCCGGGGAAGGCAACCCGCCCCGCCTCGAGGCCATGCTAGCGTTGACGTACCTGGCGGCCGTGACCAGCCGGGTCCGCCTCGGGGTCGGCCTGATCGTGCTGCCGCAGCGCCAGCCGGTCCTGCTGGCCAAGCAGCTCACCTCACTGGACGTGCTGTCCGGTGGCCGGCTGACCGTCGCCGTCGGGGCCGGCTATGTCGAACCGGAGCTGAACGCGATGGGCGTGACGCTTGCCGAGCGGGGTGCCCGGACCGACGAGTACCTGGCCGCGATGCGCGCGCTGTGGGAGGCCGCGCCCTCGTTCACCGGCCGGTTCGTGTCGTTCGACGGCGTCGTTCAGCATCCGTCGCCGGTTCAGCGCCCGCACCCGCCGATCGTGGTCGGAGGCCACTCGCCCGCCGCGTACCGCCGGGCCGTCCGGCAGGGCAGCGGCTGGTACGGCTGGGGTCTGGACGTCGAGGAGACAAGGCAGGCACTGCGTGCGCTGGCCGAGACCGCGAAGCGTGAGCAGCGGCCGGCGGGCTTCGGCGAGTTGGAGATCACCCTCACCCCGCCCGGCCCGCCCGATGCCGACACCGCCCGCAGATACGCCGACCTGGGCGTGGACCGGCTCATCATCGAGCTCGAAGGCATCGACGACGACGCGGTCGAAGGTGTGATCGCCTCCGTCGGTGAGAACCTGGCCGGCCGGGTCTGACGAGCCGCTGACGCGTTCAGTCGGTGGGTTCCGGCGCTCCCGCGTCGTCCGTGACGTCGGAGCCGTGCACCGGATCCGGGTCGTTGGCGGTGTCCACGGCATCCTCCGGGACCTCGTCGTGGTCCGCCGGTTCCGGCTGTTGTTGCGACACGTCGCTCATGGTCCTCACCCCGCGTTGAAGTTGTCGCTGACATCGCGCTGCAGATTGCGCATGGCCTCGTCCAGCAGTTCCTGGACGGTCGTCTCGTCGGCCTCCGGCATGGTGACCTCGGCATGCAGCACGCTGCCGCCGGCCGGACCGTCCTCGACCCGGGCGTCGCCGTGCGGGCCGGTCCCGTCGAGCGCCTGCCAGCGCACCCGCAGGTCGTCCGGGACGATCTCGGCCCCGTACCGGCGGGTGCCGTTCACCGCTGTTCCCCCTGCCGCATCCGTCGTCCCGCCGTGAGATCTGATCCGTCGTTCCACCATCAAGGGAATGCCACCGATCGCCGCGTCTAAACGAGGGAGACCCGACGCGCTGGTACGTGGGTCAGCCGGCCGCCAGGAAGTCCAGAATCGCGTCCGCCACCGGGCCCGGCGCCTCCTCGGCCTGGTGATGCCCGCTCGCGATGACCCGGTGCCGCAGCGGTGTGGTGAGCCACGGCGCCCAGATGGCGGCCGGATCACCGTGGATGTCCAGGTCGTCGTCGGCGGACTCGAGCAGCATCACCGGGCAGCGGACCCGGCGTCCGGCCGCCCGGTCGGCCTCGTCGTGTTCGCGGTCGATCCCGAGACCGGCCCGGTAGTCCTCGCACATGCCGTGCACCACGGCCGGGTTCCGCAGCGCCGTCCACACGTCGGCGTGATTACCGGCGCCCATCTCGGCGGGACCGGGGGTGCGGTACCACGCGGCCGGATCGGCGCAGATCACCCGTTCCGCGGGCTTGTCGGTCTGGCCGAGGAACCACCAGTGCCACCAGGCCCGCGCGAACACGGCGTCGGTGCGTTCGAGATGCTCGACGACCGGGAGACCGTCCATCACGACCAGCTGCGACACCGCCGCGGGGTGGTCCATCGCGGTACGGAACGCGGCAAGCGACCCGCGGTCGTGGCCCACGACGGCGAACCGGTCGTGCCCGAGAGCTGCCATCAGCCGTACGACATCCTGTGCCATCGCCCGTTTGCTGGACTGGGAATGGTCCGGTTCGTCGGGCGGTAGCGTCGACCCGCCGTACCCGCGCAGGTCGGGTGTCACCACGAAGTGCGAACCGGCGAGCCGCGGTGCGACCTCGTGCCAGGTGGTGTGGGTGCGCGGGTGACCGTGCAGCAGCACGACGGGCGATCCCGACCCGCCGTACCGGACCCGGAGCGTGACCTCACCGACGTTCACATGTTCCAACCGGAAATCTTCGAACATCGACATCGGCTACCCGTACGGTGCGCGGCCGAACCACCTCCGGCCGGGTGGGGAAACATGTGACCCGGCACATCATGATCTAGGGTGAAACGCATGTTCGAGGCGGCGCTGGTGAATCTCTGCACCCGTGACATCGAGGCGGGCATCCGCTTCTACCGTGACCTGCTCGGCTTTGAGGAGATCTTCCGGACCCCCAGCGATGATGTGCCCTCGCACGTCGAGCTGCGACTCGGCGGTTTCACCGTCGGGCTCGGCACCGTGGAGGCGGCACGGCGGTTGCACGGTGCCGATCCGGAACCCGGCCGTCCGAGCATGGTGCTGGTCATCTGGGCCGTCGACGTCGACCCGGCGTTCGAGCGGCTCGTCTCCGCCGGCGTGCCGGTCGTGCGGCCACCGCACGACTCCGGCAACGGCAACCGTGCCGCTCTGCTGCAGGATCCCGACGGCAACCTCGTGGAGATCGTCTCGAAGATCCGGTGACCGCGGTCAGGCGCTGCCGCCGGGTCCGGAACCGATCACCAGAAACGTGTTGTCCGGCCAGGTCGCCCGATCCTCCACCGTGGTCGGCTGGCGCAGGAAGACGATCCGGACCCGACGTGGCCACAGCCGTGCCGGTTCGGTCCAGGTGCACCAGGTGCGCTGCCGGCCGCTGTCCGGGCAGTCGCCGGCCTGCCTCCAGCCGTCGAGCTGCCCGGCGACCGCTGCGCGTGCCTGTTCCCAGGTGGTGGCGGGCGGCATGGCGTAACTGTCCACGGTGGCCGGACCGCGATCACTGCGCAGGTCGTAGTGGAGCTCGCTGGATCGGAGGTCGACGACGATCTCGTAGGAGCCGTCCGGCAGTTGCTCTGAGGCACCCGGCGGCGGGGCGATGCCGACCGCCTGCCCGGCAGTCAGCCAGCGAGCACCGACGACCACCGCCAGACCGATGACGACCATCGAGACGGCTCCGATGACAGCGACGCGTACCCTTCGGCCCATCCGCACACCGGCAGTCTAGGGACGGCCCCGATGGACGGCCCACTCCGGAGCGAGAATCGACATGACCGTCGCATCGACCCACGCGTCACCGTCGCGGAGCACCTGACGCAACACGCCTTCGGCGACGAAACCCACTTTCTCGTACGCCCGCCGGGCGCGCGGGTTGTGCGAGTAGACCTCGAGCGAGATCCGATGCAGCCCGAGCTGCTCGAATCCGTGACCGATGATCAGCCGGATCGCCTCGGTGCCGAGCCCGCGATTGCGCCCGGCCGCGACCAGCAGGGTCCGGAAATTGCAGCTGCCGTTGGACGGATCCCACTCGTTGAGGACGACCTCACCCACACAGGCCCCGCTGTCCCGGTCGACGACCGCCAGGTCCAGGCGGTCGTCCTGCGCGTTGCGACTGCCGTACCACTCCCTGGTCCGCTCCTCGCCGGGGCCGTCGCCGGGCGGGCTGCCGGTCAGCCGCGCGACTTCCGGATCGGCCACCGCCTCCAGGAACACCGGCACATCGGCGTCGACGAACGGCCGCAGGACAACGAGTTGCCCGGTGAGCACCGGCTTGACCGCAAAATCGGACATCCGCTGATCGTCCCGTTCTCCCGCCATGGGAGGCAAACGATTTGATCAGCGTGCCGCCCGGCGGGACGGCCGTTCACCACGCCTGGTGTCTGCTCCGGCGGTGAGGGAGCTCGGCGAGCAGGGCGTCGAGCGACTCCGGGCTCGCCCAGCCGTTGACGGCCACGGTTCCGCCGGCGGTCACGGTCGCCTCGAGACGGTCCGGAGCGATGACGTCGCGCAGCCGGTCGGTCAGGTGGACGAATTCCTGGTTGGCCGAACCGGCCGCCAGCACCCGTCTCACCAGGTCGTCCGGACTGGTCAGGGTGCCGCCGCGGCTGCCGAACAGGTGCGGGTTGAAGCAGCCGGGGCAGCGGATCGAGCAGCCCTGGACCCAGATCGCGGTGCGTTCGCCCGGACCTTCGGCGGTGGTCCGCTCCAGGAACCGGGCGACGCGCACCAGCGGCTCAGACATCGACGATGCGGCCGTACGGTTCGTCGCGGTCCGGCCCGGGAGCGGCGGGCGGGCCGCAGGTGAGCCGGTCCCGGACGGCGGCCAGCTGGTGCGGGGCCAGGCCGGCGGCCGCCGCGAACTCGTGCACACTGCCGAAACCGTTGCCGGCCTGGCGTGCGGCGAGCGCGCGGGCCGCCTGCTCGGGGGCGATCACCGGCAGGGTGGCGAAGTCCTCGGGGGCGGCCGTATTGACGTCGAGCAGCGTCTCCGGGTGTTCCGGCGGGCTGGCCCACGGGTCGGAGGGCGGCGGCATGGACGGATCGGGGTCCGGCGGCGGCGGGGGCGGCACCGCGGGCGAGGCGTAGTACTGGTACGGCGTCGGCACGATCGGCTGGACCTGGGGCGGCATCGGGGCCGGCGCGTGCGCGGGCGGGTAGGTCCACGGCACCGGCCGCGGCGCCTGGCGCGCGGCCAGCCAGTGCAGCCAGGAGCTGTTGATCGCGGCCCCGTGCGCCACCGACACGACCCAGACCAGCACCCAGAGCAGCGCGAACAGCGAGCCGACGCCGGAGTCCTGCGGGAACAGGGAGCTCCAGTACAGGCACAGGCTGCCGACGGCGCTGTAACAGATTCCGGCGATCCACCAGGCCGGGCGGCGGGCCCGCAGCCCGACGTAGAGGAACCCGGCCACGCCGAGGCAGCCGAAACTCAGGATCGGGGCGAGCAGCCAGGCGCTGTTCGCCATCTTCCACGACATTGTCCGCGGCGGCGGCGCCGGTGGGTTCTGGTAATAGCCGCGGTCAGGCGGGGTCCACGTCACGATTCACCTGCTGTTGCCACTCGCTCTGCGTCTCCCGCGTGTAGTCGGACGTGTAGGCGCTGTCCTCGACCCGGCCGCCGACCAGGTCCTCCAGCAGGGTGATGTAGTCGAGGCAGCGTTCACCGCGGATGTCGACGGTCTCGGCGGTCACGGTGCCGTCGCGGTTGACGGTGACGACTATGCGGGGACGGTCACTCACGACCGCTCCCGTTCCACCTCGAACACCAGGTGTACGGCGTCGGTGTCGTCGACGGTCTCGGACGTCAGGCGCAGCCCGGCCGCCGGTGCCTGTTCCCGCAGCCGTTCCAGGACGGTCCGCTGAACGAGCCGTCCGTAGGCGGTGTCGACCTCCGACACCGTCGCGATCGCGCGCTGCTCGTCCGTACCGTCGAAGTGGGCCGACCAGATGCCGTCGGCATCGCGGGAGAAGACCGCGGAGAAGTCCGCCCACGTCGCGGTGATCCGCTCGCCGTCCGTCTCGGTGGCCGCGCCGGTGTCGCGTAACGCACCGGCCAGCAGGGTGACGTCGCGCATGCGGGTGGCGACGCGGCAGACGCCGTCGGCCCGCCGGTCGGCCACGGCTTTCACCGCCGCGGCGCCCGCCATCGCCAGTGGCACCAGAAGCATCGTCACGCTCACCCCGGCACCCTATCGTTCGGTCAAACCCCAGTTCTCGTCACCGCTGGCAGAGACGGCACGCACGCGGGCCCAGTCACGCAGCGCACTGATCCGCTCCGCCTGGGTGACGCTCAACGGGACGATGCTCATCACCGCGCGGACCAGATCGTCGCGGCGCAGCGCACGCCGCTCCGAGTACGCGTCGAACAGCGCCGAGACGACTGCCTGCTCGATCTCGGCGCCGGTGTAGCCGTCGGTCAGCCCGGCAAGCTCGGTGAGCATGTCGTCACCGATCGCCAGCTGCAGCGAACCGGCGGCCCGGGGGTGACGCATGGCACGCCGCAGATGCACCCGCCACACCGCGATCCGCTCGGTGCGGCTCGGCAGGTCGACGAAGAACGTCTCGTCGAACCGTCCTTTGCGGAGCACTTCGGCCGGCAGCACCTGCGAGTCGTTGGCGGTCGCGGCCACGAACACCGGAAGCCGTTTCTCCTGCATCCAGGTCAGGAACGTGCCGAACACCCGGGTGCTGGTCCCGGAGTCACCGCCGGAGGCACCCGCGAAACCCTTCTCGATCTCGTCGATCCACAGCACGCACGGGGCCATGGCCTCCGCCACGCGCAGGGTGGTCCGCATGTTGTGCTCGCTCGATCCGACCAGGCCGGAGAAGACCTTGCCGATGTCGAAGCGCAGCAGCGGAACGTTCCAGGCGGCGGCCATCGCCTTGGCGGTCAGCGACTTGCCGCATCCCGGCACACCCGTGATCAGCACGCCGCGTGGCGCCGGCAACCCGTAGTCGGCGGCGTCAGCCAGCCACGATCCGTTACGTTTGACCAGCCAGGACTTCAGTTTCTCCAGGCCGCCGACGTCGTCGAGGACGACGTCCGCGGAAACGAAGTCGAGCAGACCCGACTTTCGTACGATCTGACGCTTCACCTCATGAACGACGTCCAGCCCGGCCAGGTCCAGAACGGGACTGTTCACCATGGCGCGGGCGAACGCGTCCTCCGCCTCCCGTACGGTAAGCCCCGCCGCCGCGGCCGCGAACCGTTCCAGGCCGGAGGCGTCGAGGCCGACCCGGAGCCGCCCGTTCGCCGTGTTCGACCGGATCATGGCGTCCAGCAGGCTCCGCCGCTCGTCCGGGCCCGGCAGTGGGAAGTCGACCATGGTGACGTCCTTGGCCAGTTCCGTCGGCAGCTGAGCCGTCGGCGACATCAGCACCAGGGTGCGCGGATGCCGTCCGGTGCGGAAGGCCTCGGCGATGTCCCGCAGCAACCTGACCACCTCCGCGTCCTGGAAGTGCGGGTGCAGGTCCTGGAACACGAACACGGCCGGCTCCTCGAGGCGCTGCACGGCCCGCAGCGCGTCGGTCGCCCGTTGGGTCCCGGGCCGGGCCTCCCCGCCGGGCGGGACCAGGCCGCCGGTGAGCGTCCACGACCACACCGCGCGGGGGATCCGCACCAGATCGGGGTGGCCGGCGACCGCGCCGATGCGGTGCAGGGCGCGCTGCTCCTCGTATGTCTCCAGGTGCAGCAGCGGGAACTGCGCCTTCAGCAGCTGCGCGAACGTCTCCGCGAACGGCCTGTCCACCTGTCGGCTCCCCTCACAGTGCGTTGGAGGACGGCCCGCCGCGCGGTTCGTCGTCGTCGACGGTCAACTGGCGGTGCCGGTTCCGCGGATCGGCTGGACGGCCGGGGCGGTGCGCTGCAGGACCACGAGGCGCTTGGACGGGCTGACGTAGATCTGGCGGAAGCCCATCCGGTCCAGTTGCGCCTTGATCTGCGGCAGTTCCTTGCGGCCGATCGGGCAGCTCGGGTTCCAGTTGTCGATGATCGCCCAGTCGCCCTTGTCGACGTTGGAGCCGATCAGGGTGACCTCGTTGGTCGGCAGCAGCGGGATGAGCAGGTTGTTGGTGGCCCGTACCGTCACGTCCCGGGGAATGCGGGAGAGGGCCTCGGGCGCCTCACCGACGATGCCCACGTTGTTGAACTCGGGCGCGGTGCCCTGGTACCACTGCACGATCTTGTGGTCGCGGGCGTCCTGGACGGCGAACCAGACGAACAGCGGCGCCGCGACGGCGGCCAGCACCGTGGCGGTCCGCGGGTTCCACCAGGGGCGCCGTCCCCGCGGCGCGGCCGGCTCGTCCGCGGTGGCCGTCGGCTCGGCCGGTTCGCCGGTGCTGTCGGTGGCCGTCGGTTCGGGCGGTTCGCCGGTGCCGGCGGTGGCCGTGTTCCCGGCCGTGGGGCGGCGGGGCGGCAACTGGGGGTCGGGGTCCGGGCCAAGACCGCGGGCCCGGTCGACGAGGCTGCCGATCCGCCGGAAGCCGTCGGCGGCCGCCGCGAACAGGATCGGCATGAGCGGCATGTCGTAGTACAGGTCCGACGACCACTGCGTCTCCCGTGACGACAGCATCCGGCTCAGCATGATCGGCACGATGAGCAGCGCCAGCGGTGACGCCAGTGCCGCGAACCCGACCGGGATGAGCAGCTGTTGCCAGGTGTCCACCTTCGCCGGCTGGTCGGTCATCAGCCCGAGGATCTCCATCGGGTGGCTCAGCATGTACGGGATACCCGCGAACAGTCCGTCCGCGTGCAGGCTCGCCTGGTAGTCCTTGGCGTAGGTGAAGCCGCCCGGGTTGAGGTTCGGGATGATGAACTTGAGCGTCACCACGAACCACACGACGCCCCAGCCGATCAGGAACGCGCCGTGCCGCCACCGCCGGTTGAACAGCGCGTACAGCCCGAGCAGCACACACAGCAGGCCGCCGTCCTCCTTGACGGTGATCAGCGCCGCGAACAGGATCGTTGCCTGCGTCCACTTGCCGGCGAGCATCCGTTCCAGGCCCCAGGCCAGGAACAACGCACCGAACATGACCTCGTGCACGGGGAACGCGACGGTACCGAGGACGGCATGGCTCGCGAGATAGGCGACGAGCATCCCGGAGCCGACGAGGATGCCGTAGCGGCGCCGGAAGATGTGGTAGATCGGGATGCCGGACAGGCAGATCAGCACGATCTGGGCGTACACCAGGGTGATCGCCTCGTCATGGATCCAGACGAGCGGCGAGAGCAGCGCGAACGCGGGGGAGAAGTGGTCGCCGAGCTGGACGTATCCCTTGATCGGGACCATCGGCCAGCCACCGTTCGCCCAGCCCTGCACCGCCTGGTAGAAGATGCCCAGATCGCACGCGCCGACGGTCAGGGCGTCGTACTGGGCCTTGGCCCACTTCGAGTAGAGGAAGATCGCGATCCCGACTATCCACCCGGCCGGGGACAGAAGGGTCCGGATCGCGACGTCCCGCACTCTCACCAACACGGACGCACAACCTAGTCGATCACCTGGTGATCACGGACATGGGCCGGGTGGGCGCACCAGCGGACCATCGGCCTCCGCACCAGGCGGACCACTGCCGGGCCGGTTCCCGGCGGATGACAGACTCTGCGGTATGGGCCTGTTCACGCTGCCGGAGGCCCGCGCCGAACTGGCCCGCCTCCGCCCGATCCTCGCCGAGATCATCACGCTCCGGGCCGACATGGTGGAACTCTCCGCCGCCCTCGTCCCCGGCGGCGCACCGACCGAGCTGGGTGGCCTGCCGGAACGCAAGGCCGTCGAGGCCCGCCTCAACGAGCTGATGACCACCGTTCAGGAGACCGGCGCCGAGCTCAAGGGCATGGCCCCGCTGCTGCTGGACTTCCCGGCCACCCTCGACGGCGTGGACGTGCTGCTGTGCTGGCTCGAGGGCGACACCGACATCACCTGGTACCACCGGGCCGATCTGGGCTTCGCCGGCCGCCGGCCCCTCCCGGAGCGGTGAGGGCGGCCGCCGGCGCGCCCAGCCACTCGCCGAGGCGGCGGCGGGTCCGGCCCCGGCGATAGCCGCCGTGCACCTCGCCGTCGGCCGGCGGATCGAACAACGACCCGGACCCGGGCGCGGCGGCGTCCGGACCGGTCACGAACTTCGCGCTCCACCAGGCGACCACGTTCTCGGTGGTGGCGGGTGCGATGCGGTGGGCGACCAGTCCCAGGTGCGAGACCAGTCCCGCGGTGGCCTGCCGGCGCGGGCGCCGGGCCACGGCGAGGATCTTGGCGGCGACACGTTCCGGCGCGTACGCGGGCGGGATGGCTCGAAGCGTGCGGCCCGAGTGATTGGCGGCCCGCACGAAGAACGGCGTGTCCACCGGCCCCGGCAGCACCAGGCCGACCCGGATCCGCGGCTCCCGGGCGACCGCCCGCTGAAGGTTCAGCGCCAGCCCCCGGACCGCGAACTTGCTCATCGAGTAGAGCGGCACCATCGGGTTCGGGAACAGGGACAACAACGATCCGACGAGTACGAGAGTCCCCCGCCCCTGCGCCCGGAAGGTCGTCAGCGCGGCGCGGGCGCACAGTGTGGTGCCCAGCACGTTGGTGTCGATCAGGCGGCGGATCTCGTCGACCGACTCCGAGCCCAGCTGCCCGACGATGCCGACGGCCGCCGCCTCGATCCAGATGTCGATCCGCCCGTACCGCTGGACCGCCGACTTGGCCAGGCGCTCGACTGCCTCCGGATCCGCGATGTCGGTCGGCACGACGAGCACCTGCGCACCCTGGGCCCGGCAGTCGCGTTCCACCTCCGCGAGCGCCTCCGCGCCACGCGAGGCGAGGACCAGGCACGCGCCCTCGGCGGCGAACGCCAGAGCGGTGGCGCGCCCGACCCCGCTCGACGCGCCGGTGACCACCACCACCGCGTGACGGAAGGTTGCTTGCCGGACCATCAGACCTCCCCAGAAGCGGCTCGACTCGGGTGAGGCTCTACCCCCCGACGCGGCGATCACTCCTCCGGTGACGGTCGGATAGTTCGCCCGTCGTTCCACGCCGGCGTGGAACCGTCAGAAGGTCAGCATGTGCTGTTTGAGGTGGCCGGCCTTCGCGCCCGCCCCGGTCGACACCATGACCCAGTCGTCGCCGAGGGCGGTGAGCCAGCCGCCGCGGCGGGCCAGCTGCTTTCCGGTCGTCGCGTCGAAGACCAGCACGTACGGCCGGTCGCCGGTGGCGCCCATCACCGCGACCAGCTTGCCGGCCACGGCTGACTCCCAGCTGGCCGACGTGCCGGGCAGGCCGGGGTCCGGTGCGGTCCAGAGCCGGCGTCCGTCGGTCATGTCGAGCAGTGACACCGGGCCGGTCTCGGCGTTGTCGCGTACCAGCAGATGCCGATCGTCCCCGGCGATCGGCACGCCGGGCTCGTCGGTGGTCCACCGAACCTTGCCGGTGGTCAGATCGGTCAGGGTGGTACGACCGTTCCGGGTCACCGCGGCCACGTCGGTGCCGGAACCGAGCATGACGGTGCCGGACCAGCCCTCGCTGAGCCGCTTGTGACATTCGCCGTCCGCGCGGCGGCCGCTGTGCAGCGTGCCTTTCCAGGCCGGCTTGCCGGTACGGGCCCGGACCGCGTCGACCGTGACGGTGCAGTTCTGATCGCCCCGCGGCGGGTCGTGATAGGTGGCGGCGACCGTGTCCCCGGCCGCCACCAGATACCAGCCGGCCGCCTCGACGCGCCCCGGAAGCACGCGCCCTGAGGCGGTGTCCAGCAGCGCGCCGCCGGAGGAGGTGGTGACCGGCAGGTACGCCGTGGCGGCCGGCGCCAGTGGACGTCGCCCGCCGATCACATCGCTGCGCAGGGAGAAGCCCGGGTTCGTCGCCGACCAGAGCGTCGTGCCGTCGGTGACGCGGCGTCCGCTGGTGACGCAGCTGCCGGCCGGTTCCCGCCGGTCCGGGCAGGAGTCCAGGTACAGCGCGTCCTGGCGGGCGACCATGAGAGCCGGATCCTTCGTGGACCAGGCGACGCGTCCGGTGGCCGGCTCGATGACGTCGACCGGGCCGTCCGGACCGCGCTGCACCACCGCCATGCCGCCGGCCACCGTGAGCGTGATGTCGTCACCCGGATAGGGCAGCTGCCAGCGCCGGGCACCGTCCGCGGCGTTCAGGCCGAGGAGCGACTCGCCGTCCAGGATCACGGCCGTGCCACCGACCACCCACGCGTCCCGGGTCCCGTTCCTCGTGTCGATGGTCCAGGCGACCGTGCCGCCGTCGCCGTCCGGGCCGATCTGATCGGTATCCCGGTGATCCGGCCCGCCGACTGTCAGTGCGACGGCTCCGGCCCCGACCACCATGCTGACGACGATGACCGCCAACGCCCACAGAGAAGCCCGATTCGCCGGCACGGCATCACCATATCGCCCGCCGTCGAACCCCTGCGCCCGCGGCGGGACAGCTGTACTTTTCGATCATTGGATATCGTCAGGGTTCCTAACAGCCACGGGGGCGCACATGTCTGCAGCTGGTCGTTTCGCCGCGGTCTCGGCATCCGAGCCGCCGACCGACACCAAGGTCCTCTTCCGCCGCGCGATCGTTCTCGGCGGCAGTGTCGCCGGGCTGATGGCGGCCCGCGTCCTCAGCGACCACGCCGACGAGGTCCTGATCATCGACCGCGACGACCAGGCGGCGTGCGTGATCCCGGACGACCGGATCGCCGCCGATCCCGTCACGGCGATCGGTCCGCGGCCCGGCGTGCCGCAGGGCAGCCAGGTGCACGCGCTGCTGCCGTCCGGCCAGATCCAGCTGGAACGCTGGTTCCCCGGGTTCACCGAGGAGGCGCTCAAAGCCGGCGCCGTGAACCCGCCGCCCGGCACGAACCGGTTCTACATGGACGGTGAACTCCGCGACGAGCCGCCGTCCGGTCCCGCGGCACAGGCTCTCATCTCCAGCCGGCCGTTCCTGGAGGCCCTGATCCGCAGCCGTGTGCTCGGGCGCGCGAATGTGCGTACCGCGAAGGGCCGGGCCGAAGGCCTGCTGCTGGAGGGCGGCGCCGTGACCGGTGTCCGGTTCGTCGCGGACGGCTCCGCGGCGCCGGTCGAGGAGCGGGCGGACTTCGTCGTGGACGCCACCGGCCGATCGAGCCGGCTCAGCGACTGGCTGGAGGCCGGCGGCTTCGTCCGGCCACCGATGCAGCGCATGGCGATCAAACTGAACTACGCGACCGCGCTGTTCCACCGGCCGGAGCAGGCCGACGTGTGGACGTGCATCTCGGTCGCCAATCCGGGGCCCGGCCGGACCGCACGGATCGGCGGGTTCACCCCGATCGAGGGTGGCCGCTGGACGGTGCTGGTGTCCGGTTACGCCGACGACCGGCCCGGCCGCACCGCCGACGAGTTCCGCCGGCGGTGCGTGCAGGACTTCCCCGCCGAGTTCGGTGCCGTCGCGACGGGTGCCGAGCCGGCCGGTGAGGTAGTCACCTATCACCAGGCGGACAGCCGCCGGCGCGACTTCCATCGGCTGCGCCGATTCCCGGCCCGGCTGGTCGCCGCCGGTGATGCGGTCGCTTCCTTCAACCCGGTGTACGGCCAGGGCATGACCTCCGCGATGTTGCACGCGTCGTGCCTGTCGAAGTACCTGCGCGGCGATCCCCGCCTGGACCGGCCGGCCCACTCGTACTTCGCCGACGTGAAGGTCGTGGTCGACGCCGCCTGGCAGATCTCCACCATGGCCGACCTGGCCCTGCCGCACGTCGACGGCCCGTACCCGCGCGGGTACCGGCTTCTGCAGTGGGCCAGCGGCCTGATTTTCAAGGCCTCGATGCGTGACCACACGGTCAGTCAGCGGCTCGGCCAGGTCACCACGATGCTCGCCCATCCGAGCGCGCTGGGCAGCCCCGGTTTCCTGCTGCGGGTGCTGGCCCGCGGCGCCCGCGCCTGAGAGCCTTACGACGTCCGGGCGACCGCCCCGTAACCCGTGGCCTCGGCCGGGGTGGGGCGGGGCCCGGGCTGCGGCCGCCAGTCGGAGACCGAGACGATGCCCGGCTCGAGCACGTCCAGGCCGTCGAAGAACCGGGAGACCTCCGCGAGAGTGCGGGGCGAGAAGACCGGCTTGATCTCCCTGTTGACCGCGTTCATGGCCGCGATCGTCTCCGGGTCCAGCGGGTCGAACGTGGCGTGCGACAGCACCAGGAAACTACCGGTGGGGAGTGCGGAGACCAGCCGGCGCACGATCTCGTACGGATCCTCGTGGTTCTCGACGAAGTGCAGCACCGCGACCATCAGCAGGGCGATCGGTTCCGAGAAGTCGAGGGTGCTGCGCAGTGCCGGGTCGTCGAGGATCGTCTCCGGCTTCCTCGCGTCGGCGTCGATGTAGGCGGTGGCGCCCTCCGGGGAGCTGTTCAGCAGGGCCCGCGCGTGCACGAGCACCAGCGGATCGTTGTCGACGTAAACGATCCGCGACTCGGGGGCGATCCGCTGCGCCACCTCGTGCACGTTGTCCGCGGTCGGCAGCCCGGTGCCGATGTCCAGGAACTGCCGCACACCCTCCTCGGCGGCGAGGAAGCGCACGGCCCGCTGCATGAAGGCCCGGTTCTCCCGTGCGGCGGTGCGGATGTGCGGGAAGACCGCGGCGATCGCCTCGGCCGCGTCCCGGTCGGCCTGGAAGTTGTCCTTGCCGCCGAGCCAGTAGTCGTACCGTCGCGCGGGGTGCGGCTTGGTCATGTCGAGGCGGGCCGCGAGGTCCGGGCTGTCGGTACTCACCGATGTCTCCCTGTCGTCCGTGACTGAGGCGGCAGAGTCTACGAGATCCGGTCACCTGTTGACCGAACGGAGGTGGATTTCTGCCGCCGGGCGTGATGACGTGAAGTGTGCCGCACATCGATCTTCCGCCGCTGCCCGGAATCGCCGGTCTGCTGGCCGGCTACCCGCAGACCGCCGGACCGCTCAACATGCTCGCCGAGACCCTGTTGCGGGGTCCCTCACCGCTCACCCCGGCGCAACGCGAGACCATCGCCGCGTACGTGTCGCGCCGTAACGAATGCACCTTCTGTGCCGAGACCCACGGTGCCGTGGCCCGGAAGCTCAGCTCGGGCGACGAATCCGGCCCCCTGATGAGCGCTCTGCTGGCCATCGCCGACAAGGTCCGCGTCGACGGCCGCTCGGTCACCGCCGGCGACATCGACCGGGCCCGGACGGCGGGAGCCGACGACCGCGCCGTCCACGACACCGTGCTCATCGCCGCGGCGTTCAGCATGTTCAATCGCTACGTCGACGGACTGGATACGCTCACCCCGGCCGATCCCGGTGATTACGAACGGCACGCCCACGCTCTCGCCGAGCACGGTTACCTGCGGCCGCCCGTCTGAAGCCGGTTCGCGCCCGGATCGAACGTCATGTCCCACCATCGGCTGCCGATGTTACTGACGAGGTGACTCTATCGGGAGGTGATGGTGGGCTCGGCGCGGATGGCCTCGTGGTGGCTGGTCGGGTTGCTCGCTGTCCTGCTGGCCGGCCTGTCGGGTTTCGCGGTGTCCGGAAGCTGGCGCCAGGCCGGCATCGTGGATCAGCTCGCCGACGACAGCGCCGACACCGATGCCTACCAGAACGCCGCCCAGCTGGTCAGCTGGGAGATGGCGCTGATCCAGGCGTCGCTGCGCGAACCCGGCGGTGAGGAGCGCGCTCAGGTTCCCGACGTTCATGAGCAGGCGCACCGGGCCATGGAACACATGGCCGAGGTCGACACCGACGACCCGCGGCTCACGTCCGCGCTCGTGCAGGCGCACCGCAGTCTGCGGCCGGACATCGCCTCCTACCTGAGGGCCCTGGATCTCGGCGACGTGGAGACCGCCGAGTCGACCCTGGAGGACTCGATCGAACCCGCCGCCACGACCATCATGTCGATGGTGCTGGCCAAGCAGCGGCAGCACCAGGCCGAGCACGCCGCCCGGCAGGCGGCCGGGCAGCGCGAGTCGCATCAGCTGCTGTGGCGCAACGGTCTGGCGTTCGTCGTCAGTCTGGCGGTGCTGCTGTTGTTCGGATACGCCGCGCGGGCGCACCGGCGTCAGGTGGAGGCCACCGCCGCCACGGACCCGCTGACCCTGCTGCCGAACCGTAACGCCTTCACCACCCGGACCTGCCGCACACTCGCCGAGGCCGCCAGCCACCGCCGCCGCAGGGACCGGGCCGGGCGGGGGCGGGTCACCGTGCTGGTGGCCAACCTCGACGGCTTCCGTGACGTCAACGAGCAGCTCGGCCACCGCACCGGCGACCTGCTGCTCACCCACGTCAGCCGGCGTCTGCGGGCCTCGGTCCGGGAGCACGACTTCGTCGCCCGGCTCGGCGGCGACGAGTTCGCCGTACTGCTGTACGACACCGATCCGGGCGCCGGCGAGGACGTCGCGGCCCGGCTGACCGGTGCCTTCGGCGACCCGTTCATCATCGACGATCTCACCATCGACCTCGAGGTCAGCATCGGCGCTGCCACGGCCGGGCCCGGGGAGGACGTGCCGACGGTGTTACGGCACGCCGACACCGCCATGAACCGTGCCAAGCGGGAGCACCTCGGATTCCGCCGGTTCGCCGCCGGCCACACCGACGACGACAGCAGTGCCCGGCTGACCCTGCTCGGTGACCTGCGCCGGGCCCTGGACACCGGCGACGAGATCACCCTCCACTACCAACCCAAGATCGATATCGGTACGGGTGAGCTGGCCGGAGTGGAAGCGCTCGCCCGCTGGTCCCACCCGGCCAAGGGGGCCATCTCGCCCGGCGAGTTCATCCCCGTGCTGGAAGCCACCACCCTGATCCACCGGTTCACCCACCAGGTGCTGACCCAGGCCCTGACGCAGGCACGCGAGTGGCTCGACGCCGGCCACCGGATCCCGGTCGCCGTCAATATCTCCACCCGGACCCTGCTGGACACCGCGTTCCCGGACCGGGTCGCCGCGCTCCTGCACGAGACCGGTGTCCCCGGCGACCAGCTGTGTATCGAGGTCACCGAGCACAGCATCATGAACGACCCCGGCACGGCGATCGAGACCCTGGAACGCATCCGCGCACTCGGCGTGAAGACCTCCATCGACGACTACGGGACCGGATACTCGTCGATGACGTACCTGCGGCTGCTGCCGCTCGACGAGCTCAAGATCGACCGGTCCTTCGTCAAGGACATCGCGACCGACCCCGGCAGCCTCGCCCTGGTGGCCTCCACCGCCGAGCTGGGGCACACCCTCGGTCTCCGGGTCGTGGCCGAGGGCATCGAGGACGAGGAGACGATGAACGCCCTGCGTGAGATCGGCTGCGACCTCGCGCAGGGGTACCACCTCGCCCGTCCCATGACGGCCGCCGCCCTGAGCGCCCTCATCGGGCGGCCCGCCACCGTGGCGGCGTGATCCGCCCTCGCCGGACAGCACCGGGCCCCCTCCGCAACGATGCCGCCCGTACCCGCCGACGTGGCCGGGTACGGGCGGCATCCGCTGTCCGGGTCAGACCAGGCGCCGGACGACGTAGCTCTTGCTCCAGATCTTCTGCTTGCTGACCGTCTTGCCGGTCCGCGGTGCCGACCACATCTTGCCGCCGCCGGCGTAGATGCCGGCGTGCGTGCCGCGCGAGCCCTTGCGGATGATGATCAGGTCACCCGGGCGCTTGTTCGACTTGGCCACGGCCTTGCCGTATCGCTGCTGCAGATTGGCCTTGTGCGGCAGCTTCTTGCCGGCTGCCTTCTTGTAGACGTAGAGCGTGAAGCCGGAGCAGTCGAACCGCTTGGGGCCGGCCGCGCCGAACTTGTACTTCTTGCCCTTGTGCCGGGCTGCCTCGGTCACGACCCGGGTGCCCGCCGCCTGTGCTTTGGCGGTGGCGATCCGGACGGTGACGGTGGCCCGGCTCATCGCGGCGCCGGTCTGGGGCAATGCCCAGGTGGCGGCGACGTTCGACGTCTGGGGGGCGGCGGTGGCCGCTCGTGGTGTGCCGAGTCCGCCGGTGAGAAGGCCGAGACCAACGGACAGGGCGACAGTGCCGGCTCCCAGGGTACGGGCGGGCCGGCTCGAGGTGCTTACGCGCACGGTGAAGTATTCCCTCCGGCACGCCTGCGAGGTTAGCTGTCGGATTCGGGCGCGAAGGTTTGCCCGGCCGCGGTAGCGGCTTCACCCCGAGGCCCTCCGGCCGGGCCGCCGCGGACGGCGTACCGGTCGAGGGCCGATGTGTGGTTCCCCCGTCCCTGCCCCCGATTGCCTCATGACTGGTCATGCGGTTCGTGCCGCCGGACCGGGGCAGGGCTCGGCGTGGTCCGTTCGGCACGACCGGCGAGCAGGTGCCCGCCGCTCATCCTTGATAGCGCGGCCCGTGACGGTGCCGGCCCGCCCCGCCGGTGACGCAGCGTAATTGGCATACCGGGGCATGTCCGGTTTGGAAGACCACTGCGAGGTTTATGGGAACGCTGTGCTCATCACCGGTTACTCCGTGGTGAGAATGATCTGTGAAAGGGAACACTGAAGACCCGAGCCGTCACTCCCTGTTCGCATACCCCCCGGGGGTTAAACGGCCTGTGACGCAACAGTCTCGGAGGCGGGAACCGCTCTGCCGGGCAGTACCAGCAGGACCGCGAGCACGAGCACGCCCCCGAGTGCCACCACGTTGCCGGCCTTGTCGATGGCGGACAGCCCGTCCAGATGCAGCACGTGCCAGAGGAAATGCTCGGCTCCGAAGATCAGCCACGCACCGCCCGCCACGCGCAGCGACGACGGGGTGGGCCGTCGCCACGCCCACACGCTGAGCACGAGCAGCGCCAGATAGAGGCCACCCACATCACGGACCAGGTGCTCGTTGTACGGCCCGAGGGACGACACCCAACGACGGCCCGGCGCCGGGAAATCCGTGTAGAAGGACAGCGGGAACGCCGCCGCCCAGACGCCGACGACCGCTGCCGAGATCGCCAGCAGCCCGATGGCCCATTGTTTCGCTCTGATCGTCATGGCTGTACGACGACACAGGCGGGTGATCCGTGACAGGGCCGCACCGCGCGGTAAATACCGGCGCCGGACGTCGGGCAGCGGCTACCGTGCCGCCATGGTCGACGCACACGAGCGATTCGTCCCCTCCGGGCCGCTGCGGATCTGGACCGAGCGGGCCGGGGATCCCGGGCTTCCGGCCGTTCTGATGATCATGGGGTCGGCCGCTCAGGGGATCAGCTGCCCCGATGCGCTGGTCGGCCGGCTGGTCGAGCGCGGGGTCCAGGTGATCCGATTCGACCATCGGGACACCGGGCGGTCCAGCGTCGTCGACTTCGACGCCCATCCGTACACGATCGGAGACATGGCGCGCGACTGTCTGGCCGTACTGGACGGTTACGGACTTGCGGCCGCCCATGTGGCCGGGGCCTCGCTGGGCGGTGTCATCGCACAGTGGCTGGGCGTGCACGCGCCGGACCGGGTGCGGTCCTTGACGGTGATGTCGAGCACGCCGATGGGTCGTGATCCGAGGCCGGCAACGACACGGGCGCAGGCCGGGCTGCCACCCGACCCCGATGATCTGCCGCCGCCGGCACCGGCGTTCCTGGCGCATCTGGCCGCCGGGCTACCACCGGGCGGGGAGTCCGATGTGGCCCTGTTCAAGGTCTTCAACGGGCCCGTCCGGCCGTACGACGAGCAGGCCGCCCGGGCGATGCTGGAGCTGGCGCTGTCACGGGCCACCGACCCGGCGGCCGCGGCCAACCACGACCGGGCCGCGTATGTGGACACCCCCGACCTGCACGCCCCACTGTCGTCCATCACCGCGCCGGCCACGATCGTCCACGGTGACCAGGACCCGGTGTTCCCGCTCCGTCACGGGCAGGCCCTGGCCGCCGCGATCCCGGGCGCGGTGCTGCAGATCGTGCCGGGAATGGGCCACGTCTTGACCTCACCCGGTCTGCCCGAGGAGGTAGCCGACCTGATCCGGCTCTGAACCGGCCGTCACGGGCATGGCCGCGCCGCCGCCGTCGCGGTATCGCACGGCCACGACGTCCTGGCGGCGCTGCTCGAGGTACCAGTCGCTGGTCTCGGTCAGGTCGATCGTGTGCCGCAGCGTTCCGGGCCGGCCCATCGGCAACTCGGCCAGCACCTCACCGCGCGGTGACACGATCAGGCTGGGGCAGTGCTGGTCGGGGTGCGGGATGTTGGCGGCCAGGACGAAACGCTGGTTCTCGGCGGCGCGGCTGATCAGGTGGCTGCGCCAGACGCCCGCCGGCTCCCGTGGATTGGCGGCGTTGGTGAGATAGGCGAAGAACCTCGCGCCGGAGGCGGCCAGGTGCTGCCACTGCTCGGGGAAACGAATCTCACGACACAGCTGTACGGCGGCAGTCACGCCGTTGATGTCGAAGGTCGGCAGGTGGTCACCCGGTCGCAGACGGTCCCGTTCGTTCATCGCCAGGTTGATCTTGCGGTAGACCCGGGGTGGGTTGCCGGGGGAGAGGTACAGGGCGGCGTTGTACCAGCCGTCGTCGCCGGGCAGCAGCGAGCCGCAGAGAAGGTGGACCCGATGCTCATCGGCGAGCCGTGCCGCCGCCGCGACGACCTCCCGCAATCGGTCCGGATCCGGCAGCACCAGATCGTCGCCGTAGCCGGACAGCGCACCCTCCGGGAGCAGGACCACCTCACCGGGCCGGCTGCCGGTGAGGACCTGCCGGAGCGCCGCCAGATTGGCGTCCATGTCCCACACGGCGGGCACCTGAGCGATCAAGACATCGAGCTGCACGGGAACATCCTGTCGTACCGGTGCACCACCCCTCGCGCACCGGAGGTGACCCGTCATCGGTCAGGAATGAAGAAGGGGAGGCCGCGGGATCTCCGTTAGCTTGATCGGGACGCTGTCGACGACGACGAAGGGGTGGACGGCAGTGAGCCCAGCCTCGAGATCCAGCAAGGACGCCCTCTCGGAGGCCGAGCGCGCCGCCGTCAAGGACCGCGCGGCGGAGGTGAGGTCGCAGGCACGCCGGTCGAAGAGCGCTGACAAGGCCGCGGCCGACGAACGACGCTCCCGGCGAGGGCAGCACGTTCACGGTACGGCTGGTTCGACGGGCCCGCGTGTCCGCGCGCCCGGCCGGCCGTGATCGGCGGGACTCAGGCCGCGGGATCGACGAGGATTTTGGGTCCCGGCCCCGCGGTCATGGAACGATCGCCGGCCAGCACCGCGGCGGCCGCCTCGAGAGGAACGGTCGCGGCGACGAGCGGACGCGGATCGACGGCCCCGGACGCGAACGCGGCGATCGCCGGGGCCAGGCCCGCGGAGGCGCCGAGAATCCCGACGGCGGTCACGTCCTTCAGCACCACGTCACGCGTGTCGATCAGGCTGGGAGTACCCGAGAGACCGATATAGACCACGCGACGACCGGGCTCCACCAGGCTCACCGCGAGTGCCGGCATCGACGGCGCGTTGGTGGCGTCCACCACGGCGTCCCAGGCCAGCTCCGGCAGGGAGTCGCGGGTCCAGGACCGTTCGAAACCCAGCGACCGGGCGAAGTCGAGCTCCTGGCCGAGCAGATGCACCTCGAGGCCCCGGCCCCGCGCAAGCATCGCTGTGAGCAGGCCGATCGTGCCGGTACCCAGGACGAGCAGCCGTTCACCGGGCGCCAGGCCGGCCGCGTCGACGCAGCGCTGCGCGTTCCCCGCCGGCTCGACCAGCGCGCCGGCGGTGGCGTCCACGGTGTCCGGCAGCCCGTGCAGGTAGGCGGCCGGGAACGCCAGCCACTCGGCCAGCGCGCCCGCGAGACCGTCCCGGATGCCCAGCTCGTGCCGATGCGGGCAGACATGGTGGCGACCGGCCCGGCAGCGAGGGCAGTGACCGCAACCGATCATCGTGTCGCCGGTGACCCGCCGGCCCGCCCAGGAGTCGTCCACGCCGGGGCCCACCGCACGGACCGTCCCCGACCATTCGTGACCGGGCCGCAGCGGATAGGACGAGACGCCGCTGTGCAGGTAGCTCATCTCGCCGGTGAACAGCTCCACATCGGTGCCGCACACCCCGGCCCGCTCCACCTGGACCACCACCTGGCCGGGGCCGGCGACCGGCACCGGGACCTGCCTGACCTCGGCCTTGCCGGGGCCGGTGAGCACCAACGCGCGCATCATGATCGCGATCCTAGGGCCTCAGACCCGGGCCTCCCGCGGTACGCGACCGGCCGCCAGCCCGGCCACGGCCTGCAGCACCCCCAGCGCGACGACCATGACGAGGGCGGCCCGCCACGCCCCGGTCCGCTCGGCCAGCACCCCGGCGGCGACCGGCCCGGCGGCGGCCAGCAGATAACCGAGCGACTGTGCCATCCCCGACAGCCGGGTGGTCTCGGCCGGCGTACGCCCGCCCAGGCTGATCAACGTCAGCGCCGTGACCAGCGCGGCGCCCTGTCCCAGCCCGGCGACTCCCGCCCACAGCACCGCCGCCCCGGGCGCCACCAGCAGTCCGCCCACCGCGACGATGACCGGAAGACTTGCCACGACCGCCCCCAGCGACCGGCGCTCCGGCTCCCGCAGCAGCACCGGAATCGCCAGGCCGCCGAGAATGCCCATCCCCTGGAACAGGAACAGGTGCACGCCGGCGGTCCGCTCCGGTACCCCATCGGCGATCTCGATCGTCGGCAGCCACGTCACCAGCACGTAGAAGCACGTCGACTGCAACCCCATGAACGCCGTGACCAGCCACGCCCGAGGCTGCCGCCACACCGCCACGTCACTCCGCGGCCCGCCCGGCTCGGCCGTCACCGGCCCTCCCGCCCGGGGGGTCCAGGCCGCCGCGACGACCAGCGCCAGTCCACCCCACAGCGCCAGCGAGAGCCGCCAGTCCACGGCGTCCGCCACGGGAACCGCGACCGCCGAGGCCAGCGCCGCGGACACGGTGATGAAGGCGGTGTAGAAACCGGTGGCCCGCGACACGTCGGCCGCGTAATCGCGCTTGACGATCGCCGGCACCAGCACGTTGCCCACCGCGATCGCACACCCGATCAGCAGGGTTCCGGTCCACAGGCCCGCATCCGGCGAATACGACCGGACCAGCGTCCCGGCGGCGAGGACCAGCAGCGCCACCAGCACCGCCCGTTCCATCCCGAGCCGGCCGGACAGCCGATGCACCTGCGGCGAGACGAGCGCGAACGCCAGCAACGGCAGCGCCCCGAGCAGCCCCTGAGCGGTCTCGCCGAGCCCTTCCGCCGCACTGATCTGCGGGAGAAGCGGACCCACGGCGGTGATCGCGGGCCGCAGGCAGAGGGCAACGAGAAAGATCGTCGCAGCCGGAAGTAGGCGCTTCATCAGGGGAGAGCCTCTTACGGCACGCTTCCCAAGGTCAAATTCCCCCTGGCGTACGCCCGGCGGGGTGCGGGCCCGGTTTCGCTGGGCGCGTAGCGGAGGAGCGGCAGTGGACTGCTCCGGTGGCCGGGCACGGCGATTTGCGATGATCGACGCCATGGCGACGTCGAGCACCGAGCGAGTCACGGCCGCCGGGCGGGTCGGGCCGGCCGACCGGGCCGCGCGACTGTTCACCGAGATCCTGTCGCCCGCGGTACTGGTTGCCGTGGTTCTCTTCGCGGTGGCCTGGGCGTCCGCGGAGTCACCGATGTCGGCGCTCGTGATGGGCGTCATCGCGGCGGCCGCGGCCAGCTTCCTGCCGATCGCCTACATCCTGCACGGCGTCCGCCGCGGTTCGTGGACCGATCGGCACGTCGGAGTCCGGGAGCAGCGAACCCTGCCGATGCTGGTATGTCTCGGTTCCACCGCCTCCGGCACGCTCGCCCTCGCCGCCGCCGGTGCGCCGCGGGACCTGCTCGCCCTGATCGCGTGCATGGCCGCGGCGCTGGTGGTGGCCACCCCCATCACCCTGCTGGCCCACTGGAAGATCTCCGTCCACTCGCTCGTGGCAGCCGGCACGGCGGTCACCTTCACCGTCGTCTTCGGCTGGGCGTTGCTGTTCACCTGGCCGCTGGCGGCGGCGGTCGGCTGGTCCCGCGTCCACCTGCGGGACCACACCGCGGCGCAGGTGCTCGCCGGAGCCCTGGTCGGCGCCTGCGCCACCGGCCTGCTCTACCCCGCGCTGCGCTGACTGCCGTTCCCGCGCCGCGCTGACTCTGTTTCCCGCGCCGCGCTGACTCGGGTTCTGCGCCGCGCTAGCTCCGATATTCGAGCTGCGCTGACTCCCGCACCCGCGCTGCGCTGACTCTGGTACCCGCGCTACGCCCAGCCAGCAGGTGTCCGGAGGGACGGGGATCTTGCCGCTCACCGCCGGAGCATCCCGACCGTGCTGCTCCTGAATCGACCGCCTTCCGGCTCACCTCCCCGCGGACGCCGCCGTGTCGTCCGGTCCATGGACCGGGCCGGCCGACGACGCGTAATACCTCGCGCCGCCGGACCGGGCCGGCGCTTCGGGTGGCGTCTACGACCCGCAGGCGTCGTTCTCCGGACTTGACCCGGCTGGGGATAACCGTTATCTATATGGATAACGGTTAGGGGATGTCATGCGTCAGGAAGTGGTCCTCGCGATGCTGGCCAAGGAGCCGTCCCACGGGTATGAGCTGCGTGCTCGCCTGCGAGACGCGCTGGGCCCGCTGGGTGACGGGATGAACGCCGGCCAGATCTACGTGACGCTGACTCGCTTGGAAAGAGCGGGACTGCTGGCCGTGGAGGCCGACGACCGGCCGGACGGCGACGTCCAGGAGCGGCGCGGTGACCGGGCCGACCGGGGCGACCGGGCCGACCGGGGCGACCGGGGCGACCGGGGCGACCGGGGCGACCGGGGCGACCGGGGCGACCGCAAGGTCTACTCGCTGACCGCCGACGGGCAGCAACGCGTCGCCGAGTGGATCTCCGAGGTCAGCTGGCCGCGGCCGGATCTAGCGGAATTCCACCTCAAGCTGGTGGCGGCCGCGGCGGCGGGGCTCGCCGATCCGCTGACCGTTGTCGACACGCAACGCCGTGAACTGCTGCGCCGGCTGCGGGACGCGCAGCGGGCCGTGCTCGCCGAACCGGCCGGTTCGCGGGCCGCCCTGCTGCTGGAGGGCGTCGTGCTCCGCCTCCAGGCGGATCTGCACTGGCTGGAGGTCTGCGACAGACATTGGACGCTACGAAGGAGTGGATCGTGAGCACCATGACGGGGACGTCGCTGGTTCGTGCGTCGGGGCTGCGCAAGGAGTACGGCCGGGGGGCGGGCCTGCTGCGCGCCGTCGACGGCGTGGATGTGGACGTGGCACGCGGCGAGACCGTGGCGGTGATGGGGCCGAGCGGCTGCGGCAAGTCGACGCTGCTGCATCTGCTCGGCGGGCTGGACCGGCCGTCCGGCGGTGAGGTGTGGCTCGACGGTGCCCGGATCGACGGGCTGGGGGAGAAGGCGCTGGCCCAGTTGCGGCGGTCCGCCATCGGGTTCGTCTTCCAGGCGTTCCACCTGATGGAGGAGCTGACCGCGGTGGAGAACGTGGAGCTGTCCGCCCTGCTGGCCGGCCGGTCCCCGCGCGAGTCCCGGCGCCGCGCCGGGGAACTGCTGGACCGGGTCGGGCTCGGTGACCGGGCCGGTGCGCTCCCGTCGGAGCTCTCCGGCGGACAACGGCAGCGGGTCGCGGTGGCCCGTGCGCTGGTCAACGAGCCGGCCGTGGTGCTTGCCGACGAGCCGACCGGCAACCTGGACAGCGCCGCCACCCTGGACGTCCTGCGGCTCTTCGACGACCTGCACGCGGCCGGCCAGACACTGATCATCGTGACTCACGACGCGCGCATCGCGGCGACCGCGGACCGGCTGCTGACCATGCGGGACGGCGTGATCGTCGACGAGACCCGGCTGACCGGTGGCTCCACCGGCCGGCTGGGTGCGCTCGCCGGGCTGGAGGACTGATCGCTGTGGGACGGATCCTGCTCGTCGCCCGGCTCGCTCTGCGGGACCTCCGGCGCCGGCCGGTCGAAGCGGCACTGCTGCTGCTCGCGGTCCTCGCGGCGACGACGACGCTGACGCTCGGACTGGTCCTGCGGGACTCGGCCGCCGAGCCGTACCAGAACACCCGGGCCCTGACCGCCGGACCGGACGTGGTGATGAGTGCGCGGACCGCCGGCCAGCTCGCCGCGTACGGGAACGCGGCCGGCGTGACGGCGCGCAGCGGGCCGTTCCCGGTCGCCGCCACGAAACTGGCCACCGCCGGGCAGACGGTGGACGTGCAGGTCATCGGGCGGGACACGGCCGGCTCGCCGGTCGACCGGCCGCAGAGGGTGACCGGCGGCTGGGTCCGGGACGGTGGCGTGGTGGTCGAGGCCGCGTTCGCCACCGCGTACGGCCTGAGCGCCGGTGACCGGGTGACGCTCGGTGGCCGCGAGTTCGAGGTGGCCGGGGTCGCGGTCACGGCCGCGTCGGCACCGTTCCCGGCGACCACCTGCCTCGGTGAGATCGCCTGCCTGCACGGTACGGCCCCGGCCGGCGCGGATCTGCCGCCCGGCATGCTGCACAACCCGGGCCTCGTGTGGCTGACGCGCGCCGACACGGAGAAGCTCGGCGTCGTCTCGTACGTGCTGAATCTGCGTCTCACGGACCCGGGACTGGCGCCCGCGTTCATCGGGAGCCCGGATCAGCCGCGGGTCGCCCTGTGGACGGAGATCCGCGCGGATGCCACCGAGGTCGCCGGCGATTCGCAGATTCTGCTCATGATCGGTGCATGGCTGCTCGGGCTGCTCGCCGTCGCGAGTCTGTCCGTGCTGGTGGGCGGGCGGATGGCCGAGCAGACCCGGCGCGTCGGGCTGCTCAAGGCGGTCGGCGGCACACCCGGGGTGATCGCCTGTGTGCTGCTCGCCGAGTATCTGCTCGTCGCCCTGGTGGCGGCCGTGGCCGGCCTGACGATCGGGGCGTTCACGGCCCCGCTGCTCGCCGGCCCGGGCGCGGGCCTGCTCGGCAGCGCCGGCACACCGGCGTTGAGCCTTTCCGTCATCGGTACGGTGACCGGTGTCGCGCTGACGGTCGCGGTCCTCGCGACCGCGGTTCCGGCGTGGCGGGCCGCCCGATCGAGCACCGTCGCCGCGCTCGCCGACGCCGCCCGGCCGCCCCGCCGGTCGGGATGGCTGATCGCCCTGTCGGCGCGCCTGCCCGTGCCACTGCTGCTGTCCCTGCGGGTGGCCGCCCGCCGGCCGCGACGTGCCCTGCTCGCGGTGGCCGGCATCGCGGTGACCGTGGGTGGCATCTATGTCGCCCTGATCCTCGACGGTTTCCTCAGCCGGCCTCTCGCCGCCGGGTACACCGTCGCGCAGATCGGGGCTCTGCGCCGGGTGCTGCTGCTGTGGACGGTCATCCTGCTCGTCCTGGCGGGGGTCAACGCGATCGTGATCACGCTGGCGACGGTGCTCGACAACCGGCACACCTCGGCCCTGGCCCGGGCGCTCGGTGCGACCCCGCGGGACGTGACGGCGGCGCTGTCCGGGGCGCAGATCTTGCCGGCGTTGCTGGGGGCGGTCCTCGGCATCTTCCCCGGCGGTTATCTGCTGTTCGAGGCGATCATGGGCATCACGGGCGGGGACGGTGACCGGGCCGCGCCGCCCGGTGCCGGCCAGTTGATCGCGGTGGTGTTGGTGACGGCGCTGATCGTGGCGGCGCTCACTGCGATCCCGGCCTACTTCGGCGCCCGCCGCCCGGTGACCGAGTCACTGCGGGCCGAAGCCGCCTGACCGCCCAACCGACGGCCAGCCGGGGGTCACAGCAGGTGGACGGCGGCGGGGACGGCAAGGAACAGGCCGATCAGCATCAACCAGACCACGGCGGTACGGCCCACGCGGATGTCCTCGCGATGAACGGCGATCACCTCCGCGCGGGACCGCGGCGTGAAGACGGTGAGACCGGTCCGGCTGGGTGTCAGGCCCCTGCGGCCGGCCCGGCCCACGGCGAAGATCTGCTGGCCACGGGCGACGCGTACCTCGGTGAGGTGGAGGCGTTCACTCGGGCGCAGGTCGTCGGCGACATCGGGCGGGACCACCGGCGGCAGTGGGACCGGCCGGGCCCGGCTGTGTTCCACAGCGGTGACGACGTAGGCCGGCGAACCCGTCATGAGAGGGTCGAAGAGCACCCGGGACGGCGAGACCAGGCGCGGGTCGACCGGGATGCGCCCGGTCCGGTCGGCGAGGGTGGGCCACGCCGGTGACTCGACCTCCAGAACCCGGTCGTAGTCGGGGCCTGATTCGCCGGAGGGCGTGTACCGGGCGGGTTCCCGTAGCAGCGTCACCCGGTACCACGCGCAGTCCTCACCGGTGACCGGGGCGATCTGACGGCCGGCCGTGCCGTACTCGACGGTGCCCTCCAGCGCGACGCGCCCGCGGCCGCCGATCGCGGTGGGATGCAGACGGCGAAGGGTCCAGAGGGCTCGGAGGTCACCGAGAATCAGCAGTACGAAGATCCCGGCGCCCGCCACGAGGAGCATGCCGATGCAGAACGCCACGGTCGCGACGGTCATCACGCCGTCACAGTAGAAGACTGTGGCGAACGTCGATATGGCCCGGCCGGAGCCGGGGGGGGGGGGGCGCCCGCCCCCCGCGCCCCG
>NZ_JBFAAI010000029.1:0-111326 GCF_040639655.1 Actinoplanes sp. NPDC023801 | reverse complement strand
GCGTTCGTCCTGAGCCAGGATCAAACTCTCCAACAAAATCTTTGGAAAAGCGTCCCGGCAACATGAATGTTGCCAAAGGAATCCACAACCCACCCAAAAAGAGATGAGCCGGGGTATTGCCATAATTGGCACTGGCTTATCAAGCACCCTGTTGAGTTCTCAAAGAACAACCGCACATCGAAACACAAGCCCATCCGGGCTTGCCTTCGAGGCAACCGCTAAAAAGTACCCGGTCGTTTTCGCCATCCAGAGTTGACCCTCTGTCAGCAACGCCCAAGTGTTCCCCGCGATGCGGGAAGTGGCCTTAGCAGACCGGCCTACGATCGCTTCGCGATCTAACTGCCCGGCTCCCTGCTGGCTTTGCCACTCTACCCGGCCGGCTTCGCAACCGCAAACCCAATTTCTTGGATCTTTCGTTGCACCACCCGGTGTCGAGTTCAAGCATAGCTCGATCTCGACCACCCCCGTGGCGCCTTCCGGAAGGTCACTTTCGTGCCGCTCCGTACCGGTTTCCCGCGGGCAGAGAGAAAGTTACGCGACCCATGCCGCTGATCGCAAATCGACACTCATGCCC
This sequence comes from Actinoplanes sp. NPDC023801, assembly GCF_040639655.1. Taxonomy (NCBI): domain Bacteria; kingdom Bacillati; phylum Actinomycetota; class Actinomycetes; order Micromonosporales; family Micromonosporaceae; genus Actinoplanes; species Actinoplanes sp. NPDC023801. The sequence goes on along the minus strand of NZ_JBFAAI010000029.1, from coordinate 110,752 downwards.
GCCGGGCGCGATGAGCACCCACATCACGGCGGCAACCCGTGACAGAGTGGGGTCATGGCCACTCCCCCAACGCTGGCGGCCGACGCGGTCCTAGGCCTGCTCGTCCCGCTCTGGCAGTGGGTGATCGGGATACTTGTGCTGGTCACGGTGGTGGTGTCGGCGCGAAAGCTGCTAATGCGCGGCCCTTCGAGGATGGGCGGCGCTCTCTTGCTGGCCGGTGGTGCGGTCCTTGTACTGACGGCGATCAGCTACATCATGGAGAGTTTGTGACGCCGGATACATCTCGCTCATAGGCATGCGGTCCTGCTGCCAGCAGACCGTTTCGGCCAGGTGACAAGCGTCGGCCCAGTCGCCAAGGTCATCGATTCAAGGCTCCGTGGACTGCGTTCCGGGAGGCTGCGCTGAAGGATACCTCGTCCGGATCCAGCGACGGGCTCGTCAGCAGTAGCCCTCCCAGCGAGGCCGCAATACTGGGTGGGCATCGGCTGGAATGTTCTATGCCCGGAACAGAACACTCCCGAGGCCGGAGAACGCCGACAGCCACCTTCCCCTGCGGCCAGCCCGGCACATCAGTGAGCAGGGGGGGACTCGCCGTAGCTGACCGAAGTCGCCCACTGCGGTAGCCCGCTCCGGCGAGCACCTGGACGGCGGCTCGGTCCAGGGTTGCCAGACCCCTGGCGAGGCGCACGCCGTCGCCGGCCCACAGTGAGCGCGCCGTTCGGTGACCTGCCAAAGTGCCGCTCTCGCTCGTCCGACAGCGGAGTAGGGCTGACTCCAGGCCTGACCAAGCGAAGGTCGCGGACACCGCAGTGAAGTAGACCGCCAGGTCCGACCAGGCGGAAACTCCCTTTACGAAGGAGGCTGCCAGGTCTGACGAGGCGAAGGTTCCCACCGCGGAGCAGGCCGCCAGGTTCGCGTCGCGAGGGTTTCCACAGCGAGACCAGAGAATCGGGAACCCGCTGACGAGCCGGCGACATTTTGCGGACCACTGTGCGGAGTAGTACCGCGGAGTCAGAGGCGACGGTTGGCGAGACTGGGCACCTCGGTGCGGATCGTGTCGAGGCGGTTGAGGTCCAGGTCGGCAAAGGTGACCCCGGTCGTGTCGGGTGCCTGGGCTACGACCGTGCCCCATGGGTCGACGATCATGCTGCGGCCGAAGCAGGTCCGCCCCGGCTCGTGGTCGCCGATCTGCCCGGCCGCGAGCACGTAGCACTGGTTCTCGATCGCCCGCGCGCGCAGCAGGACCTCCCAGTGATCCCGGCCGGTGTGCAGCATGAAGGCCGCGGGCACCACCAGAATCTTGGCGCCGGCGATTGCCAGCCGCCGGTACAGCTCGGGGAACCGCAGGTCGTAGCAGATGCTGAGACCGGTGGGTACGCCGTCGACCTCGGCCACGACGGTGCCGTCTCCGGGCGCCACGGTGCGGGACTCCTGGTAGGAGACGCGGCCGGCGATCTCCACGTCGTACAGATGGATCTTGCGGTAAACGGCGGCCCGCTCGCCGTCCGGCGCGAAGACCAGCGAGGTGTTGTAGGTGCGGGCGGCGTCCGGGCCGGTCTCGTGGAAAGAGCCGGCGTGCACCCAGATACCGAGGTCCCGGGCTGCCGACGCGAAGAATTCCGCGAACTCGCCGTCGACCGGCTCCGGTTTCGGGGCGTCGGCGGAACGTCCGAGGAAATCCACGTACTCCGGCAGGACCGCGAACGTCGCGCCGCCGGCGGCGGCGCGTTCGAGCAACCCACGAGCCACGGAGAGATTGTGGGCACGGTCTTCCCGTGAGTTCAGCTGGCAGACGGCGACACGCATGGATCGAGCGTACGGCCACCCGGCGCCATCCGGGACCGCCGCGGCCCCCAGACCGTCACGTCGGCCGGAAACAGCACTGCCGCTCACCCGTGCGGGCAGCGGCAGTGTGACGAAGCAGGGAGCCGGTCAGGCCGACTTCTCCTCGCGATCCGGACGGCGGCGCCGGCCGACGAACTCGCGCGGCACGATCGTCGGGATCACGTTTTCCACGACGACCTCGCGGGTGATCAAGACACGGGCGGCATCGGGGTTGCTGGGCACCTCGAACATCACGTTCTGGAGGACTTCCTCCATGATCGCGCGCAGTCCTCGAGCACCGGTACCCCGCAGCATGGCCTGATCGGCGATGGCCTCCAACGCACCCTCGTCGAATTCCAGCTCGACGCCGTCGAGCTCGAAGAGACGCTGGTACTGCTTCACATACGCGTTCCGTGGCTCGGTGAGGATCTTGATGAGAGCGTCACGGTCGAGGTTACGGACGGTCGTGATGACCGGGAGCCGGCCGATGAACTCAGGGATCAGGCCGAACTTGAGCATGTCCTCCGGCATCACCTTGCTGAAGATGTCGTCGGTGTTCCGCTCGGAGATCGACCGGAGGCGGGCGCCGAAGCCCACCCCGCTCTGTCCGACCCGCTGCTCGATGATCCGGTCCAGACCCGCGAAGGCGCCGCCCACGATGAACAGCACGTTCGTCGTGTCGATCTGGATGAACTCCTGGTGCGGGTGCTTGCGACCCCCCTGCGGCGGGACGTTCGCGACCGTACCCTCAAGGATCTTGAGCAATGCCTGCTGGACGCCTTCGCCGGAGACGTCTCTGGTGATCGACGGGTTCTCGCTCTTGCGGGCGATCTTGTCGACCTCGTCGATGTAGATGATGCCCTGCTCGGCGCGCTTGACGTCGTAGTCAGCCGCCTGGATGAGCTTGAGCAGGATGTTCTCGACATCCTCGCCGACGTAACCGGCCTCCGTGAGGGCGGTGGCGTCCGCGATCGCGAACGGGACGTTCAGCATGCGGGCCAAGGTCTGCGCCAGGTGCGTCTTACCGCAACCGGTGGGACCGATGAGCATGATGTTGGACTTGGCCACCTCGACGTCACTGCCGGCGCCTGGAGCACCGTTCGACTCGGCCTGGATCCGCTTGTAGTGGTTGTAGACCGCGACGGAGAGGGCCCTCTTCGCCTGCTCCTGACCAACGACGTAGTTGTCCAGGAATTGGCAGATCTCCATCGGCTTGGGAAGTTCTTCCCACTTCACCTCGCCGGTCTCGGCCAGCTCTTCTTCGATGATCTCGTTGCAGAGGTCGATGCACTCGTCGCAGATGTAGACCCCAGGGCCTGCGATGAGCTTCTTGACCTGTTTCTGCGACTTCCCACAGAAGGAGCACTTGAGTAGGTCGCCACCGTCACCGATCCGTGCCACCTACGTTCTCCCTGCATTCATTGGCCGGCTGCCGACCGAACCTTGCGCGAGGACGGATTGCCTCGTTGCCATCTATCGTCCGCCGACCCGCGTAACTGAGGCTGCAGGCTCGACGTTACCCGCAAAGGGGCTGTTCTCCGACCCCCCAAAACGGGCGTGTCAGGGGTCGGCCAGTCTAGCGCTCACCGGCCGGCCCCCTGACACCCAGGCTCAGGGTCAGACGCCCGCCGTCTGCAGGCTCTTCTTACGGGTCGCCAGCACGACGTCGACCAGGCCGTACTCCTTGGCCTCGTCCGCCGTCATGATCTTGTCGCGGTCGATGTCCTTGCGAACCTGCTCGATCGGCCTCGAGGAGTGGTGCGAAATCAGCTCCTCCAGCTGGGTCCGCATCCGCATGATCTCGCGGGCCTGGATCTCGATGTCCGAACCCTGGCCGTAACCACCCTCGGTAGCCGGCTGGTGGATGATGATCCGCGAGTGCGGGAGCGCCATCCGCTTACCGGGGGTGCCACCGGCGAGCAGCACCGCGGCGGCACTGGCCGCCTGACCGAGGCAGACCGTGCTGATGTCGGGGCGCACGTACTGCATGGTGTCGTAGATCGCCGTCATCGCGGTGAAGGAGCCGCCGGGCGAGTTGATGTACATCAGGATGTCGCGGTCCGGGTCGGTGCTCTCCAGCGTCAGCAACTGGGCCATCACGTCGTTGGCCGACGCGTCGTCCACCTGGACGCCGAGGAAGATGATCCGGTCCTCGAACATCTTGTTGTACGGGTTGGACTCCTTGATTCCCCACGAGGTGCGCTCGGAGAACGAGGGCAGCACGTAGCGGTTGTGCACCGGAGCGAACCCGGGAGGCATGGAAAGGTCGGTCATGGTTCAGCTCCTCAGTTCAGCGTTCCGGCACCGTCCGGGACCTGCGTGGCCCCGGTGATCACCTTGTCGATGAAGCCATAGTCCTTGGCCTCCTCGGCCGTGAACCAGCGGTCCCGGTCGAAGTCGGCGGCGATCTGCTCCTGGGTCTGACCCGTGTGGAACGCGATCCGCTCCTGGAACATGCGCTTGGTGTAGAGCATCTGCTCCGCCTGGATGGCGATGTCGGCGGCGGTACCACCCATGCCACCGGACGGCTGATGCATCATGATCCGGGCGTGCGGCAGGGCGAACCGCTTGCCGGGCGTCCCGGCGCAGAGCAGGAACTGCCCCATCGAGGCCGCCATGCCCATCGCGACGGTCTGCACGTCGTTGTCGATGAACTGCATCGTGTCGTAGATGGCCATACCCGAATAGACAGAGCCACCCGGCGAGTTGATCCACAGGTGGATGTCGGCTTCCGGGTCCTCGGCGGAGAGCAGCAGCAGCTGCGCGCAGATGCGGTTGGCGCTCGCGTCGGTCACCTCGCTGCCGAGGAAGATGATTCGCTCGCGCAGCAGGCGGTTGAAGACCGAGTCGTCGAGGTTGCCACTCAGGGTGTCACCGCCGCGCCGTGACACGGGCCCGGTGGGGATGTGGAGATCGGTCATGGCAGCCCTTCACAGCTTGCTGTGTCGGCCGTGATCCGGCCGGCAGGTTGTCCGTCGTACGACCAACCTAACTGGTCGGATGCGCATCAGCTTCCCGCTCGGGCAGCTGTTCGCTGACAGCGCATCGCGTGGCCGTACCCCACAAACACACCGGCCACCGCGCACCGTAAGCGGTGCGCGGTGGCCGGGTCAGGCAGACCTGAAAATCAGTGGTTGTGGCCCGCGTGGTCGTCCTCGGTCCGCAGGTCGTCGAGCGAGAGGACGTTGCCCTCGGTGTCCTTCATCGTGACCCGCTCCATGACGGAGGCCAGCGCCTTGCCCCGGCGCACGTCGCCGAAGACGGCGGCCGCGGCACCCGACCGGACAAGCTGGTCGTAGTACTGCTGCGGCTGCATCTGGGCACGCTGGGCACGGTGCACGATCTCGTGACCGAACTCGTCGTCGGTGACCTGGACGTCCTCGGCGTCGGCGATCGTGTCGAGCAGCAGCTGAATGCGGACGCCCTCCTGAGCGGCCTCGGTCAGCTCCTGGTCGATCTGCTCCTCGGTCTTCTCCTCGGAGGCGAGGTAGTCGGCCAGAGTCGCGCCGATCCGCTCGAGCTGGTCGGTCATGGCCTGCTTACGGCCCTCGACCTCGTCCTTGACGACACCCTCCGGCGCCGGGATGTTCGCCGCCTCGACGAGCTGCTTGAGCGCCTCGTCGCGGGCCGCATAGATCTGCTCGACCTTCTTCACCTTGGTGACGCGGGTGCGCAGGTCCTCGCGCAGCTCCTCCAGGGTGTCGAACTCACTCGCCAGCTGGGCGAACTCGTCGTCGATCTCCGGCAGCTGCTTGTCCTTGACCGTCTTCACGACGACCTTCACCTCGGCGTCACGACCGGCGAAGTCGCCGCCCACGAGCTGGGTGGTGAAGGTGGCCTCCTCACCGGCGGACAGGCCGACGAGCACCTCGTCGAGGCCGGGGAGCAGCTGCTTGCTGCCGACCTCGTGGGAGATGTTGGTGGCCGAGCCACCCGGCACGTCCTCACCGTCGACGGTGGCGTTCAGGTCGAGCTGGACGTAGTCACCCTCCGCAGCGGCGCGCTCGACGGTCTTCAGGGTGGCGAAGCGCTCACGCAGGCCGTTGATCTGCTCCTCGATCTCGCTGTCGCCGATCTCGACCGCTGGAACCTCGACGCTGATCCCCTCGAGGTCCGGGACAGTGATCTCCGGGCGGACGTCGACCTCGGCCGTGAACTTCAGCGGCGCGTTGTCGGCGAACTCGGTGATCTCGACCTCCGGACGGCCGAGGGTCTTGACGTCGTGCTCCTGGACCGCGGCGAGGATCTGCTGCGGGATCGCCTCCTGGACGGCCTCGTTCAGCACGGCGCCACGGCCGACTCGCTGGTCGATCACCGCCGCCGGAACCTTGCCCTTGCGGAAGCCCGGCACCTGGACCTGCGCGCCGATCTCCCGGTACGCCTTCTGCAGGCTCGGCTTGAGCTCCTCGAACGGCACCTCGATGGCGAGCTTCACCCGGGTCGGGCTCAGAGTCTCGACGGTGCTCTTCACAGGCGTACTCCTTGTTGCTGCGGATGTTGGTGTCAGTCGGGGTGGCGGGATTTGAACCCACGGCCCCTCGCTCCCAAAGCGAGTGCGCTACCAAGCTGCGCCACACCCCGTGGCGTCGGCCAGTGTATGCGGTCCGCTTGCCTGCGTGTGCGCTGGAGTCACCTGCTGGGGAATCCGGTTCGCGCGGACGGGAGTTGATTCAGTAAGCTGTACACGAGCCCCGAGGTGATCGGGGGTCATGCGGGCGTAGCTCAATGGTAGAGCCTCAGTCTTCCAAACTGATTACGCGAGTTCGATTCTCGTCGCCCGCTCCACCTGTTCAGGCTGGTCACAGCTTGATCAACCAGTTAAACCATCGGCTGGCATCGATAAGATGGCGGATTTGGTAGGGCAAGTGTAGGGATCTTGCCTCCCCTGCCCGGCCCGTCGTCGGGAACCACAGCGGCGGCGGCTTCCGCAGCCGCCTTGCCGACTGTCCCGATCAGATGACCGTAGGTGTCGCTCGTCAAGCTGATCTTGGAATGGCGGAGGTGCTTGGACACCACCGCGATGTCGACGCTCGCCTCTATCTGTAGCGAGGCTGCCTCATGTCGCAGGCTATGCAGGGGAACATCCGGGAGCCCATCCCTCTCGACCAGGCGTTTGAAGACCCTGTAAACCTGGATCGGATCGAGAGGTAGGCCATCGGCCCGGGTGAACACGAGGTTCTCGTCGTTGCGGTAGGCCCGCCCCAGCGCCAACCGCTCCTTCGCCTGCTCGCGATGCCACTTGCGCAAGACCGAGATCGTTTCTGGATCGAGATCAACAGGCAGGTCTTCTCTTCGGCCGTCTTGACCCGGACTCGGTACCTGATCTTGCGGCCTTCCTTCTCGGCCTTCCTCGCCTTGCGGTAGCTGATGGTCGTGATCTGCCATCCCACGACCACACGGCCTGCGTCGAGGTCGAGATCATCCCACCTCAGCCCACACAGCTCGCCTCGACGCAACCCGGCGAAAGTTCCCAGGTGATATAGGGCATACAGCCGCTCCTCCGCGATGGCGTCGAGCCACGCGCCCAACTGAGCCGGCGTCCATGGCTTGACGCGTCGGCGTCGCACCCTCGGCACTGCGGCGAGGGCAGCGACGTTGCGCGGGACCTCCTCCGCCCGGACCGCTGCCCCTGTTCCGCCGCTTCTACCGCGCCTCCACCGCGCTGGACCGGCGCATTCCCGGCACCGGCCTCGGCCTGGTCATCGCCCGCGCCATCATCGAACGCCACGGCGGCACCATCACCCTGGCCGACCACAACCGCCCCGGCACCACCTTCAGCGTCCACATTCCCACCAAGCCCGCCTCCGGATACTGACGCTCACGACGCTGCGGTTCCCCGCGCCCGAGCCATCGTGCTGCCAGAGCTGTTACAGCACCTCAGCGGCTGCAGGGTGAGCGGTTGAGGCTGTGGGAACGGTGGCCTGACAAGGCGTTGGCGCCGCTTCTCGGATTCTTCGACCACGCCCAGTACAAACCATAGGTCACAGGCTCGCCCCACGCCGGACCGTCACCACGCTCACGGTGACCAACGGCGGACAGAAGATGTCAGCGCCCCCGGCCCGGTGTGGCTACCCCCGCCGAACTGGTTGAACGAGCAGACGAGCCGCGAGCCAACCCGCAAGGCATACACCTGACTGTGAGCCGGGCGTGTCCGCTGGCAGGCACCGGCGCCCCGGTCCGCGCCGATGTCGGCAACATGCGGAAATCGGGATCGGCTCGTGGTTACGTTCAGCTGATGAGACGAGCCCTCGCGGCGGCCGGTATCGCAGTGGCCCTGCTCAGCAGCGTGATCGGAACGGGGCCGGCGGCTGCCCGCGTCGATGCGGCCATGTCCCGGACCGGCTCGCCGGCCTCCGCCGGTAACCTCCCGACCGCCGAGCAGATGAGCAAGGGCCTGCTCACCCTCGCGGACATGCCGGCCGGTTACACCGCGTTCGGCCAGGACGAGACAGCCGACACCACCGAGGTGCCCGCCTCGGGCTGGTGCCGCGAAGCGGTGCTGGATCGCAGCGCGCCGACGCCGCGGGTGTACCGGGCCTTCAAGCACCCCGACGGCACGATCTTCGCCGCCGAGATCGTCGCCACCGGGACGCGCAAGGCAAATCAGCTGGTCGAGGCAGCCGCGACGGTCACCACCCGATGCCCGGTCGTGGAGGGCGATCTGACCACCAAGAAGCACAGCCGGCTCGCCCTGCCGGACCTGGGCGTCCGGGCGGCCGGGGTGGACGAGATGTTCCAAGATCCGTTCGGCGAGTGGAGCCGCTACCACCACGCCGTCGTCGCCACCGGCGGGGTGACGGCCGTCTACACCGACATGCGCAGCCACCCGCGGCATCGTGCGCGCTTCCTCGATCTCGTCAAAGCGTCCGTGCAGAAGCTGCGGACCGCCACGGCGCTCACCGTCGAGGACCTGCGGACCGGCCTGCTCCACCCGGCCGACCTGCCGGCGGGATACGTCGTGTCACTCGAGGGCACGCACGAGACCGATCCGGACGACTTCTCCTTCAACGGTGGTGGGACCACGTGCACCGGCCGGGAGGTGCCCGGCAGCGGTGGCCCGGTACCGGCGATCTTCCGCAGCTACGCCCGAGGGGCCTACGGCACGCCCAACATCGTCGAGGAGATCGGCGCGACCGGCCCCGGACTGGCCCGGGCCATCGTCGCGATGCAGGAGGAGAACGGCCGGACCTGCCCGGACACCAAGGACAACAATGGCACCACCCGTACGTTCTCGGCGTTGTCACTGCCGCCGATCGGGGACGCAGCGGCAGGCACTTTGCGGACCGGGGGAAGCGAGCTGGGCATCGCCGAGATCTGGGTGGCCTCCGGTGACGTGTGCGCGGTCTACGTCCGCAACATGTTCGACGTGTCCGACGCCGAGGGTGTAGCGGAACTCCGCAAGGTCGCCCAGGCCGGGGCGAAGCGGCTGGCCGCGATCCGGAACTGACCGCGCTCCGCGGCGCCCGGGCATAGACGCCCTAGTCGACGTCGCCGACCTGGACGCTGGCGTCACGTCCCACCCGATCGTGCTCGCCGTCCAAACGGGCACGCCGACCGCGATCGGAACGCCGCCGACCGAGAACGGTGTGCATGGCAAGGGTTGGTCTTCGGCATGTCGACTCTTCTCCGGCGGAATGCGCCCACGCCCGATCCCGCCAGCACGTAGTCATGCCCGCAGATGGCCTCCGCGTAGTAGTCAGCGAAAAACCAACGGCAAAGCTGGAAGAAACTACGCGGAAGCCTGGGAGTCTCGGTCCGGGAGACCGCAGCGGCGGCGGGTCTGCCACCTACTCGGGTGCACCAGGTCGTCACGGCGGCCGACCTGAGCGCGATGCAGGCGTGACCGGTCAGCTCGGCCAGCTGGGTGCCCGGTATTGGGATCCCACACCCGCACCGACTCGCCCCGTTCTGATGCCGACATCACGTTGGAAACGGTCAACGACCGCGGACGGTTTGACGTGGTGACCGCGGTGGGTAGATCGGTTGCCCGTGTTTCCGATCAAGGACTTGCGATCAGCGGTCGGCCGGTTACGGCGGGCCGCGCATCCCGCTTTGGGCGCCGCGGCCGCCGCGACGGTCGCCTGGATCATCGCGGCTGACCTGATCGGACACCCTGATCCGCTATTCGCGCCGTCGGCCGCGCTCATCGTGCTGGGCGAGTTGCGGGGCCGTCGGCTACGCCAGACCACCGAGATCGTGCTGGGCGTGGCCGCTGGCGTGCTCGTCGCCGAACTCGTGGTGCAGGCCCTGGGCACCGGCGCAATGAGCCTCTTCGTGGTGCTGCTGCTCACCATCGGCCCGATGATCGCGGCCGGGGCGAGCAGCACCCTCGTCGTGCAGGCCGCGATCTCCGCGCTCTACCTGGTCGTGGTGGCCGCGCCGCAGGGCAACCTGATCCCCTACCGCTTCGTTGACGCGCTGATCGGCGGAGCGGTGGCACTCGTGGCCAGCCAGCTCGCCTCCGCCCGCAAGCCGCTGGCCCCGCTGATCGCCGCGGCCCGGCAAACCTACGCCGACCTGGCCGACCTGCTCGACGACCTGGGGCACGCGCTCCGCGAGTGCGACGAGACGGCCGCCGAGGCGGTGCTGGACCGGGCCACTCGGCTGGACGAGGCGGTGGAACGCCTCCACGGCGCGGCCCTGGCCGCCGGCGAGACGCTCCGGCTGCACATCCGCAGCCGACGCCGCCTGCAGCAGGTGCGCAACGTGGAGGCCACCACCCACCAGCTGGACCATGTGGTCGGCAACGTCAGCGTGCTCGCCCGGCACGCCACCACCCTGACCCGGCTACGCAGCTGTGCCCCGGACGAACTGGGCCGGGCGCTGCGGGCGCTGGCCGGGGCGGTACGGTCCGCTGGCGACAGCCTGGCCACCGACCTGACCGGTGAAGACCCGGACCGGCACGCCGGGCAAGCCGACGCCGATGCGCTGGAGGCCGTCCGGATAGCCGCGAAACTGCTGGAGTCCGAACCGGCCTCACCGGTCACCATGATCGTCGGCCAGATCCGCACCACCGCCGTGTGCCTGCTGCGCGGGGTGGGCCAGCAGGACGTGCTGACCAGGGTGGACGAGGCGATCGGCTGGAGCTGACATGGAGCGCCAGGTCGGCTGTGGTTCCGGCACTGCGCAGTCGCCATTTGCACTCGCAGCAGCCCTCGGCGACGCAGGGCGAGCCTCCACCGATAACCCGGTGTTCAACAACAGCGGAATCTTCACTGGCGGCGATCATTGCGGCCGGCTTCCTCTGGACCAACCTCGGGGCCGGAGGTACCGTGACCGTTCGCATTGATACGGTCCCGGCTCAGCCGGTTGCGGCTGCGCGGCCCCCGCGCATCAACGCGATCCCGAAGGCCACACTGGCCACCGCGAACAGCACGATCGGCGGCGACGGCAGCAGCGCCCCCGCCAGCCCGAGCATCACCAGGGACGCGACCAGGCCGATCAGGACCGCGGGTCGGGCCCGCCCCGCAGTCGGCGCGAGCCGCCCGATGTACAGCAGCAGCACCCCGACCGTCACGATCGCCACCCCCATCGCCAGGCTGATGCCCTGCATCACGTCGTAGCTGGTCCGCGAGATCCCGCCGAGGTCGAAGACCTGGTCCCGGAGCACGGCGTCAACGCGGTCCTCGCCGACTGTCGGGGACAGCCGCATCGCGATGTCCAAGATGTTATGGCCCGTCCCGCAGATGATCCACGACCAGGCTCCGATGCGGTACACGAGGGTTGGCTGCATGGCAGGGCTCCGTTGACTCTGGCGACGCTACATCTGTAGCAGTTGCTACGGATGTAGTAGACACTACAGGTGTAGCATCTGGCCACATGAGTGCCCGTGACCTCGATCGCAAACAGTCCCTGACCGACGCCGCAATCGGCATCGTCGGCGAAAAGGGCCTGCGGGCGCTCACCCACCGCGCCGCCGACACCGCAGCCGGCCTACCCGCCGGCACCTGCAGCTACCACTACCCCACCCGCCAGGCGTTACTAGCTGCCGTCTTGCAGCGGATCGCCGAACTTGACCGGGCCGACCTCGACGTGGCGCTCGCCGGCCGCATAGCCACCGACTTCGACGCCGCCACCCTGGTCGAAGACGGCACCCGGATGCTCACCCACTGGCTCGGCCCCGCCCGAGCCCGCAGCCGGGCCAGAATGCTCCTAATGCTCGACCCGCAGACCCGCGAACTGACCACGGCAACCACCACGGCGATCGTTGCCGACCTCCAAGCCCTGGCGACCGCCGTCTTCGGTGACCTCGAGCACGGCAGCATGCTGATGGCACTTGTCGATGGCCTCGTCGTCGACGAACTCACCCACGGCCGCGAGCTGATCGACACCGAACGGCTCCGTGCCCGGTTCAGTGCAATCGTCGGGCTGGCCCTCCGCCCAGTGCCCTGACCAGCACGCCGTTACCCCTTGTTTCGGCTCGTCAGATCCGGCTCTTGCTTGTCATGCGATGGAGCCAATAGGCCGCCCAGACCTCAGAGCGACGGCGAAGCCGACGACCGTAGCGGCGGACGGATCTCTCGAGCGGACAGGATGGCGGGCGGATCTCTCGAACGGACAGGAATAGCACCGCATCGTCGACTGGCTGGTCCGTTCCGCTTCCAAAACTGGAACGTTCCGCTTGCAAGGTTGTGGAACTGCCGACGCTATGAGCTTGGGTACGTCGTCGGCGAACCACACCTTTCAGCGGCCGGCGCCGGGAATTCCGCTCTCGAGGTGAGCTGGTATACGCGCTGGCGGCTGACGCCGCCGAGGCGAACCAACCTAGCCCTGGTCGATCAGCTCAGTCGATGTCGCGGGACAGCACCTCGTAAGCGGACTGCGGCAGCTCCGGCGCGTCCTTCGGAGCGGTGGGAGCGGCCGTATCGCCGTACCCCGAGATCTTGATGACCAGTGGCGGCTCCGGATCGTGGCCCTCGGCGGGCTCGGACGCCAGCTGGCTCGGCATCGTCACGGTGAACTCGGTGAGCCGCCCCTGCCCGTCCAGCACCGCCTGGTACGACATGGTCCTCGCCGCCGGGCCGTATAAGTATGTGGGGTCGCTGAACAGCAGGTTCGCGTCCGGGTCGACCTTGGTGGCGTCGAGCGTCCCGGTGATCGTGTCGCCGGACCGCGCCACCGTCGTCACCGCCGTGAGCAGCGCGCCCACCTTCGGCAGGTCGTGTTCCCCGGCCTTCGGCAGCGGCGTCATGGCGTCCAGGCCGCTCTGCTCGTCGATCGCCGCCGCCGCCGTCAGCTTCTTCTCGTCGGCGCGCACCCACCGCTTGCCGTCCAACAGCGCGTTCATCTTCTCGAAGTCCTTGAGCTGGGCCGCCGTTGCGCCGTGCCGCTTGTACAACGTCATGTACTGGTCGCGCAGCTCCGCGTTGCCGTACAGGAAGTACCGCAGGTAGACAGCGTCGCCGACACGCATCACCGCGCGCTGCTCGTGCTGCAGCAGCACCCCGTCCGGCAGGTGGACCTCACCGCGCTGCAGATCCTGGAGCAGGTACGCCCCGGTCCGGCTGAACGAGTAACTGCCCGTCTTGAGCGCGTCCGCCGACTTCAGCAGCGCCTCCTTGGCGTCACCGGCCGGTGCGGTCTCGGCGGGGCTGGTGCCGGCTTTCGCGCAGCCGCCCACACCCAGTACGGCGGCGAGGGCGACGGCGAGCATTCTCGTGGCTGTCACCGCCCCACCATAAAGATCCTGATCAACCGCCCGCCGGGGCGCACCCTGGCCGGGTGCCCGGGCATCGGTGTGCGGGTATTGCAGCCCCGCACGCCAGCGCCGCCCTCATCCGGCAGAGGAGTTGATCAGTTCAGGCGCTGTTGGGCGTAGGCGGTGAAGGCGTCGCGGTAGTACTGCGCCAGGGCCCGGTCCTGGGCGTCGCAGCGGGCGCGGGACTGCGGGTCGTCCAGGTACAGCGGCCCAGGGCCCCCATAGCTCACCTTGTCCGGGCTCCAGTGCCGTATCCCAGATGCCTTTCCGTTTTGATCGCCGATATTCCTCCGCGAACACTCCACCATCGCCACGCCGGCTCAGCGCCGGCGGCGATGTCGGCGATCCGCAGCCACCGCGATCGCACCTGCGCCAGGCCGACCTCACCTCAGCCGAGTCATTGCAAATTCAATCACGAGATGTTCCGAATTTTGCAGGCTTTGCAGAGACTTGCAGATCGCTTTAATCTATGGCTGCCACTCTCCACGGAAGAGTTCCAGGTCACATGTTGTGGGAGACACATGCGCTCGTTCAGCAAGTTCTTGCTAGCTCTGCTCACTGCGATCGGCGGCATCATCATCGTGGCCGCCCCGGCAAGCGCCTCGTGGCCGCCGCCGCGGGAACTCGGTGGCCTCGATCTCGGCGCCTACTGCCGTTCGGTCGGGTACGCCGACACCGCCCTGACCGGCTCCACTGCCTATGACTGGTACTGCGTATCCGGCAGCCGCCGGGAAGGTCTCGGCTTGGACGCCGCCTGCCGGTGGACGTACGGCACCGAGAATGCCGTCGACCGGATCGCTGTCGACCGGATCGCCAACTTCTACGACCCGCGGTCGGTCACCTGCTGGGAGGTGCAGCGGGGCACCAACGCGCCGGACTTCGAGCGGTACTGCACGAGCAAGGGCCACAGCACCTCGCGCTTGATCGGCCCCACGTCCTACGACTACCGCTGCGTCACTTGGAACCCGGGCGGAGACATCTATACCGACATCGACGTGGACGATGTCTGCCGGGAGTCGACGTTCGGCACCGCGACCATCGCCCGTTTCGTCAACTTCTACAGCGCTTCCTGGGAGTGCCGGGTCTGATGGACGGCACGACGGTCGTCCATTGGTTGATTCTGGAGTCAAAGCTTTGAGGTGAGCGCCGTCAGTCGAGGCACGCCGCCCGGCCGGAGCGAAAGGGCAGTGGAAGCACGACGGTGAGCCGAACCTCCTTGGAGTTCGGCCCACCGGAGTGCCGTGCGCTCAGCGTCGGGTCAGCGGCGCACGCGCTCCATTTTCACGACCTTGCCGAACCAGGGGCAGAACCGCTCGGAGTTCCACCAGTCCGCCTCCAAGAAGGAGGGCTGGCCGTCGCACGTCTCCCAGCTCCGCTCATGGAAGGCGACGTCACGCGGGTCAAGATGCCAGTTGTAGCCGGGGTTGTACCGCGACGGGGTCCGCACGATCATGCCGTTGATGTGCTTGCCGTAGCTGGAGTCGTCACTGCGCAGAACGACGAACGCGTCCTGAATGTCCTGGCGTTCGATCAGCTGAACGCGGAACTGCTCATTGGGGGCGCCTTCGGGCCCCCCGGGCGGGCCGCCCAGAATCTCGATGGTGGCGACGTAGCCGCCGCGCGGCTCGGCCGGCGCGGCAGCGGCGGGTGCCGAGGCCGCAGCCAGGCCGGCGGTGACGACCAGCGCCGTCAGAGCGGTTGTGATGGTGGTACGCATGATTTCTCACCCTTGGTGTGGTCAAGACATGAAGTGGGCTTGTGACCCCCCGCCAACTCAACCACGTACCTTCTATTGTGGAAGTGGCACCCCCTTGTCGCCAACGTCTTGAAGGTTGCTAGAACGAGGAACTTTAGATTCTTCGGACGATCTTGGTCCACCTAGCACTGCGCGCCTCGCGGTGCCGCTGATCGACCTGCACCGGTTCCGGGCCGTGAACGACGCCGCAGGTCACGCTATGGGGGACGCAATCCTCATCGGCGCGGGCGCGCGTTTGCGTAACCTCGTGCGGGAGACTGACACCGTGGCGCGCTGCGGTGGCGACGAGTTTGCGGTACTCCTGCACGGCGCGGGCCACCTTGCCCGAGTGACCGCATTCGCTCGCCGGGTGATTACGAGCATGGCCAAGCCGTTCACCGACGGCAACGACAGCGAGCGACCGTCGGCTGCCATGTCGGCGCTGCCCGACGACGTCGCCTACGTGTTGCGCGACAGTGGTCTCGAAAGCAACCAGCTCGTGCTCGAACTGACCGAGTCCGTACTGGTGGAGGATGCCCCTGCAACGTTGGAGCAGCTAGGCGGGTTCAAGAAGCCCGGCGTGCGCCTGGCAGTCGACGACTTCGGCGCCGGCTACTCATCCCTGGCTTACCGACGCCGGTAATCGTTCGTCGATGACGTCGCAACCTCTGCCGCCAGCGCGGCCCTGGCCGAAGGCATCGTGCAGCTGGCCCACCCCATGGGCCTGGCCACGGTCGCCGAGGGTGTAGAAAACCCCGACCAGCGAGGGCCACGTGCTCCTGCTCGTCGGTAACCGGCCGGACGTGACACGGGACCCCAGCCCACGGGGGGAAGCGGCGAGCTTGGTGGCGACGGTTTCACCCCGAGCGGCTGGGCCGGTATCGGCTCCCGCGTCCGAACGGGTGCCACGAGCTCCGCGAGGCGTTGGTGGTCGAGCCAGCACCGGTCAGACCGAGACGGCGGTCGTCGTCGACGATCGTTTCAGCAGCTGTTGATGCCATCGGCGGTGGTGACGCCGGCCGGCGTGTGCGTGGAATGGTTCAGTTTTCGGCTACCCCCACCGATCTGGTCAAGCAGGGATTGAGAGACGGGGCACCAGATTGATGAGCGTCGACACACGCGGTTCGGAGACCGGCCGCCAGGCAGCGGAGCTGACCGGGCTCGAGATTGAGGCGGAGCTGGGTCGTGGTGCGGCTACGACGGTGCACCGCGCACGTCGAGGCGGCCAGTGGTACGCCCTCAAACGTCCTCGCGGTGAGGCCGGGGACGACCCGCAGACGCTGCTGGCGTTCTGCCGGGAGGCCGCGCTGCTGGCGTGCGTCAACGACCCCGGTGTGGTGACCACCATGGCCGCGGGCCGGTACGAGGGCACACCTGCTCTGGTCACCGAATTCATCGACGGCGGATCCCTGGCTGAGCTTCTTGTCAACGGTCCGCTGCCGCAGTGGCGGGTGGTCGAGCTCGCGGCCGTGCTGGCGCGGGCATTGGGGGCGGCGCATCGCACCGGCCTGGTGCACCGTGATGTCAAACCGCAGAACATCATGATGGGGTCACAGGGGTCGGCCAAGCTGATCGACTTCGGGCTGGCCCTGCTGGGCCGGGCGCCCGACGATACCGACGAAGCGGTAGGAACGTTCGTCTACACCGCGCCGGAGCAATCGGGCATGTTGAAGCGGCCGGTGGACGGCCGATCGGACCTGTACTCGCTGGGCGTCGTGTTGTTCGAGTGCCTGACCGGGCAGCCGCCGTTCGATGCCGCGGACGTGGGCGAGCTGTTGCGGTTGCACGCTGTGGCTCCGGTGCCGTCGGTACGGTCGTTGCGGCCGGACGCCGACCCTGTGCTGGCCGAGGTGGTCGAGCGGCTGCTGGCCAAGGACCCGGACGACCGTTATCAGAGTCCCGGCGCTCTCCTCACCGACCTGCGCCGTTGTCCCGGTTCGGAGACGCTGCCGGTCGCCGACGACGCGACGGCCGGCATGTGGCCGTTGTGCGGGCGTGAGCCCGAGCTGGCGACGCTCATGGGCCGGTGGGAGCGTGCCGGGCGTGGTGTCGGCGGTGGTGCTGTCATCCGCGGCGCCGCCGGTACGGGCCGCAGCCGGCTGGCCGCCGAGATGTGCACACGCGTCATCGGGGCCGCGGTTCTGCGGGGCCGCTGTGTGCAGGACGAGGTGCTGCCGATGGCGGCGCTGCGCGCGGCTGTCGACGATCATCTGGACGCCATCGCCGCGATGCCCGACGACGAGCACGACGTGCACCTGGAATGGGTACGGGAGGCGGCGGTCGAGGCCGGGGCGGGCCTGCTCGCCGGTGTGTCGCCGCGGCTGGCAGAACTGCTGGGCGACACCGGTGGTGGAACCGAGGGCCGCGACGAACTGATGTTCTCCGCGGTGGCGGTGTTCCTGAGCCGGCTCGCTCGCTCCTGCGGCGGTCTGTTGCTGTGCCTCGACGACGCGCAGTGGCTCGATGCCGGCAGCCGGCGAGTGCTGAACCTGCTGGGGCCCATGCTGGCCCAGACTCCGCTGCTGGTGCTGCTCACCGAGCTGGACGGCGCGGACGGGCCGGTCACCGAGCTGGGCGCGAAGCTCGACACCGAGGTGCGGTGCGAACCTCTCGCTGCCGATGCGGTCGCCGAGCTGGTGGCCTCCCGCCTGCCCGGCGCCACGGTGCCGGCCGGCTTGCTGGAGCACGTCGCCGCCCGTACCGGTGGACCTCCGCTGGCGGTTGTCGCGTACTTGTTGCAGCTGGTCGATGCGGGCCTGCTCGTCCCCCTGTGGGGGGAGTGGTACCTCGACACCGTGGGTGTCGATGCCCTGCCGGCCGCCGCTGATGCCGAGGCGCTCATCGTGTCGCGGCTGGGGATGCTCACCGGCGAGGTCCGGTGGGTGGTCCAGGCAGGTGCGGTGACCGGAAGCCAGTTCCGGCACGAGGTCGTCGCCGGCGCGTGCGGTCTGCCTGTCGACCGGGTGCTCGACGCGCTGACCGCGGCGGTCGGTCATCGCGTCCTCGAATTGCGGGACGGGGGCCGGTACGGCTTCGTGCACGCCGCACTTCGTCAGGCGCTGCTGGGTGAACTGCCGGAGCAGGACGAGTGCCGGCTGCATGCCGCGCTCGGGGCGGCTCTCGAAGAGTTGCCCGCACAGCTGCGCGACGACGACCACGTCTATGCCGTGGCCCGCCACTACCGGTCGGGCGGCGAGGAGGTGGCGCCGGAGGTCCACTACCGGGCGGCCCGGGCCGCCGGCATGCAGGCCCTGGCCGAGCACTCCGCGGCCGGTGCCATCGATTATCTCGAGCACGCCAGCCGCAACGACGTCGGCCGACCGTCGGACATCCTCCATCCGCTGGCCGTGGCGTACCTGCGGGCCGGCCGTTATGCCGACGCGCAGGACGCCCTGGAGCGCGCGCTGGCGGTGGAGCAGGACTCGCGGAGACGAGCGGAACTCGGCTCCACCCTGGTCGAGCTGCACCACACCAACTGGGCGGACGACCACGCGGTGCGTGCGGCCACCGCGGCGCTCGCCGACCTCGGCCACCCCCTGCCCGCCGGCAAGGTGCCCCGGCTCGCCTCCACCCTGGCGATCGCCGCGATGGGCGGGCTCGTGCGCCGTACCCGGCTCGGGTACGGCACCGCCCGGGGCGACCGGCGTGAGGAGCTGGCCACCCTGGCCGCCGTGCTGGACGCGGGTGGTTATGCCGCCGCCATCGGTCTCCGGCTGCGCGAGGCGCTGATCTTCGCGCTGCGGGCGCTGTACGCCGTCAACCGGCTCGGGCCCAGCGCCCAGTACGCCCGGGTGTATGCCCTGATCGGTTACGTGGCGGCCGTGGTGAAGCTGCGTGGCGTGGCCGAGCGCTCGCTGCGCCGGGCCACCCGTACGGCGGCGGCACTGAACGATCCTGAACTGATCGCCTACGTCGAATGGTTCCAGGGGTGCGCGCTGCTGTTCGGCGGTTTCGACGACGGCAGTGCCTGGGAGCGCGCGATCGTCCGGCACGCCCGCTGGTTCCTCCCGGCCCAGCTGATCACCGGCTTCGCCTCCACCGGGCTACGGCTGATCTTCCGCGGGCACACACCCGAGGCGTCCGAGCAGTACGCGCGGGGCATGCGGCACCTGCCTGATCCCCGCCAGGCGTACGGCACACCGTTCAGCATGCTCAGCGTCATGGTTCCGGCCCAGCAGGGCCGGCCCGCCGAAGCCGCTACCGCGCTCGCCGCGTTGCGGGAATCCTTCCCGCCCGGTGTGGGCTCACCCGTGCAACGGGCAAGCATCGCCACCGCGGCAGCGTGCGCGGTGGTCGAGCAAGGCGAGTTCGGCGCTCCCCTGGAGGAGGCCATCGCCGAGTTCGAAGGCCTCGGCCTGAGCAACCGCGATCTGATGCCGCAGCACAAGTGGTTCTACGTGTACAAGATGCACGGCCGGATGGCGCAGCTGCGCATGTCGACCGACGAGGAACGTCCGGCACGCGTCGCGGCCGCGAAGAAGGCCCTGCGTGAGCTGGCGCAGGTCACCGGCACGCCGCTGCTCAAGGCGGCATATCGGGTGGCCAAGGCGGCGCTGTGGCAGCAGTGCGGCGACAACCGTAAGGCACTCGCCCTCGCCGACCGGGTGGAACGTCGAGCCCGGTCGCTGGACGCGCCGATCCTGACGTTCGAGGTCGCCCGGATCCGCGCTCGCGCCCTGCGCCAGATGGGTCTGTCCGGCGAGGCCGAGCGACAGGCCCGCTTCGCTCACATGCTCGCCGCCACGTACGGATGGGAACATCGGCGCCGGCAGATCAAGATCGAGTTCGGCGTCGACGAGGCCCGGTCGGTGCAGCGCCACACTCACGTCGACCGGCGGACGAGTGTGGCGCGTAACCGCCGATTCGAGGCCCTGCAGCAGGTCAGCGCCGCCGCCGCGACCGTTCTGGACCCGGAACAGCTGGCCCGGGTGGCGCTCGACGAGACGCTGCGCATCCTCGGCGCCGAACGCGCCCTGATGTTCCTGCTCGACGAGACCGGCGCACCGTCCTTCTTCGTCGGCCGCAACGCTGACGGCACAGAGGCCGACACCACCACCGGATACGGCAGCACACTCGTACGCCGGGTGGTCGAGAACGGCGAGGCGCTGGTGATCACCGGCACCGAGCAGGGTCTCGCCCTCGGCTCGCACAGTGTGGTCGCGCACGGGCTGCGCAGCATCATGGTCGCCCCCCTGCAGCTCAAGGGCCGCCTCAGCGGAGTGGTCTACCTCGACAGCCGGATGGCCCGGGGCATCTTCACCGAGGACGACATCGAGGTGCTCACCGCCATCACCAGCCACGTCGCGGTATCCCTGGAGACCGCCCGCGCGGCACAGCTCGACGTCGCCGTGCGCGCCGCCCAGCAGCAGCAGCAACTCGCCGAGACGCTACGCGCCAGTCTCGCCGAGCTGAGCGCGGTCCTCGACCCGCCCCAGGTGCTGCACCGGCTGTTCGCCACCCTCCACAACAAGCTCGACGCGGTCAGCGGCTGCCTGCTCACCGCGGACGGCACCACGCTGACCGTCGCGGCCGCGGCCGGGACCGATGCCGTGAACCCGCACGGGCGCCGGCTGGAACCGGACGAGTATGCGGCGTTCACCGCCACTGAGCCGTTCCTGCTCTCCGGCGACACCCCGCTCTGCAGGGAGCTGCTCGGTGACGTCACCTCTGGTCTGGCTGTACCACTGCTGTCCCGCGACGGGCTGGTCGGCGTGGTCCTGCTCGGTGACGACCGCTTCGACGACACCCGTCGTGAGGTGGCCGCCGCGCTCGCCAGCCAGGGCATGAGCGCCTACGCCAACGCGGCTCTCTTCACCCGTGTGCAGCAGCTGGCGACCACCGACGAACTGACCCGCGTGAACAACCGCCGCCACTTCTACGCCCTGGCGGGCGCGCTGGTGAACGACGCGACGCGCGACGGTCAGCCGCTGGCCGCCGCCATGCTCGACATCGACAAGTTCAAGAACATCAACGACACGTACGGCCATGGCGTCGGCGACGACGTCATCCGCGAGGTGGCGAAGCGCATGAGCGGGTGCCTGCGTGCCGGTGATGTCGTGGGCCGTTACGGCGGCGAGGAGTTCGCGGCGATCCTGACCGGCCCGGATCTCGACGGGCCCGCACTCGCGGAGCAGCTCCGGCAGGCGGTCGCCGTCGAGCCGGTGCCGACCCGCGACGGCCCTGTCCCGGTGACCATCAGCATCGGCCTGACCCACCTGCGTCCCGGGGACAGCGCCGTGGACGATCTGCTCACGCGCGCCGACCAAGCCCTGTACCGAGCCAAGGAAGGCGGCCGCAACCGCGTCGAACAAGAGTAGACCAGGGCCGGTCGGTCACAGACGGGCGTCGGTGTCGGCCCATTCGCCGGCGTCATGTCGGCGGCGGGGGCGGTCACGTCCGGTGTGGGCGAAGATCACGTTGGAGCGATCACCGTGGTAGAGGCGGTGGCCGTACTGTGCTGGCGTGCGTAAAGCGATGCTCTTGCCGGTGTGCGCTCTGGTGTTGAACGCGGCCGTGGTGACTGCCTTGTATGTTCCGGGTGCGCCGGATGCCCGCGCCTTCTTCTGGCTACCGTTCATCCCTGCCCTTCTGACGTTCGGATCCGCGCTCTTCCTCCTCGGCGGAAGGCGGGTGGAATGGGACCGGTTCTGGGGCGCGCTCGTTGTACTGCCGCGCTGGGCTCAGATCGGGCTGGTCGTGCTGTTCCTGACCACCGTCACATCCACGCTGTTCACAGTTGCATCAACGCTGACCTCGCCAGCCGATCCGCAGACCAGCGTCAACTTCGAACGCAGCTTCGCCGTCACCGCGATGTGGATTACCGCCGCGGGGACCGCGCTGCACTACAGCATCGAACAGGAACGGAAGCCCACAGCCGGTCGCCGGTAACACCGGAACGCGCTGGTGATCTTCATGAGCGACGATCGAGGCAGCGGCCACGCCATGATTGAGTGAGCGCTTCCCGGCAAACTCGGGCGTCGAACCCGGCCCGGTGCCGTCACGGTGACGCCGTATCCCCTGCCCTTCGACGCCTTCTGCCACCCAGGTGACAGAAGACTGCGCAACAGCCCGATGCCTTGGAGCGGATCGCGGCAGATCCGCGCACCTGGGTTCGATGTGACGAGGTAGGGTCGGCCGTCGGCGCCCCTATGAGGGGTGCAGCGTGACCGGTATGGGCCGTGGCGTTGGCGGTGGGGTCATGGCCACGGCATGACGATGGCCTCCCACCGTATGCGGCAGGAGGCCATTCTCGACGCCGGATCAGGCCGGCTCAGACGGGTGACTCTCGGGGACGGCGGTCAGCCGGCGTCGCGAGGCGTGGTGCGGTCAAGCCCGTGCCTGGCGCCGGCGGGTCATCGCCAACGCACCGAGCACCATGGCCACGGCGACGATCATCGACGGCAGCGCCTCGGCCCGATAGAGCGACATCGCCGATTCCGGGTACACCATGACTTGGTGCAGCCAGCCCAGGGCGAAGGTGGGTGCCGCCGCGAGCAGCAGACGCTGGTCAGCCGTCGCCACCCAGAGGAAGGCGGCGAACGCCCCGACGGTGACGATCGCGACGAGGCCCTGCTGCACCGGGTCGACGATGGACAGCCGATCCACCGGCACCAGGTGCAGCGCCACCACGCCCAGTGTGGCCAGGACACCGTTGCCGCGTTCGACCGCGGGGACGTCGGCGGGGCGACGCAGGCCGGCGAGCACCAGAGGCGCGGCCACGACCGGTGCCCACCACTGCGGCATGCTGTTGGCGAACAGGTTTTGCGAGGCCGCGGTCGGTACCGCGATCGCGGCGACGACCAGGACGGCGGCCAGACGCTGGCGGCCCAGGGCCAGAGTGGCCAGGGCCGCAGCGGTCATGATCAGGTTCGCGCCGTCGTCCAGCAGTACGTCAAGCGGATCGTCGAGTCCGCCGAACTCGAAGCGCTCGATGGTGTCGTCCAGCCCGATCACGGCGCCCAGGGCGAGCACCGCCATGGCTGCCAGGTGCAGGCCCTGCCAGAACAGGACGGCCGTCGGGCGCCGTGCCGCGCTGCCGGAACGCACTCGCAGGCCAGCGCGTACCAGTGCGACGGCCTGCCGCGGATCCGGCCATCGGCGGGTGGCCGGGGCTTCGCTGATCAGGATTTCCAGCAGCTCATCCGCGCGTTCTTGGCGATAGTCGGCGGGGTAGGCCCGCAGCAGTGCCCGATAACGGCGTTCCAGGATGTCGTGGCTCATGCCGGCAAGGTCCTCCAAGTAGATCGTCGGCCGGGAGTCGGCCGCGCCGAGGTGGGATGCGACAGCCTGTCGTGCACCACGCGAGCCGCCGTGGCGAGCCGATCCGCTTCCTCGGCGAGCACCGCGTGCCCGTCGTCGGTCAGGCGGTAGTAGCGCCGGGCCCGGCCGTTGACGATCTCCTCGCCGTCTGCGACGAGAAGACCTTCGCCGAGCAACCTGTCGATCACTGAGTACAGCGAGCCGGCGGCAAGTTTGACGCGTCCGTCGGACAACTCCTGTACGCGCTTGACGACGGCGTACCCATGGAGCCGGCCGTCGAGAAGTGCGGCCAGCACGAAGTATGAGGGCTCCCGGAGCGGGGGGCGCGAAGGTGATCGCATGGCGACCGAATATACAAGTAACTTGTATATCCGCCAAGATCATCGGAGTAAGGCTCCCGCTGCTGTCAGTAACTGCCGGC
Source organism: Actinoplanes sp. NPDC023801 (assembly GCF_040639655.1). NCBI lineage: Bacteria > Bacillati > Actinomycetota > Actinomycetes > Micromonosporales > Micromonosporaceae > Actinoplanes > Actinoplanes sp. NPDC023801. The sequence continues at coordinate 86,815 of NZ_JBFAAI010000029.1, read as the reverse complement.
GGGCCCGTCCGACTGCCAGAGTGCGGTGATCCAGCTGTCGCCCATGAGGCTTCAAGGGTCGGGCGGCCCAGGGGAATCACACGCCCGGGCTCCGGCAGAACGGGACGTGACGTAGACGCAGTCGTACGCAGCGCAGGATGCTGGCCGCGTTCCCCTTCCGAATCAGCAACATTCCACTTCCACCAGTGTCAGGCGGGAGGCGTAGCGGCCCCCGTCACCTTCTCGCCCCGCCCAGGTACGGTGATCAGACTCGGGAGGCGCCCGGCGGGAGATGACCGACGGCCGCCGCGACATGGCCGCCGTCGCCGGAGCACCACCAGACGGCGGCCTCGCGGTACCGGCGGGCGTGGGCGCCAAGCCGGTGCGCGGGGCACACCGGCCAGACCGCCCAGATCGTGTGTGTCACCGCGTCCTGCGCGTCATCGGCGACCGCCACCAGCGCCGATACCGGGTCGGCCCCGGCACTCGAGGGCACCCCCGAACCCGTGCCGAATTCGCCGCCCCAGGTCTCCACGAAGCGGTTCTCGTCGAGATTAGGATCGAAGTCCATGAACCGGAGACGGCATCCGGGCAGGCCGGTCGCGGAGAGGTCGCGGTTGACCAGCCGCATGGCATCGTCGAGGCCGGCCATCCACGCCGGTTCCTCCGACAGGCCCAGCTCGAAGCAGGCGGTGGCCAACACGGCGTCGGCGAGTTCCATCATCCGCGGCCAGTTCGCCGCCACGCCGTCGACACTCAGCGCCGCCAGTTCGGCGGCGTCGCGGTCCGACGGCTTGACCTCCAGCACCGCGGTAGCCAGGTCGAACATGTCCGGGTATTCCGGCGCTCCGGCGCGCACCTCGCTGTACACCCGCCGGCACAGTCGATCGAAATCCTCCTGATCCACGCCTCCATGATCCGCCGACGCGAGCACGGTGGTCGCTCCATGCCGTTACTGCACCGCAAGGACGCTCGGTACTGCTCCGCGAAGTGCCGCACGGCGCCTCGCTGACTGCCGTGGCTGATTCCTTTTATGCGGCCTGCCGGACGTGAAGGACCGGCCGGTATGGCTTGAGAGGAGCGTGTCCGCGCTCGACTGGTGGGTGCCTACCGACCGGCCCGAGTCCCCTCGGCTCGGAAGGAGACATCTCCCATGCTCGTCATCGGTATCGACGCGCACAAGCGCAGCCACACCGCCGTCGCGGTGGACGCCAACGGCCGGCAGATCGCCACTCGCACCTGCGGGACCACGAGCAAAGACCACCTCGCCTTGCTGCACTGGGCCAGCCAGCATGACAACGAACGGGTCTGGGCCGTTGAGGACTGCCGCGCCATGACCCGTCACCTATAACGCGACCTGCTCGCCGCCGGCGAACGCATCATGCGGGTGCCGCCCAAGCTGATGGCCCACGCCCGTGACGGCGCCCGCACCTATGGCAAGTCCGACCCGATCGACGCTTTGGCCGTGGCACGGGCGGCGCTGCGCGAGCCGGATCTGCCCACCGCGCACCTCGACGGTCCGGAACGCGACGTGCGGCTGCTCACCGATCGCCGCGATGACCAAGTTGCCGAACGCACCCGTGCGGTCAACCGGCTGGCGCTGGCACCTGCATGAGCTCGACCCACAGTGGGATCCCCGCCCGCGGTCGCTGACCAGCCTGCGCGCCCTCACCACTATCGCCGGCCAGCTGGCCGGACGCACCGGCACCGTCGCCCGCATCGCCCTGGCCGTCGCCGAGCAGTGCCGACGACTCACCACCGAGATCAACGCCCTCGGCAAAGAAATCACCGCCCTGGCCACAAGCCTGGCGCCAGCGCTGCTCGAGATCCCCGGCTGCGCCGCCTTGACCGCCGCGAAGATCGTGGGAGAGACCGCCGCCATCGGCCGGTTCAAGTCCGCGGCGGCCTACGCTCGGCACAACGGCACCGCACCCTTGCCGGTCTGGTCGTCGAATCGCGCCCGGCACCGGCTCAGCCGCACCGGCAACCGCCAGCTCAACGCGGCCCTGCACCGCATCGCGATCACCCAGGCGCGCTGCCACCCACCAGCTCAAGAGCTCATCGCCCGCCGCAAAGCCGGCGGCGACGGCGGTATGGAAGCACTGCGCATCCTCAAACGACGCTTGTCCGACGTCATCTACCAAGCCCTACACGCCAGCATCGACCAGCCGATACCTGCTCCTTGACAGAGGAGCAAAGGGAAGCGGAAGGACGGCCACTACACCCGTTCTCTACGAACAGTGACGTAGGAGGACGTCAGTACGCGCGGATCGCTGCATGTGAGTGGACGCGCACTCCCTACTTCGACCGAGCGTTGCCTGGGATGGAACGCGCCTGTTCCGAGAAAAAGGAATGGCCGTCCTGCGGTCGTGCAACTGGCGCCAGGTGGGCGAAGGTCGCGATCCTCCGCCCACCGATACGCCGTCAGATGCTCTCGGACCGGTTGCTGTCGTCGGCCACCAGCGTGGCCAGGTAGTCCTGCGCGGTGACCGACCGTGACAGCGAAGCTGACTGTCCGGCCCAGAGGTTGACATATCGCGAGTCGTCGCGGGCGGCGGCGGCTCGACGCAGGGGCTGCATCAGCGCGTTGTGCACCGGGTACTCGGGCACGTTTGCCTCTTCCGCCGCGAGTTCCCGGATCAGCGGGTTGATGATCGCTCGCGCGTGGCGGCCGGAGAACAGCCGCGTGAGCACGGTGATCCGGGCGTCGGGACCAGTGAGCGCAGCCTTGTGGATCGGGCTCGCCCCCGATTGTGTCGTTGCGAGGAAGCCGGTTCCGATCTGTACGCCCGCGGCACCGAGCGCGAGCGCCGCCGTCACACCGCGACGGTCGGCGATCCCACCGGCCGCGACGACAGGGATGCGGACGGCGTCGACGACCTGCGGAACGAGCGAGAACGTTCCCACCAGCGACTCGGCGACCGGCCGCAGGAAGGCGCCCCGATGCCCGCCGGCGTCGCTGCCGGAGGCGACCACGACGTCGAGTCCCGCGGCTTCCACCGCCACTGCCTCGTCGACGGTGGTGGCGGTGCCGATTGTCACGATGCCTCGGCGGCGGGCCTCGGTCACCACGTCGGCGGGTGGCGTGCCCATGACGAAACTGATCACCGGAGGCTGTGCTGCCAGCAGAGCGTCCATCTGATCGCCGAAGACCGGCGGCGGTGTGTACGAGGCCGGCGTCGACACGCCGAGGCGCTCGTAGAGCGGCCGGAGCCGTTCGAAGTCCGCGGGTGCCGGGCGCAGGCCTGCCTCATGCGGGTGCGGCACCCACAGGTTCACGTTGAACGGCCGGTCCCGGGGCACCGCCGACTTGAGGTCGGCAACGAGCGCCGTGATCGCATCGGGGTCCAGATGGTGCGCGCCGAACGAGCCGAGGCCGCCGGCTCCGCTGACCGCGGCGACGAGTGCGACGCTCGACAAGCCACCGCCGAACGGGCCCTGGATGATCGGAACATCGATTCCCAGCAGTTCGGTCAGCCGGGCGCTCATGCCGCACCGACCAGTCGGCCATGGCGCAGTTCGACCGCGACCCGGGCGACCCTGCGGCCGAGGTGCTCGGCAGTGCGCAGGTCGGCCGTCCCCGGCGCGTCATCCGGGCCGGCGTCGGAGGGCGCCTGCGCCATTGCGCCGAGGAACCCGCCCAGGCGATTGAGATCCTCCACATCACCGGCGGTGGAATAGAGCCACCCGGGCGCCAGCCCGAGCGAGACCCAGTGCATGCCGTGCTGGGCGGCGAACACCGCCAGCGACGACAGGGTGTTCAGTTTGTCGCCGTTGACACCGGCGGACGTGGTGAACCCTGCAGCGATCTTGTCGCGCCAACCCTGCCGCGCCCAGACCGGCCCGGTGGCCTCGGCGAAGGCCTGGAACACGGCGGACTGGCTGCCCATGTAGGTGGGGGTGCCGAAGATGATCGCCTCGGCGTCGGTGAGCGCCTGCCACAGCGCATCGTCCAGTGCGGAGATGTCGTGCAGGGCGGCGGTGACACCGGGAACCGACGCCGCGCCGGAGGCGACGGCCCGAGCTTGACGCGCGGTATGGCCGTAGCCGCTGTGGTACGCGATGACGACACTGATGGACATGTCGTCCTCCTTCCAAGAGGTGATGAAGAGAAGGTAGACGACCGGTCAACTAAAAGATAGTTGACCGCTCGTATACTCGTCCCATGGGTCGAACCAGTACCGCCCGTGACCGGCTGCGCGACAGCGCCTGTGAGCTGCTGCACACTCGTGGCTACGCCGCCGTCGGGGTGGCCGAGATCTGCGTGCGCGCCGATGTCCGCAAGGGCAGCTTCTACCACTTCTTCGAGTCCAAGCAGGCACTGACCATCGAGGTGATCGACACCCACTGGCAGGCGCAGCGGACAGGGTGGCGCGAGCTGCTCACCGGACCTGAACCGGCCTTGGAACGCCTCCAGCGCCTCATCGCCTGGCTCGTCGAGACACAACGGCAGGGATGGCAGGAGACCGGCCGGGTCGACGGATGCCTGCTGGGCAACCTGGCGATCGAATTGAGCAACCAGGAGGCCGCCGTTCAGCAGCGCCTCACCGCCGCCTTCGCCGAACAAGCCGAACTCGTCCACGCCGCACTGGCCGATGGTGTGCGAGACGGCAGTATCGCGCCCGGATACGCCGACCGGGCCACCGCGCGGGCCGTGGTCGCGCAGATCGAGGGTGCCGTGCTGCTGGCGAAACTCGCCGGCGGCGTGGGATCGCTCGACGATCTGTGGCCGCACGTCCGACGACTCGTAACCGCCGGCCCACCAACAGATGAATCAACCGGCAACTGAGCCCGGCTACTCCCTGCGGACGTTCGCTCGCCTGGAACAGAACACGATGCCGATGAGGTTGACCGATGCCGCGACGATCACGGGCAGCGCTGCGTATCCGGTTCGGCGGCGTCCGGTTTGCGGAAATTTGCTGCGCCCCCTCGGCGAAGAGCGCAGCATGGGCGAAGTCGTCAGGACGGATCCGATCGGGTGGGGACTTCTCAGTTGATCCGGGTGCCGGCCGATCGGTAACTGCGCGGCATTCATCTTGGAGGCGGGGCTGGTCGTGACGCAGAGCAGCAGGCAGACCTGGGGCGCCCCGAACGAGCCCGCCGCGCTGATCTCGCGGGTGCTGGCCGAGCGTGCCGTCCAGCCGTTGTTCCAGCCGATCGTTCATCTCGCCACACGGCAACTGGTGGGGGTGGAGGCACTCGCGCGCGGTCCGGCGGGGTCGCCGGTGGAGTTCCCGGACCAACTGTTCGAGGCCGCGGCGCGGGCCGGCATGGTGGCGGAGCTGGACCAGTTGTGTGCCGCCCGGGCGCACGAGATCGCCCAGGCGCCCGGCACGGTGGTGCCGCCGCTGGTGTTCATCAACAAGGAGCCGGCCGGGGCGGATCACCCACTCAGCGACGAGCTGCGGTCCCGGATCGCCTCGATCTCCACTTACCGGTACGTGCTGGAGTTCACCGAGCGGGCCTTGGCCGCTCATCCGTCGGCGCTGCTGGAAGTCGCTGCCCGGGCCCACCGCACCGGCGGGGCGCTGGCGCTCGACGACGTCGGTGCGGACCGGCTGTCGCTGGCCTTCCTGCCGCTGATGGAGCCGGAGGTCGTCAAGCTCGACATGCACCTGCTCCGCGAGCCGTACTCCGCGCACACCGTCGAGACCACCGCACTGGTCAGCGGGTTCGCCGAGCGGACCGGTGCGGCGGTGGTGGCCGAAGGCATCGAGACGGAGCAGGATCTGCTGGTGGCACGCGCGCTCGGTGCCTGCTGGGGGCAGGGGTGGTTGTTCGCACGGCCCGGGCCGCTGTCTGTCCTCCGGCACTGGCCGGTGCACCCGGCGGCCCGGTTGCGGGCACCCCGGCCGGAGTTGCATCAGCCCGGGGTCAGCCCGTTCACTCTGGTCTCGGCTCGGCAGCATGCGCGTACCGGAGACCGGCACCTCATCGACGGGCTCACCGAGTATGTCCTGCGGCAGCTCGCGTTCGCCGGCCCGTACGGCCTGGTGCTGGGTGCGTATCCGGATCCGGCTGTGGGACGCGGCTGGCTACCGCGACTGGCGGCCCCGGCTTCGACAGCGGCACTGGTGGGCCTCTCCGGGCCGCCTCTCGGCGTGCCGGATCCGACGCCGATACGCACGACGGCCGATGACAGCGCGGACGGCTCGGAAACGGCCCTGGCGATCGTGGACCCGCATGTCACCGTGACCCTGTGTGCGCGTCAGCGCGACGATCGGGCGGTCGACTTCGTGTTGTCCCACGACCCCGATGTGGTCCACGCGGTGGCTCGCACGTTGCTGCACCGGCTGGGCCCGGATCAGTCGCTCCCGGCGCCTTCGGACGACCATGCCGTGGTATCGGCTGCCTCCGGCCTGGAGCGGGATGACCGGCGAGCCGTCCCGGCCGGCTGATCCGATGTATCGGACGAGGATCGAGCCGGTCGCGACGATCCGGCCGGGCATTCAGTACCGGTGTGCCGGGTTCATGGCCGCCGGCACGACCGTACGACCGCGGTTGTCCCTCATGGTTTGAGGACGACCTTCTCGCAGTTGTCCCGCTTGTTCTTGAAGATGTCGAAGCCGTGTTCCGCCTGGTCGAGCGGCAGGGTGTGGGTGATGATCCGGGTCGGGTCGATCTCGCCGCGCTCGATGCGCTCCAGCAGCGGTTTCATGTATCGCTGGACGTGGCACTGACCGGTGCGCAGGGTCAGCGACCGGTTCATCCACGCGCCGGCCGGGAACTTGTCCAGCAGGCCGCCGTACACGCCGATGACCGACACCACGCCGCCGCTGCGGCACGACATGATCGCCTGGCGCAGCGCGTGCGGCCGATCGGTCTGCGACCGTACGGCCTGCTTGATGTGGTCGTACGCGGAGATGTGCGCGCTGCCGTGGGTGGCCTCCAGGCCGACCGCGTCGATGCACTTGTCCGGTCCGCGCCCGCCGGTCAGTTCCAGCAGCCGCGACCGTACGTCGACCTCGTCGAAGTTGACCGGGATGTGGCCCGCTCGTTCGGCCATCTCCAGCCGGTAGGGCTCCTTGTCGATGGCGATGACCTTCGCGGCGCCGAGCACCCGGGCGCTGTCCATGGCGAACTGGCCGACCGGGCCCGCGCCCCAGACCGCCACCACGTCGCTGGGCTGGATGTCGCACATCTCGGCGCCCATGTAGCCGGTCGGCAGGATGTCGGACAGGAACAGCACCTGCTCGTCGGTCAGATCGGACTCGATCCTCAGCGGGCCGACGTCGGCGAACGGCACCCGCGCGTACTCTGCCTGGCCACCCGCGAAACCGCCGGTCAGATGCGAGTAGCCGAAGATCCCGGCGACCGGGTGACCGAACATCTTTTCCGCGATCCCGGCGTTGGGGTTGCTGTTCTCGCAGCAGGAGTAGAGCTCGGCGGCGCAGGCCGCGCACGCGCCGCAGGCGATCGGGAACGGCACGACGACCCGGTCCCCGACGCGCAACCTGTTCGGGCCGACGCCCGAGCCGACCTCGATCACCTCACCCATGAACTCGTGACCCATGACGTCGCCGTCCTGCATCGTCGGCACGTACCCGTTGACCAGGTGCAGGTCCGAGCCGCAGATGGCGGTGGAGGTGATCCGTACGATGGCGTCGCGGTGGTTGAGGATCTTGGGGTCCGGCACGTCGCGGACCTTGACGGAGTTGCGGCCCGCCCAGGTGCTCGCCCTCATGCGTCCGCTCCCTTCGCGAGTTCGGCATCCGACAGCGGCTGCGCCGGGCGCTGCGGGAACTCCTTGCGCGCCCGTTTGCCCCACGGGGCGCCGTCGGACCGGACCACCTCACCGGTCTCCAGGACCTGCTTGAGCCGGCGCAGGTCGTCGTCGAGCTGCTGGTGCGGTTCCTCGCCGAAGTACTTGGCGACCGCCTTGCCGATCGTGCCGCCCGGGATGTCGTACGTCAGCACGACGTGCACCTCGGTGCTCACCACGTCGGGGGCCTGCACGAAGCGGACTGTACCGGCGTTCGGCACATCGGCGTCGCCGGTCGAGCGCCACGCGATCTTCTCGCCGGGCGACTCCTCGATGATCTCCGCGTCCCACCCGACGTCCTTGCCGAACGGGGCGTCGGCGGTCCAGTGACTCGTCCGTTCGCCGGTGGTGCGGACCTGTTCGAGATGCGCCATGAACGTCGGAAGGTTCTCCAGGTCGCGCCAGAACGCGTACACCTCCGACGCGGGTTTACGAATGGTCGTCGTCGCGGTCAGTTCCATGGATCCTCCTTTGCCGTGCGCCGCGCACCGTCGGCCCACTGCGGGCGGATTGCGGCCCCATTCAGCCGGGAGTACCCACGGAAATCCACCTAAATCCACCAGTCAATCGCGGTACGGAAAGGGGTGTCATGCCGCGAGGGGTGCCGGTCGTGACCCGCCTGCCGGGAGCGCCGGCGATCAGGTGATCGTGGCCTGAGCCGGCCGGGTGGCGGGCAGGAAGACCCCCAGGCCGTGGCCCCTCAGGGTGGTGACCACCCAGGGGTGGCCCACGAAGGTCGGCTGCTCACGGGTGTCACCGCTCTCGAGGACGACGTAGCGCTCCCGGGTCCCGTGGTAGTCCAGCCAGTAGATGACCACTGACTCGTCCCGGCGGTTGACGAAATCGATCTCGGTCGACTTCTGGGTCTGGATGGAGCGCAGATCCTTCTCACGGTGTGCCGACAGAACGGTGACCCTGGCCGGCGGGGTGGTCATGGTCGGGTGGGCACTCGAGGCCGTGGGGCGGGGCGTGGACGGCAACTTCCTGGACGGCGGGTACGAGGGAAGCGCGGCGCTGCTCGACGGGGGCGCGGGCATGAAACTGACCGGCGCGGTGGAATCCGGTTCCGGCCGGCCCGGGTCCGTGACACCGACGGCTGAGGAGTCGGCGTTGAGCTCAGCCGGTTCGGGGGCGGGCCGCAGCAGGGACGCGACCGATCCGGCGGACACCACGCCGGCCAGCCCCATCGCGAGGAGCCGGCGCCGGCGCCGGGGCAGGCGGCGCGACCTAGGAGAAGGCCCCGGCGCCCGTTCCGGTGCCGGCGCCTGCTCGGCGGGGTCATGCCGCACCGAGGCCAGGTGGCCGGGATGGCGGCGAACGCCGTGACGAGAGGTCATGTCCGCCGGATCGGGCACCCATCGGCCGATGCGCAGGCCGGTGTTCGACGGCGAATCGTCGGCGGATGTCACGGGAGCTTCCTCGAACAATTTCGGCCTCTCACGGACGGGGAAACGATGGCCCTTGATTCTGCACAGGGGGCAATACGTCGTCAACGTCGATGTATCTCGAATCAACAACGGCCGGATGCGTTTTGCCGTATCCGTGGAACGGAATCGATCGATGCGGAGTTTCGCCACGGATGCACGGTTCGCCAGATTGGCGTTCGCCATGCATCCAGATCGTAACCCTTCTTAACTCAAAATGGGAGGGCTCCCATTCTGCAATATGTCCCTCCTGGCCTTTCCGGGCCGATCGGGCGACAGGATCATTTGATCTACAACTCGCTTCGTTGCGTACTTCCAGCCGCCAAGATCGCTGAGTGTTCACTGTTGAGGAGAGTGACTTTGTTCGCCGTTCATCGAGCGCCTGGATGGCATCGGCAGTTGACGTACGGAGTGATGACCGCCGTCGCGATGATCCTGCTCAGCCCGCAGGCTGCGCAGGCCGAGCCGGGCGTGCCGGACCCTCCCAGTGGATTGTTGTCCGACCGCGGCGAGGGCGAACTCTCGGATGCGGACCGAGACTTTCTGACGAAGGTCCGCCTCGCCGGGCTGTGGGAGATACCCGCCGGGCAGCTGGCGCAGCAGAAGTCGGCGAGTCAGCGGATTCAATCCATCGGACGCGATATCGCCGTCCAGCACGGCGCGCTCGACAAGCTGGTCGTCGATGCGGCCGGAAAACTCGGCGTCACCCTGCCGGACCAACCCAACAATGACCAGCAGGGCTGGCTCGACGAGATGCGCCAGGCGCGGGGAACCGTCTTCGATCAGATCTACATCGACCGATTGCGTGCGGCGCACGGCAAGATCTTCCCGGCTATCGCATCGGTCCGGGCCGGCACGCGCAACGACACGGTTCGCAAACTCGCGCAGCGCGCGAATCAGTTCGTGATGACGCATATGACTCTGCTGGAGAGCAGCGGCATCGTCGATTTCTCGGCACTGCCCCCGGCATCCGCACCGGCAGCCGCCGCAAGCGGGCCGTCCGCCACCACTCAAGCCCTGCCGGGTGCCGGGCGCAGCGAGCCGGCATCGCCGCTGACCAGAACGCCGGTACTCATCGCCCTTCTGGCCGTGGCTGTGGGTGCGGGACTGCTCGTTTCCAGGCGGCTCCTCCCGCGTGATCGACGGCCCGGTTCCCGGTATCGCGGTAAATACCGGCACACCTCGTCGTCCGTGGTGACGGTCCCTCCACCACTGCGGCGTATCGGAACCCGGTCCGCCGGATGGGCGGCCAAGGCGGCCGGGAGGGGCTCGAAACTCCTGCGCCGGACAGGTGACCGCACATGACAGCTCCGGCGGTGGTCGCCCACTGATCTTCGGGAATCCGGACGCCGGGCAGCCGCCATGCGTATCGGGTCGCCGCCGGTCGGCGAGGCGGTTGCGCTGTCCCCGGCACGGGAGATTCTCAGTCCTGGTCGTCGCGGTTGGACTGCACGTGATCGCGGACCTTCAGGTAGTTGGTCGTGGTGTTCCAGGGTGAGCGGGTGATCCAGTCCTCGCCCATCACGTCGAACAGGCTGCCGGCCGCGTTGTACTGGCCGCCCAGGCCCAGCGTGAAGGCGAAGTTGTTCCACACGTACGGCGTCAGCAGGGTTTCCTTGTAGTCGTCGTGGAAGGCGGACAGCTGAGACGCGTTCCAGATGTCGTCGACCACGTCGTCCTGCTGCAGGTACTGATGCAGGTCGGTGCCGCCGTTGCCGCGGCCGTGCTCGATGTGGGCGAGGGCCACCAGCACCGGGATGTGAGTGCCGGGGCAGGCCGCGGCGCGGGTGCGGGCGAAGTCGAACATCTCCTCGGCGCTGCCGCTCCACTTGCGCATCAGGCCCTCGAGCATCTGCGTGTGGCCGTAGTAGTGGGTGGGGTCAGCCTCGATCAGCCGGTTGAAGCGCCGCCAGCGTTCCTCCGTCGGAAGCTGGCGGGCCCGGCCCAGGGTGATCAGGTATTCCCAGGCCTCGGCGTCGGCCGGGTTCCGTTCGACCACCTCGTCCAAACAGTCCTCGGCCTGCCGCAGGCGCTGGAACCAGACCTTCCAGGCGTTCTCGCTGACCGTGCTGGAGCCGCCTTCGCCGCGGGCCTCCCACGCCCAGTAGACGAGGCGGGCGCCGCGGATCAGCAGCGGCAGCGTCGAGCCGGGTTCGTCGCGGATCGGGCCGTTGATCCATTCCTCGACGCCGGCGGTGTCGGCGGCGATGCCCACGTAGTAGGAGCGTTCCTCGGGAGCGGCTGCGGTGAGGATCGCGCGGGACGTCTCCCAGTCCTTCTTCAGCAGCGCCGCCTCGAGGCGTTCCGCTTCCGGGTCACCCAGGTAGCTGCAGAATTCGGGAGCGTCGGGGGCGGCTTCCTGCCGCTTCTTGAATGGCCACACGGGCGGTGAGCCTAAGGCTCGCGGCGGCCGGGCGGAAGATCGACGGCGGTGTGGAAGGCGTTCTCCCGCGCCGGGCGGACGACAGCGGCGAGCGTAGCCGCCGGGGATCGCATGCCGCCGCGAGATCCGCGGTTGACAGGTGACCAAATGGTCACATAACTTGGAGTCATGACAGACGACGATCGAGTGTTCGACGACGATCGGGTCTTCAAGGCACTGGCCGACCCGAGTCGCCGATTCCTGCTCGATCTGCTCTTCGCACGAGAGGGCCGCACGCTCACCGAGCTGGAGTCGGAGCTGGAGATGACCCGGTTCGGGGTCGCCAAGCACCTGCGGGTGCTGGAGGAGGCGGGTCTCGTCGTCGTGCGCCGGTCCGGCCGGGAGAAATTGCATTACCTCAACCGGGTGCCGATCCGGCAGATCCACGACCGGTGGATCGACAAGTTCACCGAGCAGCACATCACCGCACTGATCGATCTCAAGCGAACGCTGGAGGAAGAGTCATGAGCGACACCCAGGTCTTCCGCATCTGGATCAAGGCGCCGGCCGACAAGGTGTGGCAGGCGATCACCGACCCCGAGTGGAACCAGAGGTATGCCTACGCCGCACCCCAGTTCTTCGAGCTGAAGAAGGGCGGCCGGTTCTACTCGACGGCCAACCAGGGGATGAAGGACTACGCGGCCGCCAACGGGTTCGACATGCCCGAGATCATCCTGGACGGTGAGGTGCTGGAGGCGGAGCCGCCGCGGCGGCTCGTGCAGACCTGGCGGATGCTCATGGACCCGACCACCGGCTCGGAGCCGTTCACCACGCTCACGTGGGAGATCGAGGAAGCCGGCGCCGGCGTCCAGCGGGTCACCGTCACCCACGACACGCCGGGGGCCCCGGCCACCGCCGCGATGATCCGCGGCAACGAGGAGGCCGGCGCCGAGGGCGGGGGCGGCTGGGCGTGGGTGCTCAGCGACCTCAAGTCGCTGCTCGAGACCGGCAAGGTCATGGCCGGCGCCTGAGCGAGCCGCTCAGCCCACGTAACGCCGGGCAGTGGACCGCCGCTGCGCCTCGTCCAGCCGGCTCAGACGGGCCTCCACCACGGCTGGGCGGGGCCGGCGGTCGGCGAGCAGCCAGCCCAGCCCGCGGACCGCGTCGACCGCACCCAGCAGCGAGGTGCGGTCCCGCGGAACGGTCCTGGCCAGGAACATCGTGCGGCGTACGGCCGGGCCCAGCGGACGGCGCAGCCAGGTGAACCAGAGCGTGTTCCGCAGCCCGACCCGCCGTCGGTAGGTGCTGTCACGCACCTTCGACGCCCGGTGGTGCACGGTCAGCTCCTCCAGGTAGCACAGCTCCCAGCCCGCCGCGATCAGGTCGGTGGCCAGCAGCTCCTCCTCACCGCCGAGCCACAGTCGCTCGTTGAAACCGCCGGCCGCCTCGAACGCCTCCCGGCGCACCACCGACGCGCCGGCCAGGAAACTGCCCAATGCCGGGCCCGGCAGCCAGTCGGGGCCCGGCACCGGAGACTCGCGCAGCTCCGCGACGATCGGGTCCTCGACTCCGGACGGCTCGACCACGATCCGGGCGTTGACCAGAGCCAGCTCCGGATGGGCGTCGAGCGCGTCGGCGGCACGGGCCAGGTCGCCGGGCGTCCACCAGGTGTCGTCGTCGCAGAAGGCCACGTACGGGGTGCTCGTACGGCGTACGCCCACATTGCGGCCGACCGCCCCGAGGTTCTCGCGGAGGGCGACCACCTCGACGTCCGGGAACCGCGCCCGGACCGCGTCCGCCGTACCGTCGGTGGAACCGTTGTCGACCAGCACGACATGTGGCCGTTCCGGCAGTTCGCACAGCCGGCCGACGCAGGCCAGCGCCTCCTCGCGCCGCTGCCAGGTGATGACCACGACGCTCACTCGAAGATCCCCCATGGCGCGCCGGATACCCGGAATCCGGTTATTCGCACGTCAGGCGGGAAAGCGGTGGAAATCCGATCCCGGCGAACTGGAGGCGATGACGTGAACCCGAGCGACCTGTACCCGAAGCCCGAACTGGACGGCGGCGACCCGCAGCCACCCGGCCTGACGTCGGACATGCCGGACCGGCCGGACCACGGCGAGGAGAGCTACCGGGGCAGTGGGAAACTGACCGGCCGCAAGGCGGTGATCACCGGAGGCGACTCGGGGATCGGCCGGGCCGTGGCGATCGCGTTCGCGCGGGAGGGCGCCGACGTGCTGATCTCCTACCTGCCCGAGGAGGAGTCGGACGCCGACGACACCGCGCAGTGGATCGAGAAGGCCGGCCGCAAGGCGGTCAAGGTGCCCGGCGACATCCGGGACGAGGCGCACTGCCGGGCGATCATCGAGAAGGCCCGGACCGAACTCGGCGGTATCGACATCCTGGTCAACAACGCCGCGTACCAGATGGCCCAGCCCGGCGGGATCACCGACATCACCGACGAGCAGTTCGACCGGGTCATGAAGACCAACCTGTACGCGATGTTCTGGCTCTGCCGGGCCGCGGTGCCGCACATGCCGGCCGGGTCGGCGATCCTCAACACCGCGTCGATTCAGGCCTACCAGTCGTCGAGCCCGCTGCTCGACTACGCCACCACCAAGGGCGGCATCGTGGCCTTCACCAAGGCGCTCGCCGAGGACCTGGCCGAGAAGGGCGTCCGGGTCAACGCGGTCGCGCCCGGTCCGATCTGGACGCCGCTGATCCCGGCCACCATGCCCGAGGAGAAGGTGAAGTCGTTCGGCGGAGACACCCCGCTGGGCCGCGCCGGGCAGCCCGCCGAGCTGGCCGCCGCATACGTGTACTTCGCGAGCCAGGACTCCACCTACACCACCGGTGAGGTCCTCGGGATCACCGGTGGCAAGCCGATCAGCTAGGCGAACAACCCGACGACCCAGTTCACCGCGTCCATGACCCAGCCGGTCTGGCGCAGGTGGGCGAGGCCGACACCGACGAGGAACAGGCCGGCCACCATGTGCGCACCCCGGGCGGTGTGCCGTGGCCGGCCCATCCGCTGCTCGATCACGAGACGGCCGACCAGGCGCGACAGCGCGAACACGCCCGCCGCGACGATCAGCTCCACCACGAACAGGATCAGCGGACTGGTCAGATCGGCGCCGGACGACAGCGCCCAGATGCCCCAGCAGACGAAGGCGAACAGGCCCGCTGCACTGCTCCACTCACCGCCGCGCCGCAGCCGCCGCATGTGCCAGCCGAGGCTGCGCTGCTGCTGCTGATGGTGATCGCCGGGCCAGCCGGTGCCGGTCGGCTCGTGCTCCGCCTGGAACTGCTCGGTGCGCTGGGTGACCCGGGCACGCCCCTGGCTGAACGGCGACAGGTCAGGTGCCGGGGCAGGAGCCGGCGAGGTCGGCACCGGCTTGGGGGCGGCGCTCTCCGGGCTCGTCTGCCGGGTCGGCTGATCGGCCCACGGGTCCTGCGGTGGCATGTCGAGCGTCCGCTCGGACCACTGCGGTTGCTCCGGCATCGTTCCCCTCTCGTCCTGCGATCGGTGACCGGCTCTTGCGGTCGGTGACCCGGCTCGTGCTGTCAACGACCGCCGACAAGTCGAGCGTAGCGAGCCAACAAATCATTCGCCGCGCGGCACATCAGTCCGTTACACACAGGCTATGAAGGAAGAGATAGTACTCCGCCCCAGCAACGCCGAGGACTTCCCGGCGATCTGCCGTCTGCTCGGCACCGTCTTCCACGAGGACATCTCCGGGCTGCTCAAGGAGATGGAGGCGGGCGTCTACGAGGTGGACCGATCACTGGTCACCGAGGACGCCGGGCTGGTGGTGGGCCATATCCAAGCCTTCACACGAGAACTGAGCGTGCCCGGTGCGGTGATTCCGGCAGCGCACGTCTCCGGCGTCGGGGTGCTGCCCACCCATCGCCGGCGCGGCCTGCTGAACCGGATGATGCACCGCCAGCTGCGGGAGATCGCGGCGGCCGGGCGTGAATCGGTGGCCGTCCTCTGGGCCAGCGAAACCTCGATCTACCCCCGTTATGGGTACGGCGCGGCCGCGTCCCGCCTCTTCTTCAACATCATGAACCGTGAGGTTCGTCTCCCCGCTCCGCCCGAGCAACCGTCCGGGAAGCTGCGGATGGCCGAACCGACGGAGCTGCTGCCCGAGATGACCAAGGTGTACGAACAACTACGTGCCGAGCGGATCGGCTGGTCCAGCCGGAACGACCCGTGGTGGAAATTCGTGCTGGGAGACCCCGAATCGCACCGGGGCGGCGGCACCAAGCGTTACGCGGTCGTGCACGAGACGCCCGGCGGCCCCACCGGTTACGCCCTCTGGCGAGTCAAGGACGGGTGGAACAACCACGGGCCGAACGCCGAGGTACAGGTCCGTGAAGTGGTCGCCGCCGACCCGGAGACCTACCAGGCGCTCTGGCGGTTCCTGCTCGGCATCGACCTGTCCCGCAGCGTGACCGTACGTCTGGGTTCCGTGGAGGAACCACTGCTCCACCTGGTCGACGAGCCGCGCCGGCTCGGTGCCGCGCTCGGCGACGCCCTGTGGGTCCGCCTGATCGACGTACCCGCCGCTCTGGCCGCCCGCCGCTACGCCACCGACGTCGACGTGGTCATCGAGGTCACCGACCCGAACCTCGAGCAGAACACCGGGCGCTGGCGGCTCACCGGCGGCCCCGGCGGCGCGACCTGCACGGCAACCACCGACCCGGCCGACCTGACCTGCTCGGTGACCGACCTGGGCGCCGCCTACCTGGGTGGCACTTCGCTGGCCGCGCTCGCCGCCGCGGGCCGGGTCCGGCAGCTCACCGCCAACGATCCGACGATCGGGTTCCGCTGGCACCGGCTGCCGAGTCCGAACGAGGTGTACTGAGTTGACCACCGCGGCGGTACCGTCGGCAGCATGGGCCAGCCCGAACGCCGACGCCGCCGCGTACGTCCCCCGTCGTCGCCGCCCTCCGACGCCCCAGCCGCCGACATCCCGGCTTCGACTGCCCCAGCTTCCGCAGCCCCGGTTTCCGCAGCAGCGCCGGGTGTCACTCCCGTGCCCGGCCCGCCGCCATCCTCGCCGCCTGTTCCCGGGCCTCCACCGGTTCCGGTCCCTACCCCACCGGTTCCCAGGCCCCCCGTTCCCGGGCCACCGATCCCCACCCCACCCGGTTCTGGGCCACCGATCCCAGCGGGACCCCCTTCCACGCCACCCGTTCCCGGGCCACCGGTCCCCGCGCCGCCCGCTCCTGGGCCGCCGGTCCCCGCGCCACCCGCTTCCGGGCCGCTGCACGCTCCCGGACCACCGGCCGTCTCCGGAGTGCAGGCTGTGGTGACCTCCGACCCGGATGGGGCGCCGGCAGCTGAACGCTCGCCCGGGCGGCCCCCTCGCGGTGGCATGCCGAAACGACCCGGTGCGCCGGGGTCCGACGACCGGGAGTCCGAACGCGGGTTGCGTGGCCTGGTCGGCTCAGGTTCATCGCAGGTAAGCGTGGGCGCGGCGCTGCGGGCGCGGGACGCGTCCCGGCCGTCCGACGACGACCTGGCCGAGGCCGACCGCGATCTGACGATCGTGCGGCGTAACTGGCTGCCCCGCGAGGAACTCCCGCGCCGCTGAAAGCGATCCGGCCGGCCCGCACCGCTGGCTCCCCGAGCCTGAGACAGCGGTGCGGGCCGGGCGACGGCTCGTCAGGGGATCAGGGTGCCTGGCCGGCCGGCGGAGCCGGTGGGGTGGGCGGTGGTGGCTTCGGGGGTCAGGCGCCGGCGCTCGGCTCGGGCAGCTCGGGCAGCTCACGGGCGACCTCGTAGTCGGCGAGCTGGGTGATCCGCCGGGCATGCCGGGCGTCGCCGGAGAACGACGTCGCGATGAACGCCTCGACGAAAGCGGTGGCCTCGTCCAGGGTGTGCTGCCGGGCGCCGATGGCGATCACGTTGCTGTCGTTGTGCTGGCGGGCCAGTTCGGCGATCTCGGTCTTCCAGACGAGGGCCGAGCGGACGCCGGGGACCTTGTTCGCGGCGATCTGCTCGCCGTTGCCGGAGCCGCCGATCACGATGCCCAGCGAGCCCGGATCGGCGACCACCTTGACACCGGTGTGGAAACAGAACGCCGGATAGTCGTCCTCGGCGTCGTAGACGTGCGGTCCGACGTCCACCACGTCGTGCCCCTGCTTGGCCAGGTGGTTCACGAGGTGGTTCTTCAGCTCGAAGCCGGCGTGGTCGGAACCCAGGTAGAGACGCATGAGACGAAGTCTTTCAGAAGGTGAGGGCCGAACGCAGGGCGGACGCCACCTGATCAGCCGCGGCCCGTGCGGCGTCGATCGTGGCCAGTTTGCGGGCGAAACCGTGGTTCACGCCCATGTATCGCGTGTGCACGACAGGCACACCTGCGGCGACCAGTGCGTCGGCGTAGTCGGCGCCCTCGTCGCGCAGCGCGTCGTACTCCGCGGTGATCACCAGGGTGGGCGGCATGCCGGACAGGTCGGCGGCCGCGAGGGGCGCCACGTCCGGGGTGAGCCGCAACATCGGATCGGGGACGAACGTCTCCCAGGCCAGCCTCATCGAGGCGCGGTCGAGGCCGTACTCCCCCACCTCGTCGTACGACTCGGCGGAGGTGAGCGGGTCGAGGGCGGGGTAGATCAGCACCTGGAAGTCGAGCGGGGTGGCCGCGTCGCGCTGCCGGCGGGCGGTGACGGTGGCGAGCTGGCCGCCCGCGCTGTCTCCGCCGATCGCCAGCCGGGACACGTCCAGGCCCAGGTCTTCACCGGACTTGCGCAGGTGACGCAGGACCGTCTCGGCGTCCTCCAGGGCGGCCGGGAAGACGTGCTCGGGAGCCAGCCGGTAGCCGGCCGAGACCACGGCACAGCCGGACCGGTCCGCGACGCGGCGGCAGAACCGGTCCACCGTCTCGATGCTGCCGTAACACCAGCCGCCGCCGTGCAGGTAGACCAGCACCGGCGCGTTGGCCCGGGTGGCGTAGAGGCGGCACGGCACACCGTCGGCGTCGAAGTCGGCGACCACCGGCAGCGGCAGAGCGGGACCGGTCTCGGCCTCGTTCGCGTCCTCCATCGCGGCCCGGACCGCGAGCAGCCTCTGATAGGGGTCGGCCGCCAGTTCCTCCGGCGAGAGCCGCCGCCGCAACTGGGCGGCGGCTGTCACCTGCGGGTGCAACATCAGCGGATGTCGGCCACGACCAGGCCGCCTCGGGCCTTCGGAGTGAACCAGGTGCTCTTGCGGGGCAGCTTGAGCCGTTCCAGGTTCACCTCGACGAAGTCGTCGACGGTCACCGGGGCGATGAGGATCGCCAGCTCGGCACGGCCCGCGTCGACCTCGCCGCGCAGCCACTCGACCGGGTAGTCGCCACCGATGTACGAGATCCGCTTGTCGCCCGGGTCGAGACCGAGCGAGTCACGCAGCAGGACCCGCTCGACCAGGGCGTGGTCCAGGTTCTCCACCGAGGTGCCGGCGGGGTCGGACGGCAGCGTGATCGCGAAGGTCCGGCCGGAGGCGTACACCTCGATGGTGCCCTTGGCCGGGAGTTGCGCGGCGCGCGGCAGCTCGGTGACCGTGGCACCGGCCTTGCGGAGTCGTTCCAGAAGTTCGTCGATCGACGCCGGCAGCTCGCTGACCAGGCGGTTGTAGGGCTGGATGAAGACCGACGCCGGGGTGGTGACGACGGCCAGGAACCGCTCGAGGCCGCCGGTCTGTGCGGCCAGGCTGCGATGGTTGCCGTCGGCGACCACCAGCTCGCCGCCGCCGGCCAGGGCCAGCAGCCGCTCCTGGAGCTCACCGGGACCGACGGGCCAGATCGCGTGGGTACGACCGGCGGCGTCCACGTCGGTGGCGGCCGGCTCACCGGCCGCGTCGATCGCCTCGGCCAGCGCGGCGTGCAGCTCCTCGCCGCGGCCGGTCTGCAGGAGCAGGACCGGGGAGAGCAGCGCGCCGACCGCCTCGGCCAGCGCGACCCGCTCGCGGACCTTGCTGATGAAGACGTCCTCGTTGCGGATGACCAGGCCGGGCTCGTCGGCGCTGGTGGAGATCTGGCCGGTCTCGACCGTGCTCCACAGGCCGTAGGCGGGCGCCTCGCCCGTTGCGGTGATGCGGTAGAGCACCACGACGTGCTCGGCTTGCCGGTACTTCTCCTCGGCCTGATCCCGCTGCAGGCGGACTACGGCGTCCGGCAGCGACTCGAGGAAGGACTTCCCGAGGGACTCGGGCGCGAGGTGCGGCATCTCGACGGCCAGCGCGCTGTGCGGGTTGGCCTTGATGATGTCGGTGATTTCGGCGTCGTCGGCGAACTCGTCGTAATTCTGGGCCCCGGTACCTCCGTTGGTGATCCAGGCCAGTTTGATCGGGTGCACGACCGTCATGGCAGGCAACTTACCCGGAGTGCCGCCGATGCTTACCAACCGGCATCGCCACCGGTGACCTGCTCAACTGTGCCGTAGCCGGTGAGTTCATCGCTCGTTGGATCGCGCTTGCCGTGACGGTCACCGGAGGGGCGAGCATAGAGGCCACATCAGGGGACAAATCGGCCCACACTCCGCGCTGAACGCTGATACTCGACCCGGCCGATTCACTGTGGGGCATTACCGCCTCCGCGTTGGATGAGGTGTACATCACCTCATCCAACGACGGATCTTCGCCCCGGGATCGCGTTTCCCGGCGACCGCCACCGAATGGCAACGGTTTTTCTCAGTCGAAGATCGGGCCCAGGTCGCGACTGCGCTTGAGCTCGTAGAAGCCGGGGGTGCCGGCGACGAGGACCACGCCGTCCCACAGCTTGCCGGCCGCCTCACCCTTCGGTGCCGGAGTGACCACCGGGCCGAAGAAGGCGACGGTCTCGCCCGGGTTCGGGCCCGGCGCGTGGATGACCGGGGTGCCGACGTCGGTGCCGACCGGCTTCATGCCGGCGTTGTGGCTCTCCCGCAGCGCCTCGTCGCGGGCGTCGGTGTGCGCCGCCTCGGCCAGGCTCTCGTCGAGACCGGCCTCGGCGAGCGCCTCGGTGTACAGCTTCGGGTCGTCGATCTCGTACTTCCGCAGATGGATACGGGTGCCCAGCGCGGTGTAGAGGTCCCGCAGAACCGCGGGACCGGCGGCCTCGGCGGCGGCGATGCAGACCCGGACCGGACCCCAGCCCTTGGCCATCATCTCCTTGTAGATGTCGGGCAGTTCGTCGCGGCCCTCGTTGAGCACCGAGAGGCTCATGACGTTGAAACGGACGTCCAGCGGGCGGACCTTCTCCACTTCCAGCAACCAGCGGGAGGTCATCCAGGCCCACGGGCAGAGCGGGTCGAACCACATGTCGACGGTGGCACGTTCAGTCATCCTTCGATCTTCCTCCTTCGTACGGGCACAGTCGGGGTGAGTTACGTCGCCGTCGCCGCATAGGCTTCGGGAAAAGCAATCAGCTATCAGCTCGAAGGAGAGTGCACGTGGCCGGTGTTCACAACCTGACCCAGGTCGAGGCTGCGGAGCGTGGTCGATTGCTCGAGGTGACGGGGTACGACATCACCCTCGACCTGACCGACGGGCACGGCAATCCCGGCTCCGAGACGTTCCGGTCCACCGCAGTGATCAACTTCCGGTGCGCCGAGCCGGGCGCGGCGACGTTCATCGAGGCGGCCGCCGCGAAGATCCACTCCGCGACGCTGAACGGCGAAGCGCTGGACCTCAGCGGTTGGTCACCCGAGAACGGTCTCCCGCTTGCCGGTCTCGCCGCCGAGAACACCCTGGTCGTCGACGGCGACTTCGGTTACTCGGCGAGCGGCCAGGGGCTGCAGCGCAGCCTCGACCCGGTCGACAAGGAGGTCTACCTCTACAGCCAGTTCGAGACGGCAGACGCGCAGCGCGCCTACGCGTGTTTCGACCAGCCCGACCTCAAGAGCGTCTACACGTGGCACGTGACGGCGCCGGGGCACTGGAAGGTCGTCTCGAACATGCCGGTGGAGTCCGAGGAGGCGGCCGCGTTCGGCGCCAAGACGGTGCACTTCGCCACCTCGCCGCTGATGAGCACCTACATCACGGCGATCTGCGCCGGGCCGTACCACGAGGTCCGCGACTCGCACGACGGCATCGAGCTGGGCGTCTTCTGCCGCGCCTCGATGGCCCGCTACCTGGACGCCGACGACCTGTTCCTGATCACCAAGCAGGGCTTCGACTTCTTCCACGAGAAGTTCGGCGTCCGGTACCCGCTGCCCAAGTACGACCAGCTGTGGGTGCCGGACTTCAACGCCGGCGCGATGGAGAACTTCGGCTGCGTCACCCACGCCGAGTCGCATTACATCTTCCGCTCGCAGGTCACCGACTACGAGTACGAGCAGCGCGCCAACACCATCCTGCACGAGCTCGCGCACATGTGGTTCGGCGACCTGGTGACCATGCGCTGGTGGAACGACCTGTGGCTGAACGAGTCGTTCGCCGAGTGGGCGAGCCACTGGTGCAACACCGAGGCGACCCGGTTCTCCGACGCCTGGTCGACGTTCCTGTCCATCCGCAAGGCCTGGGGTTACCGCCAGGACCAGCTCTCCTCCACCCACCCGGTCTACTGCGAGATGCCGGACCTGGAGGCGGTCGAGGTCAACTTCGACGGCATCACGTACGCCAAGGGCGCCAGCGTGATCAAGCAGCTGGTCGCCTACGTCGGCCTGGACCCGTTCCTGACCGGTCTGCGGGCCTACTTCGGCAAGTACGCGTGGAGCAACGCCACCTTCGACGACCTGCTGACCGAACTGGAGACCGCGTCCGGCCGGGAACTGCGCAAGTTCGCCGCGCAGTGGCTCGAGACGGCTCAGGTGAACACGCTGCGCCCGATCGTGGAGGTGGACGGCGACGGCAACTACACCAGCGTCGTCGTGCAGCAGGAGGCCCCTTCGGGGTACCCGACCCTGCGTACCCACCGGGTCGGCATCGGCCTGTACGACCTCGACGGTGACCGGCTGGTCCGGCGCGAGCTGATCGAGGCCGACGTGGCCGGTGAGCGCACCGCCGTCGACGCCCTGACCGGGGTGAAGGCGCCGGACCTGCTCCTGGTCAACGACGAGGACCTCACCTACGCGAAGCTGCGGCTGGACGAGCGGTCGATGGCCACCCTGGTGCGGCACATCGCCGGTTTCGACTCGGCGCTGCCGCGGGCGCTGTCCTGGGCGGCGGCGTGGGACATGCTGCGCGACGCCGAGCTGCCGGCCCGCGACTACGTGGCCCTGGTCGTGGCGGGTCTGCCCGCCGAGAGCGACATCAACCTCACCACGGCCACGCTCCGGCAGGCCGGGATGGCGTTGACCAGCTTCGCCGACCCGGCGTGGGCGCCGACCGGCTGGGGGCTGCTCGCCGATCTGGCGCAGCGGCAGCTGGCCGTGGCCGAGCCGGGCAGCGGCTGGCAGCTGACCTGGGCGCGGGCGTTCATCACCGCGGCGCGGACGCCGGAGCAGGCCGCGGTGCTGCGCGGCTGGCTGTCCGGGCAGGAGAAGCCGGCCGGTCTGGTGGTCGACACCGAGCTGCGCTGGTCGCTTCTGCAGGCGCTGTCCGCTCTGGGGGCGGCCGCCGAGTCCGAGATCGACGACGAGCTGGCCTGCGACCGGACGGCCAGTGGTGAGCGGGAGGCGGCGATCGCCCGGGCGCTGCTGCCGACAGCGGAGAACAAGGCTCGCGTGTGGGCCGAGCTGACCGGTCCGCAGGCCCCGCCGAACTGGCTCAACCGGTCGCTGCTGCAGGGCTTCCAGAGCACCCGTCAGGTGGCCCTGACCGCGCCGTACGCGGAGAAGTTCTTCGAGGTGGCGGCGGACGTCTGGGCGCGCTCGGACAGCGAACCGGCTCAGGAGTTCGCGACCCTGGCCTACCCGGCGTACCAGATCAGCGAGGAGACGGTGGCGCTCACCGACGCCTGGCTGGCCCGGGACGGGCACCCGGCGTCGCTGCGCCGGCTGGTGGCCGAGGGCCGGGACGGCGTGCTGCGGGCGCTCAAGGCGCGAGCCAAGGACAAGGCCGCGTCCTGACCGAATGTGATTACGGCCCGTCCCTCGAAAGTGGGACGGGCCTTTCACATGCCACAACTTACCGGCCGATAACCCACAGGAAACAACTGTGTGTGAGTACGCTGGCACTCCGCGGTGATGGAGGTGGCCTGTGACGATGCTGAGCCAGGGTTCCCCGGTACGGTGGAACGCGCCCGAGGGGCGATGGACCCAACCTGACCTGCACCTGTTCCCGCAGGACGGTCATCGGTACGAGATCCTCGACGGCAGCCTGCATGTCACGCCGCCCGCGACAGCGCGGCACGACTCGCTCGTCGAGTCGATCGTCGCCACCCTGCGGTCGGCCGCGCCGCCCGGCTGGTGGGTGTGCGCCCGCCTCGGCATCGCGTTCGAGGACAGCAACCTCGTCCCGGACGTGACCGTGCTGCGGCCGCACTCGTCCGGCGCCATCTGGGTGGACCCGGCCGACGTCGCCCTGGTCGTGGAGGTCGAGTCCGACGAGACCCGGCGATACGACCGGCTGCTCAAACCGGCCGTCTACGCGTCGGCGGGCATCCCGGCGTATTGGCGGCTGGAAGCCGGACCGGTCCTGCGGGCGTTCACCCTGGACGGGGCGGGTTACCGCCCGGTCCAGGACGTGGCTGCCGAGGAGCAGGCGAGAATGGACAGCCCGTACCCGGTGCGGGTGGATCCGGCGACCTGGCGCTGACACTCCCGGACCGGCTGCCAACCCCGGCCCGGTTGAGGCCCGGCCGACCCAGCTCAGTTCAGCCGGGTTGCGAGGCGCTCAGGACCGGCCGGCGTGCGAGGCCAGCTGGTCGATACCGATCAGCAGGCCACCGGCCAGGTCGCCACCGCCGAACGAGGCGGCCATCGACAGGCCGGCCAGCTTGGCGTCGCGGTCGGAGATGCGCCTGCGGGCGTCGGAGCCGGTGATGATCTCCAGCTTGCGCTGGTTCGGTGAGACCGCGATCAGCACCGCGCGCTTCGGGTTGCGGGTCTGCGCGTGCAGTTTCTCCGCCGACTCGCGCACCGGCTCCTCGAGCGGGCCGAGGTAGATGCTGAAGTGGAGCCCGGTCACCTGATCGGCGACACGGAGCGCCTCGTCCAGGCGAAGCAGCTGACGGGTCGAGAACGGACCGTCGGCCGGCTGTTCGACCGGGGTTACCTCACCAACTGTCACTTGCGCCTCCTGTAGGACCGGGGCGGACGGGTGAGCCGGAGCTGTCCTCGATGATCAGCCCGGAGGTGTAGGCGTCGCCGGCCGGCGCCACGTGCTGCGGCGTGGCGGTGAACCACATGGCCGGGAAGTCGTAGGGCCGGCCCGGACGGTAGCGGCGGTCCGGCTTGGACCGGTCGGAGCCGGCAAGCACGAGAGTCGCGATCGCGGCGATGATCGCGGCCGGAATGATCACGAAGACCAGAACGGTACTGATTACTGACAACGGAACGCCCCCAGGCGCACGGTGATCCTCTTATTCCGAACATCAATCACCGTAGCGGAGCGCGTGTCGTCCCGGACCGTCGGGTCTCGAACCGGGGTCTCACGCCGTCGGGATCTACGCGGAATGTGTGCCGGGGTGCGAAAATCACCCTCACGCGCCGTCCGCGTACTTTCCGTCGCGAACGGCAGGAGGGGGAGCTCATGCGCACGTTCGTCCCCGCCGTCGTCGCGGGCCTGACGATCGCCCTGACGGGCGGCTCACCGGCGGCCGCCGCGGCCGTCTTCGTGGAACTTAATCCCAGCACGGTGCGGGCGGGGGACGAGATCGCGCTGCGCGCGTCGTGCGACGAGAACCTCAAGGCCGCCACGGTGCGGGGCGAGCCCATCGGCACGGTCACCGTCGCGCCCGAGTTCGGCTTTCTCACGGCGACGGTACGGGTCCCCGCCGACACCGACACGGGTGACTATCCGGTCGCCCTGACCTGCCCGGACGGCGGAGCCGCCACGGCCGTCCTGCACGTGGTCGCCCGCGTGGAACCGTCCCGTGGCCCGGCCACCGGGTTCGGCGGGACCTCGGACGACTCGCCCGCACCCCTGCTGATGGGCGGCGGCCTCGTCATCGCGCTGGCTGGGCTGGCGCTCGGTGCCGTGTCGCTGCGCCGGCGAGTCGGCTGAGGCCGGCGTGGCCAGCGGGAAACAGCCACCGCCGGGCGCCCGGGTACCGGCGGCCGTCGCACGCAAGCGGCCGGCCCAGGTCATCGTGGCTCCCCCACCGGGTGCGATCACCGGGCCGCTGCCGCCGACCCCGGAGATTCGCGGGCGTTCCCCGTTCCGGATCCCGTTCCCCCGGCGGTTCCCGAAACCGCAGCCGGTCCGCGGCCGCAAAGGCGGGATGGTCGGGATAACCGCGCTGGTCCTGTTCTTTCTCGGCCTGTTCGTGTTCGGCCTGGGACTCGGCGCCGCGACCGGGTTCGACATCGGCAGCCTGTTCCGGGGAGCGGACGAGCCCCCGCCGCGGGCGTTCCCGGTGATGGACCCGAGCCGTCCGGAACGGCTGGAGATCCCGGCGCTACGGGTTTCCGCGCCGGTTCTCGAGGTGGGGCTGGCCAACGACGGTTCGGTCGACGTGCCGCCGCTGAAACGGCACAACGAGGCCGGCTGGTTCGAGGGCGGGCCGACACCGGGGCAGTTCGGGCCGGCGCTGATCGTCGGGCACGCGGACACCCGGACCGGGCCGTCGGTCTTCCACGAGCTCGACGAGATGAGGCCGGGCCAGGAGATCAAGGTCCGGCGCGCGGACGGGTCGGTCGCCGTCTTCGAGGTCAACTCGGTGGAGACGTTCGACAAGAACGACCTGCCGATGCGGCGCGTCTACGGCGACTACAGCCGCCCGTCGCTGCGGCTCATGACGTGTGGCGGCCGCTGGCTGGGTGGTGAGGAGGGCTACGAGGACAACATCGTCGTCTTCGCCTCGCTCGTCTCCGCGCGGAAGGGCTGAGGCCGGTTCCGGGCGCCGCTGGAAGGGCTGAGGCCGGTTCCGGGCGCCGCTGGAAGGGCTGAGGCCCGTTCCGGGCGCCGCTCAGGCGGCCTCCGCCGCCGTCAGGACGGGGTCGGGCAGGTCGAGCCAGTCCCGCCAGCGGGGGTCGGGGGTCCGGTGTCCGAGCACTCGCCACGCGACGCCACGCGGGGCGGCCGGGGCGGCGTGCAGGCGCCAGCCCAGCTCGGCGGGGGTCTTGTCACCCTTGCTGTGATTGCACTTCGCGCAGGCGGCCACGACGTTGTCCCAGGCGTGCAGGCCACCGCGGCTGCGGGGGAAGACATGGTCGATGGTCTCGGCGGAACCGCGGCAGTAGGCGCAGCGGCCGCCGTCACGGGCGAAGATGGCGCGGCGGGAGAGTCCGACATGGGTGCGGTACGGCACCTTCACATACCGCGTGAGACGGACCACCGACGGGACCGGGAGATTCTGGTGCGCGCTGTGCAGGATGCCGTCACCGTCGGAGACGCACTCCGCCTTGGCGGTCAGGACGAGAATGGTGGCTCGACGCACCGATACGACGCACAGCGGCTCGTAGGTAGCGTTCAGGACTAACGCGGAAGAGCCAACCGTGGGTCGTATGTCAGGCATCGCGATCACCCTTCCGGTGTCAGTTGCTTGTAACCGCTCCCATAGCCCATGCGTGTGTGATGTGGGACTCGCTGAGCGAGTCCCGTGCGCCAATAGTCCCTGATGAATAACCAAATTGCGAGCAGAATCCGTAGCCGTTCGGTAAACGTCTGAGGTCTTAGCCCAGGGAAACCCGGTACCTTGACTTCCCGTGTTCGTCTTCGGCCCCACCCCCGGTCCGTCCGCCTCGGTCGACGTCTTCACGACGCCGGTCTGCACGGACGACGCCCTGTGCACGCAGATCTACGAGTGGACCGGGAACCAGTGGTTCGCCTCCAGCAGCTACGTGGTCCTGATCAAGCCGCTGCGGATAGCCGCGATCGTCCTGATCGCGCTGCTGATCCGGTGGCTTCTGCACCGCGCGATCTCCCGGCTGGCCACCAGCACGTCGCGGGCCTCGATGCCGGCACTGCTGAAGCCGCTGAAGGAGAAGGTGACGGTCACCGCCGAGGAGGGGACCTTCATCCCCGAGCGGCGGCGGCAGCGGGCCGAGGCGATCGCGTCGGTGCTGCGCAGCTTCGTCAGTGCGGTGATCTTCACCATGGCGGCCCTGCTGGTGATGGGCGAACTGGGCTTCAACCTGGCCCCGCTGCTGGCCAGCGCCGGGATCGTCGGCGTGGCCCTCGGCTTCGGTGCGCAGAGCCTGGTCAAGGACCTGATCGCCGGCCTTTTCATGCTGCTGGAGGACCAGTACGGCGTCGGCGACACCGTCGACCTGGGTGAGGCCACCGGCGTGGTGGAAAGTGTCGGTCTGCGGATCACCACGGTGCGCGACGCGCGCGGTGTGCTGTGGTACATCCGCAACGGCGAGATCGTCCGGGTCGGTAACAAGAGCCAGGGCTGGGCCATGGTCGTGATCGACATCCCGATCGGCTTCGTGAGTTCGGAGGAGGCGGTCGTGGTGCTGAAGGCCGCCGCCGAGACCGTCGCGCACGACCCGGACCACGAGACGGGGTTCCTGGAGCCGCCGGACGTGGTCGGCGTGGAGCAGCTGACCGTGGACGGCGCGGTGATCCGGACGATCGCCAAGACGACCGCCGACAGTCAGATCGCGATCCAGCGTGATCTGCGCCGGGCGCTGACCGAGGCGCTGGAGACGACCGGCATGTCGGAGCGGATCGCCGCCTCCCGGCTGCCGCGCAGTGCCGTGCCGCCGGCGTGGCTGGGCGGGCCGGACAACTCCGCGCCGCCGGCCGCCGGTCCGCAGCAGGGCGGGGCGACCTGATCGATGTCCGGCCGTGAGTGGAAGGATGGAACGGTGAGCGCACCCACCTTCTTCGACGCCGTGGGCGGCGAGCCCACCTTCCGGCGCCTCGTGGACAAGTTCTACGAGGGCGTGGCGGAGGACCCGCTGCTGCGGCCGATGTACCCCGAGGAGGATCTCGGGCCGGCTGCCGACCGGTTCGCGCTCTTCCTGATGCAGTACTGGGGCGGACCCACCACGTACTCCGACAGCCGCGGTCATCCGCGGCTGCGGATGCGGCACGCGCCGTTCCAGGTCGACGCGGCGGCACGGGATGCCTGGCTGCACCACATGCGGGTGGCGGTCGACTCCCTCGGCCTGCCCGAGCCGGCCCGCACCCAGCTCTGGGACTATCTGGAGCGGGCGGCCTATTTCATGGTGAACACGATGGATCCCACGGAGCCCGCGACCGGGCAGTGACGCGTCCGGCGGTTGGCTCGTTGATCGGATTGTCAATCACGATCCGGGGAGCCCTGTCATGCGCCGTCGCCTGCTCGCAGCCGCCGCGGTCGCGGCCGTCGCCGTTCCGGCAATAGCCGCCGCACCGGCGGCGACGGCCGACACCTACCACCCGACGGTCGTCTCCGCCGATCCGGTGGACTGGACACCGCACGTGCTCGACGGCACCGTGTGGTCGATCGCGCTGGTCGGCGACACGGTAGTGGTGGGCGGGGCGTTCACCAAGGTCACCGACAGCAGCCGCCGGCAGGTCTACGCACGCAAGAACATCTTCGCGTTCGGGTTGTGGGACGGTGCGATCCGGACGTTCGCCCCGGAGGTGGACGGCGCGGTCTACTCGCTGGCCACCGGGCCGGAGCATTCGGTCTACCTGGGCGGGGCGTTCAAGAGCGTCAACGGTACGGCGCAGCGCGGCCTGGCCCGGGTCTCGCTTGTCGACGGCGGGCGGTACGCCTCGTTCGGCGCCCGGGTCAACTGGGGTGACGTGCGGGCCGTCGTGAGCCGTGGTGACCACCTGTACGCGGGCGGCACGTTCTCCGCGGTCAACGGGGTGCAGCGGGTCGGCCTGGTCCGGCTCAACGCCTACACCGGGATCGTCGACCAGGGCTTCGACGCGCGGCTGGCCGGTCCGGGTCTCAAGCGCACCCGGGTGGAGCACTTCGACGTCTCGCTGGACGGGCGGAAGCTGATCGCGGTCGGCGCCTTCCTGCGGTCGGGGACCGCCGACCGTACGCAGATCGCGCTCTTCGACGTGGGCGGCCCGGGTGCGGCGCTGACCGGCTGGTACACCGACGCGTTCAAGCCGACCTGCATGAAGGGCTTCGACACGTACCTGCGGCAGGTGAAGTTCTCGCCGGACGGCTCCTACATCGTGGTGGCGGCGACCGGGCGGGCGTCGTCGGCGCAGAAGCTGTGCGACTCGGCGACGCGGTTCGAGACCCGGACGGCGGGCCAGCAGAACCCGACGTGGGTGCAGCGGACCGGCGGGGACTCGCTGTACGCGGTGGCGATCACCGGACCGGCCGTCTACCTGGGCGGGCACCAGCGGTGGTTCGACAACCCGTACGGCACCGACGGGAACGGCCCCGGCCCGGGTGCGGTGTCGCGGCCCGGGATCGGCGCGGTCAACCCGAGCACCGGCAAGGCCCTGGAGTGGAACCCGACCCGGTCGCGTGGCGTGGGTGTACGCGCCTTCCTGGTGACCCGCAACGGCCTGCTGGTGGGCTCGGACACCGATCAGCTGGGCCGCGAATACCACGGCCGGCTGGGCATGTTCCCCCTGCCCAGTTAGCCGGCCTGCCTACTTCGCACGGAACGCAACGGCCTGGCCCGCGATTCGCCGCCGGTGTGTTGGGACTCGGTTTTTCGACGCCCGCGGGGTTTGCGGGCGGCGGAAAATCGCGTCCCAACACACCGGCGGCGAATCGCGGGCCAGGCCGTTGCGTTCCGTGCGAAGCGAAGCAATTAAAGCAAAGCGCCCTCGTCGTGCAGCCAGTCGACGAACGAGGTGGCCACGGCCGCTCCGCAGTCGAGGAGTTCGACCAGGAGGGTGTCGTGGACGCCCGCGGCGAGGGGCACCTGCAGCTCGGCGTAGATCGGGAGCTGGCCACGCTCGGTGGGGTCACCGACGTAGGCCTTGCAGAAGCGCCGCGTGTGGTTCCACTCGTTGACCACGCGGTAGGCGCGGTCCGCCCAGTCGGGCGGCACCGTCGCGTGTGGCCGGGCCCGCATGACCAGGATCTCGTCTTCCGGGCCTTCCAGGGTGAACAGCACGGCGTGCCGTTCCCACATGGCCAGCAGGCTGCCCCCGCCGTCGGCGAGGAACCGGATGTCGAGCCTGTCGAGCGCCTTGCCGACGCGCGCCAGCTGCACCGGAAGAACCACATCGGACGAACCACTCGTGGACAGGTCGGACGAGACCCCGGAGCGGCTCGGCTCGCGCTGGGCCGGGACACCGACGCGAACGCTGCTCTGCACCGCAACCTCGCCGCCGGTATCCGACTGCTGGTTGCCCGCAGCCGATCCCGGACGCCATGACCACCACGGCATCGTGTGCACCTCGCTCCCCAACAGACCCATGCCGGACGTTGCAGTGGATCCGAGGGCCGACGGTACCCGCACGCCTCCTGAAGGTCATCCCCCCAACGGGAGGGCGGGACCGGAAGAACGACCCGGGGTCACCCTTTCGGGTGACTCACCATCGGCATAACGGTCAATTTATGAACGCTCTGTCGCCAAGCTACTCCATATGGTGCGGAAATTCCCACCCAGCCGCCGGCCACCCGAACTCTCGCCTCAGCCGGTTCCGCGCCCCTCGGGCCGAGGAAACCCATTCGGGCGACGGCCTGCACGAGCCGCTGGGAGATCTGCACCGGCTCGCCGTCGTCCGGAGTGACCACCAGCGCCACGTGATCGAGAAGAGCGTCGCGCACCGCCCGCTGGCCGACAGCACGCCCGGACATCCCGCCGGACGCGATCTCCCGCAGCGTCCCGGCGGCCGCGGCGGCGAGCTGAGCCAGTTCGGCACCGGCGATCGACTCGACGGCCCGGCTCGCGGGCGGCGGCAGCGGCCAGCGCCACAGGGTGTCCCGCCGCTCCGGCAACGCCGTCCCACCGGCCGCGAGTACGGCGAGCAGATCCGCCGCGACCACCGTGGCGTCACCCGGCCCCGGACCGGCCACCTCACGGGTGACAAGCACCTCCCACGGGAGCCGGGCCCAAAGCGCTGTCCGGCCGCCGGACGATCGGAGCCGCACCGGCGCGGCCGGATCGAGCCGGGCGAGTCGCGCCAGGAACGCGCCTGCGTCGGGAACCCCGAGCAGGCCGTGCTCACTCATGACCGGTCTACGTTCATCAAGACACCTCGGTGTACGGCTTGAGAAAGTCCCGCTCGGCGTCAGACAGCCGGCGTGGATGACCCTGGACCAGGTGGTACGGCACGCAGACGGACTTCGCCCGGCTGGCCAGAACGCCGTCGTCGAAGAGTTCGTACGACACGGTGAACGACGCGGCCCGCAGCTCGGAGATCCACATCTCGATGCGGACCGGATCACCGAAGTCGATGGGCCGCACGTAGTCGATCTCGTGCCGGGCGATCACGATGCCCTCCTCGAAGGAGCCGAGGCCGTGCGCCTTGGCTCCGACGAAGAACATCGCCACACGCGCCTCCTCGTAGAGGGTGAGGAAGCGCGCGTTGTTGACGTGCCCGTACGCGTCCATGTCGGACCAGCGCACGGGCACGTCGTAGACGAAACGCTCAGCCACGAATCAGTCTCGGGTGAGCTTGCGGTACGTCACCCGGTGCGGCCGGGCGGCGTCGGCACCGAGCCGCTCGATCTTGTTCTTCTCGTACGCCTCGAAGTTGCCCTCGAACCAGAACCACTTGTCCGGGTCCTCGTCAGTGCCCTCCCACGCCAGCATGTGCGTGGTGACGCGGTCGAGGAACATCCGGTCGTGGGAGATGACCACGGCACAGCCGGGGAACTCCAGCAGCGCGTTCTCCAGGCTGGAGAGCGTCTCCACGTCCAGGTCGTTGGTCGGCTCGTCGAGCAGGATCACGTTGCCGCCGATCTTCAGCGTCATCGCGAGGTTCAGCCGGTTGCGCTCACCACCGGACAGCACCTTGGTCGGTTTCTGCTGGTCCGGGCCCTTGAAGCCGAACGCGGCCACGTAGGCGCGGGACGGCATCTCGACCTTGCCGACCATCATGTAGTCGAGGCCGTCGGAGACGACCTCCCACACCGTCTTGGCGGGGTCGAGGCCGGACCGGCTCTGGTCGACGTAGGACAGCTTGACGGTCTCGCCGACCCGCACCGAGCCGGAGTCCGCCTGCTCCAGACCGACGATGGTCTTGAACAGGGTGGTCTTGCCGACGCCGTTCGGGCCGATGATGCCGACGATGCCGTTGCGCGGCAGCGAGAACGACAGGTCGTTGATCAGGACCCGGTCGTCGAAACCCTTCACCAGATTCTTCGACTCGATGACGGTGTTGCCCAGACGCGGGCCCGGCGGGATCTGGATCTCCTCGAAGTCCAGTTTCCGGGTCTTCTCCGCCTCGGTGGCCATCTCCTCGTACCGCTCGAGACGCGCCTTGCTCTTGGTCTGCCGGGCCTTGGCGTTGGACCGCACCCACTCGAGCTCCTCGGTGAGGCGCTTCTGCAGCTTCTGGTCCTTGCGGCCCTGCACCGCGAGGCGGGCGGCCTTCTTGTCGAGGTACGTCGAGTAGTTGCCCTCGTACGGGTACGCCCGGCCGCGGTCCAGCTCGAGGATCCAGGTCGCCACGTTGTCCAGGAAGTACCGGTCGTGGGTGATCGCGATGACCGTGCCGGCGTACTTCGACAGGTGCTGCTCCAGCCAGCTCACGCTCTCGGCGTCGAGGTGGTTGGTGGGCTCGTCGAGCAGCAGCAGGTCGGGCGCCTCGAGCAGCAGCTTGCAGAGCGCGACGCGGCGGCGCTCACCACCGGAGAGCTGGGTGACGTCGGCGTCCGGCGGCGGGCAGCGCAGCGCGTCCATCGCGAGCTCGAGCTGCGCGTCGACGTCCCAGGCGTTGGAGTGGTCGAGCTCCTCCTGGAGCTTGCCCATCTCCTCCATCAGCTCGTCGGTGTAGTCGGTCGCCATCTCTTCGGCGATCTTGTTGAACCGCTCGAGCTTGGCCTTGGTCTCCGCGACGGCCTCCTCGATGTTGCCGAGGACCGTCTTCGACTCGTTGAGCGGCGGCTCCTGGGCCAGCATGCCGACGGTGTAGCCGGGCATCAGCCGGGCGTCGCCGTTGCTGACCTGGTCGATCCCCGCCATGATCTTGAGCAGGCTGGACTTACCGGCGCCGTTCGGTCCGACCACACCGATCTTGACGCCTGGCAGGAAGTTCAGCGTGACGTTGTCGAGCACGACCTTGTCGCCGTGCGCCTTGCGCGCCTTTTCCAGGACGTAGATGAACTGGGCCACGGTGTGCCCTACCTCCGAGATCGTGGATTGCCGGTGCCGATTAGCACCTCAATCTTTCCACCTGCCCCACCAGCGGCGAACGGCAACCCCGGGCAGTCATTCCGGGACCACCTCCTGTTCCTCGACACGGCCGTCCGTGTGCTCGACGACCAGCCGGTCCCTGTTCACCCGGAAGACCGTGCCGTCGGAGGCCGTCGCCCAGTACTCGTCCCGGCCGTCATGCTGCACGTCGGCCAGGAACAGCGCGGTCTTGTTCTCCACCCACTCCGCCTCCGCGCCACCCTTGTTGGCGTGGTAGAAGAGCCGGCCCTCCTCGTCCTGGCAGATCCACGCGCCCGTCCGGCTCTCGGTGCGCACCCGCAGCACCTGGCGCAGCTCGCCGACGGCACCGAACTGCTGGGCCATGTCGCGGGTTTGGTCAAGGCAGGCTTGACCGGCCGGGAGCAGGGTATATGTGGGCGCCGGACCGGTACCGGGACCGCCGCCGTCACGCCGGGAAAGCAGGTAACCGCCGACCATGCCGATGATCGTCAGCAGCGCCGTGGCGATCACCACAGGAAAGAACAAAGGCTGTCGCTGCCGGGAATGATCATCGAGCGGGGTCACCGGCACAGGATGGCACCCCGCCCCGAGCCGGTCCATCACCGTGGCGTCGCAGCGGCGAACCGGAGCCGGTGAGAAAGCGGGAGCTTACACACAGTAGGCTCACGTTGGGAACAGAAACCACCCGGAGGTGTACTCAGCGTGGCCCAACGAAGTTCCTTCGTCGTCGTCGCCAACCGTCTGCCCGTGGACGAGGTCACCGGGCCGGACGGTGAGAAGCAGTGGCGCCCCAGTCCGGGCGGCCTGGTGACAGCCCTGCATCCGGTCCTCATTCAGCAACGCGGCACCTGGATCGGATGGGCCGGCGGGTCCGGCGAAGCGCCCGAGCCGTTCGACCTCGAGGGCATCCACATCCATCCGGTCCCCCTCAGCGATGAGGAACTGGAGCGCTACTACGAGGGCCAGTCCAACGCGACCATCTGGCCGCTCTACCACGACGCGGTCGAGACGCCGGTCTACAAGCGACGCTGGCGGGAGACCTATCGCGTCGTCAACCACCGGTTCGCCCAGGCCGCGGCAGAGGTCGCCGCGGAGGGCGCCACCGTCTGGGTGCAGGACTATCAGTTGCAGCTGGTGCCGTCCATGCTCCGGGAGATGCGGCCCGACCTGCGGATCGGGTTCTTCCTGCACATCCCGTTCCCGCCGATCGAGCTGTTCATGCAGATGCCGTTCCGGGCCGAGATCCTGCGCGGCCTGCTCGGTGCCGACCTGGTCGGGTTCCAGCAGCGGCTGGCCGCCCAGAACTTCGTCCGCCTGGCCCGGCACCTGCTCGGCCTGCGCTACGAGGGCCAGTCCATCCAGGTCGACGGGCGCAAGGTCAAGGCCGGCGCGTTCCCGATCAGCATCGACACCGCCGACATGGAACGGCTCGCCGCCGATCCGGCGGTGCAGGCCCGCGCCAAGCAGATCCGGGCCGAGCTCGGCGACCCGAAGACGGTGGTCCTCGGCGTCGACCGGCTCGACTACACCAAGGGCATCGAGCTCCGTCTCAAGGCGTTCCGCGAGCTGCTCGCCGACGGCAAGCTCAACGTCGGCGAGGCGGTCATGGTGCAGGTCGCCACGCCCAGCCGGGAGCGGGTCGAGCACTACCAGACACTGCGGGTCAAGGTCGAACGCGAGGTCGGCCGGATCAACGGCGAGTTCGGGCGGGTCGGGGTGCCGGCCGTGCACTACCTGCACCAGTCGATGCCGAAGAACGAGCTGGCCGCGCTGTACGTGGCGGCCGACGTGATGATGGTGACCCCGCTGCGCGACGGCATGAACCTGGTCGCCAAGGAGTACATCGCCTGCCGGGGCGACACCGGCGGGGCACTGGTGCTCAGCGAGTTCGCCGGCGCCGCCACCGAGCTTCGCCAGGCGTTCCTGTGCAACCCGCACGACCCGGACGGGGTGAAGGACGCGCTGCTGCGCGCGGTCGGCGCCGAACAGCCGGAGCTGAAACGGCGGATGCGCGTCATGCAGCGTCATCTGCGGACCCACGACGTCGCACGGTGGGCCCGCACCTTCCTCGACGAACTCGGCGTCGGCGAGGACTGAGGTCAGCGACAGGGCGCCGGGCCGCTTTCGGCCCGGCGTCCTTTTCCTTCTGCGGTACGGGTGACGCGCCGCCGTACCGGTGACGCGCTGCGGTACCGGTGACGCGCTGCGGTACTGGTGACGCGCGCTCAGCCCAGCGCGGGCACGAACTCCTGCCCCACCGTGACCACCTCGCCGATCACCACGACCGCGGGCGGGCGGATGCCGGCGGCCGCGGTCTCCTCGGCGATCGCCCCCAGAGTGCTGATCAGCGACCGCTGGTGGGCCGTCGACCCCTCCTGCACCACGGCGGCCGGGGTGCTCGCCGCACGGCCCTCGGCGAGCAGCCGCTCAGCGATCCTCGGCAGGTTCTTCAGACCCATCATCACCACGAGCGTGCCGCGGAGCCGGGCCAGCGCGGCCCAGTCGACCAGCGACTCCGGGTGGTCCGGCGGGATGTGCCCGGAGATCACGGTGAACTCGTGCGCCACCCCCCGGTGGGTGACCGGGATACCGGCCAGCGCGGGCGCCGCGATCGAACTGGTCACACCGGGCACCACGACCACCGGGATCCCGGCCTGGGCGCAGGCCAGCGCCTCTTCGCCGCCCCGGCCGAAGACGAAGTTGTCGCCGCCCTTGAACCGGACCACGAACTTCCCCTGCGATGCCCGGTCCACCAGGATGCGGTTGATCTCCTCCTGGGCGGCCTGCGGGCCGTACGGGATCTTGGCGGCGTCGATCAGCTCCACCTCGGGACGCAGCTCGCCCAGGAGCATGCCGGGGACCAGCCGGTCGGCGACCACCACGTCGGCGGCGGCCAGCAGACGGCGGCCCTTCACCGTGATCAGTTCCGGGTCGCCGGGCCCCGCGCCGACCAGGGCCACGCCCTTGAACTCGGGCGAGGCCGGCGGGGCCGACTCCAGAACGCTCGCCACCATGTCGCGGACCGCCATCGCACGGCGCCGGTCGCCGCCGTCGGTCACCGCCACGGTCACCTGGCCGTGCCGGGTGACGGCCGGGGTCCACGCGGTGGCGGCGTCGCGGTCGTCGGCGCGTACACAGAAGATCCGATTCTGCTCTGCCGCGAAGCTGACCTGGGCCGCCGCCTCGGGATCGTCGACAGCGACATGGACCAGCCAGGCACCCAGGACGTCGGCGGGTTCGAAACGGCGTGGTGTCCACGCCGCCCGCCCGGCGTCGACGTGCCCGCGCAGCGTGGGGGTGAGCTCGGGCGACACGATCTCGACCAGAGCCCCGGCGCCGATCAGGGCCGGCACCCGGCGGGTGGCGACGGTGCCCCCGCCCACCACCAGCACGCGACGGCCCTCGAGGCGCAATCCCATCGGATAGATGCTCACTTCTCCGAAACTCCCGCCGAGTCGAACGTCGCCACCTCGTGCAGCACGCGGACCGCGGCCTGCACGACGGGCAGGGCAAGCACCGCACCGCTGCCCTCGCCGAGGCGCATGCCGAGGTCGAGCAGCGGGTCAAGACCGAGGTGGGCGAGTGCAACGGAGGCGCCGGGCTCGGCTGACCGGTGCCCGGCGACCATCGCGGCCACCGAGTCGGGGGCGAACGCGGCGGCGGCGACCGCGGCCGAGGCGGCGATCACACCGTCGACGATCACCGGCGTCCGGCGCGCCGCGGCACCGAGGATGAATCCGGTCAGGGCGGCGTGCTCCAGCCCGCCCACCGCGGCGAGCACGCCCAGCGGATCGGCCGGGTCAAGGGCGTGCCGCTCGAGGGCCGCCGCCACCACACCGATCTTGTGGGTCAGGGTCTCGTCGTCGATGCCGGTGCCCCGGCCGGTGGCGACGTCGGCCGGCACTCCCGTGAAGGCGGCGATCAGCGCGGCCGCCGGGGTGGTGTTCGCGATGCCCATGTCACCGGTGAGCAGGATGCGGGCGCCCTGGTCGACGAGTGTCTCGGCGACCTTGACG
Organism: Actinoplanes sp. NPDC023801; assembly: GCF_040639655.1. Taxonomy (NCBI): domain Bacteria; kingdom Bacillati; phylum Actinomycetota; class Actinomycetes; order Micromonosporales; family Micromonosporaceae; genus Actinoplanes; species Actinoplanes sp. NPDC023801. Next base: position 49,018 of record NZ_JBFAAI010000029.1, on the reverse strand, counting down.
CCGACCTCCACCGCGGCCAGCGCCTCCTCCCGCGTCAGCGCCGGGCCGGTCGTCATGTCCCGGGTGCCACGGCGCACGTTGGCGTCCAGCAGGTTCGGCCCGCCGTGCAACGGGATCGCCACCCCGACGTCGACGACCATGACGTCCGCACCGGTCTGCCGGGCGAACGCGTTGACCACGGCGCCCCCGGCCACGAAGTTCGCCACCATCTGCGCGGTGACCTCCTGCGGCCACGGGCTCACCCGCTGGGCGTGCACCCCGTGGTCGCCGGCGAAGACCGCAACCGTGGCCGGCTCCGGCCGCGGCGGCGGGCACACCCCGGCCAGGCCGGCCAGGCGCACCGACAACTCCTCCAGCACACCCAGCGAGCCGGCCGGCTTGGTGAGGCGGGCCTGCAGCTCACGCGCGGCGGTCATCGCCTCGCCGTCGGCGGGCAGGATGGCCGCCAGGGTCGTCTCCAGCGTCACGGTCGCTCCTCGATCACTTCGCTCAGAGTCTGCACGAATCGGTCTGTGGTCGCAGTGTCGCGCACCGCAATCCGCAGCCAATCGCTGCCCAGCCCGGGAAAGGTGTCGCCACGACGCACCGCGTAGCCACGTTTCCGCAGGTCAACGCGTATCTGATCGGCGGCCGGGAGGCGTACCGGAACGAATGCGGACGCCGGCTCTCCGGGAACCGTGACGCTCGGCACTCGCCGCAGCTGTTCCACCAGATGGGCACGCTCGCTCGCGAGCGCCGCCGCGATCTCCCGTTCGGCGGCGACCGCGGCCGGTGACGCGCAGGCGGTCGCGGCCGCGAGCGCCGGTGTCGAGACCGCCCACAGCGGCCGCGCGGCGGCCAGCCGGCGCAGCAGATCGGCCGGGCCGAGCGCGTAGCCGATGCGCAGACCGGCCAGCCCCCAGGTCTTGGTGAGACTGCGCAGCACCACGAAGCCGGGCAGGTCACGGCGCTCCGCCAGCGACTCCGGCTCCCCCGGCACACCGGGCCGGTACGTGGTGTCGGCGAACGCCTCGTCGACGACCAGTACCCGGCCCGGCCGGGCCAACTTCGCCACGTCGGCAGCCGGGTGCAGGACCGAGGTCGGGTTCGTGGGGTTGCCGACGAAGACGAGATCGGCGTCCTCCGGCACCAGATCGGGGTCGAGCCGGAAGCCGTCCGCCTCCCGCAGGAGGACCCGCTCCGGCTCGTGCCCGGCGTTGCGCAGCGCGGCCTCCGGCTCGGTGAACTGAGGGTGCACCACGACCGGGCGGCGGGCGCCTCGCAGCGCCTGCGCGAGCAGCACGAACGCCTGCGCGGCACCGGCCGTGAGCAGCACCTCTCCCGGGTCCCGGCGGTGCCGGGCGGCGACCGCCACGGTGGCGTTCCGCTCGTCCGGGTAGGCCGAGAGACAGGTCAGCGATGCCGCGATCGGGTCCGCCAGCCAGGCGGGCATCGCCTGGTGCCGCACGTTGACCGCAAGATCGATCAGGCCGGCACCCACCTCGGCGTCGCCGTGATGATCCAGGTCGAAACTCATGGGCCCAGCATGCCGGACCATGACCCGCGCCTCACTCCGGCCGTTCCGTCCGTGGCTTCGGCCTCATGTCGGTCTTTCCTCGCCATGGTCCACGCCTCACTTCGGCCGTTCCATCCGAACATGAGGGGTTTTGTCATACCTTCAGAGGGTGACGAGTCGACGCCTCACCGTAGCGGGAAGAGTCGCCCTCCTGATCCGTGCCGGGCTCATCGCGGGCCTGGTCATCACCGGACTCTCCTATCCCTTCGCAGCCCTGGCCGGCATGGGTGTCAAAGCCGGCGCCGAAGCCCTGGAGAACATGCCCGAACAGCTTCGCGAGCGGCCCCCGGCCCAGACCACCTACGTCTACGCCGCAGACGGCAAGACCCTGCTCACGATGTTCTACGAGGAACACCGCAAACACGTCGACCTGGCCGACATGTCGCCGTACCTGATCAAGGCGATCGTCGCCTCGGAGGACTCCCGTTTCTACGAACACAACGGCGTCGACGCCAAGGGCGTGGCCAGGGCCTTCGTCGCCAACCAGAAAGCCGGCGGCGTTTCCCAGGGCGCGTCCACGCTCACCATGCAGTACGTCCGGATGGCTCTGCGCGACGGCGCCCGCACCCCGCGGGAGGCGCTCGAGGCCACCGAGCAGACCGCCGCCCGCAAACTGCGGGAGATGCGACTCGCCATCGAGGTCGAACAGCGGCTCAGCAAGGAGGAGATCCTCGAGCGGTACCTCAACGCCGCCTACTACGGCCACCGCGCGTACGGCATCTTCGCCGCCTCCCAGGTTTTCTTCTCCAAGTCACCGCGTGCCCTCAGCCTCACCGAGGCGGCGCTGCTCGCCGGGCTCGTCAAGGCGCCGTCCGCGTACGACCCGGCCACCAAGAACCAGAAAGCGGCTCTGGCGCGCCGCAACTACGTCATCGACCAGATGCTGAAGATCGACGCGATCACCCCGGAACAGGCCGCCTCCGCCGTCAAGTCGAAGATCAAACTGAAGCTCAGCACCCCGCCGAACGACTGCGTCTCGGTTCCGGCCGAGGAGAACGACTGGGGCTTCTTCTGCGACTACTTCAAGGGCTGGTGGCGCGAACAACCCGCCTTCGGCCGTACGCCGGCGGAACGTGAGGAGAACCTGCGCCGCGGCGGCTACAAGGTGGTCACCTCCATCGACCCCAGGATCCAGAAGTACGCGATGAAGCACATCCTCGCGAAGGAACGTCGCGGCAGCACCATCGCCCACGGGCAGGTCGTCGTTCAGCCCGGTACCGGCCGGCTGCTCAGCATGGCCGTCAACCGGCGTTACTCCCTCGACCAGGAGAAGAACGGCCGGCACAGCGACCCCCGCAAGGACGACGAGAAAGGCAATTACCCCAACACCGTGAACCCGCTCCTCGGCGGCGGTGACATGGCCGGGTACCAGGCCGGATCCACCTTCAAGATCTTCACGCTGCTGGCCGCCCTGGAGGAGGGCCTGCCCCTGTCCACCAGCTTCTACTCGCCGGCCCGGATCGTCACCCGTTACATCACCGCGCCCGGACCCGCCACGTGCGGCATCTACTGGTGCCCGAAGAACGCCGGCAAGTCGATGACCGGCAACCAGAACATGTGGTCCGGCTTCGGCAAGTCGGTGAACACGTACTTCGTGCAGCTCGAACAGCGGGTCGGCGCGGAGAAGGCGGTCCGGATGGCCGAACGGCTCGGCCTGCGCTGGCGCACCGACATCGACCGCCGGCTCGCCACCAAGGAACACGCCTCCGGCTGGGGAGCCTTCACCCTCGGCGTCAGCGACGCCACCCCCGTCGAGATGGCGAACGTCTTCGCCACCCTCGCCGCCGAAGGCAGATACTGCGAGCCGCTCCCCGTCCTCAGCATCAGCAACCCGGACGGATCACCCGCTCTCCACGAGGGACGCCTCATCGCCGAACCGCGCTGCCACCAAGCCGTCAAGGTGAACGTGGCCCGCGCCGCCACCGACGCGGCCCGCTGCGTCACCGGTTACGGCGCGGCCCGCGGCAGCTGCGGCTGGGGCACGTCGGAGATGGTGCACGGCATCCTCGGACGGCCGGTCGCCGGCAAGAGCGGCACCACCGACGGCAACAAGACGGCCTGGTTCAGCGGTTACACCCCGCAGCTGGCGGCAGCCGCCTTCGTCGCCGACCCGGACAACCCGGAAAATCTGGTGGGCGTGGGCCGCTCCACCATGTCGAAGTTCACGGTCGCGCAGACGCTGCGGGACGCGCTCAAGGGTGAGCCGAAAGAGGACTTCAAACCGCCCTCCGACAAGTACGTCCGGTAGCGCCCGCCCTGCTACCGCCACAGCACCGTCAGGCGGCAGCACCGTCCAGCCGCGTCACCGTCAGGCGGCAGCACCGTCCAGCCGCGACGCCGTCCAGCCGCAGCATCGTCCGGCCGCGACGCCGTCCTGCCGCGTCACCGTCCGGCTGCGACGCCGGACGGTAGCGGGCGGCGGCGGGGTGGTCGCCAGGCCGGGTCGCGGCCGGCCAGCCCCAGAGCACGGGTCAGGAGGTCCTCCTCCGCATCGACCGGCACCCGGGGGCCGAACAATCCCGGTGTGCCCTCGCCAGGCCCCTGCTCGAGAAACTCGACGAGCACCTCGAGCACCCTGGGATCGGCCGCATAATCCTGCTCGGTGGCACGGGCCAGGTCCCACCCGTGCATCACCAACTCGTTCATCGCGACGGCGCCCATCGCCGTGGCCGGGAGGGTGACGCCGCCGGCCAGAGCCGTACCCGTCCAGGCGGCCGGCTCCTTCCAGGCGATACTCAGATCGGCCAGCAGCACCGGCAGGCGGCTGCGCCACTGCCGGGACAGGTGCTCGGCCGACGGCACCGGTGGCGGGCCGTCGGTGCCGGCGGCGCCCGCACGTTTGCGGGCGGCCATGGTGAAGGCGACGGCCAGGCCCATCAGATGATCGAGCAGGGCCGCAACCGTCCAGTCCGGACATGGGGTCGGCGCGGCGAGATCGCGGTCATCGACGCCGAGCAGCAACGCTCGGATCTGACGAACCGGCGGGTCGAAATCCAGCGGCACGCGGTCGGCCACGATCCCCTCCTTCGGTTGTCGTACGCCTCACGGTACGAGGGGGGTACGACACTTTCGCAGGCGTCGAATCGACCTTTCGCACGCTGGGCCGTTTCCGGCGGCCGGCACCCGATCAGGAATGCACGGACAGGTCCGCCGTGTGCCCCTCGGGGCCGTTGCCCGGCCCGTCGCCGGAGTGCTGGCCGGAGTTCGACGGCACCCCCGGACCAGAGCCGCCGCCTGGCATCGGCTGACCCGAACCGGAGCCGCCGCCCGGCATCGGCTGACCCGAACCGGGACCTCCCTGCATCGGCTGACCCTGACCGGGACCACCGGACATCGAATGACCCGAACCCGGACCACCGGACATCGAATGACCCGGACCAGGCCCACCGGACATCGAACGACCCGGACCAGGCCCACCGGACATCGAACGACCGGGACCAGAGCTTCCGGGCATCGATTGACCCGGCCCAGAATTCGCGGGCATCGAGTGGCCCTGCCCGGGATTCCCGGGCATCGAGTGACCCGGGCCGGGATTGCCGGGCATCAAGTGACCCGGGCCGGGACTTCCGGGCATCAAGTGACCTGGGCCAGGACTTCCGGGCATCGGGTGACCTGGGCCGTGATCTCCGGTCATCGGCTGGCCATAGCCGCCGGGCGAGTGCGGCATGCCGTGGCCGGACGCCGGCGCGGGGCCGCCGTCGACCAACTGACTGTTGATCACCTGGCCGTTGATCACCTGACCGGAGAGGACGGGGCCGGGACCGGGGGGCATGCCCTGGGCCGGCATCGGCTGCTCGCCGGGGCCGTAACCGTGGCCGGGGTGCCCGCCATGGCCTGGCCCCGGCATTCCGTGACCCGGGGTACCCGGGCCTTGACCGTTCGATCCGGGTATGCCGGGCCCTGGCATCCCGGGGCCACCGGCGCCGGGCATCGGCTGGCCGAACATCGGGCCCTGGCCGGACATCATGCCGGCGGGCGGGCCCACCGGCTGCAGCGGCGGCATGGCCGGCGAACCCGGGCCGGGCGGCATCCCCGAACTCACCGGCACACCCTGCATCGGCGGCATACCGACCGGCTGCAGTGGTGGCATACCCATCGGGGGTCCCTGCGGCATGCCCGGCGGCGGGCCCTGCGGCGGGCCCGCGGTCATCCCGTTCGCGGAGGCGGAAGCACCCTGCGGTCCGGCATGGGCGGCGGCGACCAGGCGGCGCGCGATCTCCGGCGCGGCGGCCCAGTGCAGTCCGAGCTGGGAGGCGTGCACCTGACGCCAGACGAAACCCTCCGGGTTCCCGCCGGACCAGGTCCAGGCCGGGTTGGCGCCGGCGCGCGGGTTGACGACCGCGCGGTGCTGCTTGTAGCCGGTGATCCGGGCGCCGGCCGGAGCCAGCACCGAGGTGCCGGGGGCGGTCGCCTCCCGATAACCGGCGACGGTCTGCTCGCTGGTGGTCGCGGTGGCGTCCAGCACACCGCACATCGGGCGGCCGTCCAGTTCGTGGCCCAGCCACGGCAGGGCGATGCCCTCCGCGATCACCGGCCAGCCGTCCCGGGCGAACTGGGCGACGGCCGCGCAGAGCCGGCGGTTGGCGGAGAGCTCTTCGGCGTACCCCTCAGGGAGCCCCGATCCGACCACCAGCGCGCGGGTGCCGGGCGGCAACGCCTCGTCGCGCAGCGGATCGACGACCGTGACGTCCGCGCCGGCGGCGGTGAGCAATTCCGCGGTTTCCACGTAGGTGTAGGGCGCGCCCTGGCCGCCGGCCAGGGCGATCACCGGCCGCTGGTCGAACTGCACGTCCCCGGCCGCCTCCGCCGGGGTCCAGAGCGGACCCGGAATCGGCGGCGCGGACGCGGCGAGCGCCATCAGCCGCTCCATGTCCAGAGAACCGGCGACCGCCTCACCCAGGCGGCGCACCGCCCGGCCGGCCTCGACGGTCTGGTGTGCCACCGGGACGAGCCCGTGGGTCCGGGGCGGCAACGCGTTCGGCAGGTCACCGCGGTGCAACGCGCCGAGCACCGGCATGCCGATGTCGTCCATGGCGCTGCGCAGCATCTGTTCGTGCCGGTCGGAGGCGACCCGGTTAAGGATCACGCCGCCGAGGTGCACCATCTCGTCGAACATCCGGAAGCCGTGCACCAGTGCGGCCAGCGAGTGGCCCATCGCGGCGACGTCGACGACGAGGACCACCGGTGCACGCAGGGCGGCCGCGACGGAGGCGGTGCCGTCGATCTCCGGCTGGCCGGTGAGGCTGTCGAACAGGCCCATCGCACCCTCGATGACGGCGACCTGGGAACCGGAGGCGCCGTGCGCGAACAGCGGCGCGACACGCTGTGCCCCGACCAGTCGCGGGTCCAGGTTGCGGCCGGGGCGGCCGGCGGCGAGCCCCAGGTATGCCGCGTCGGTGTGATCCGGGCCGACCTTGAAGCCGGCGGCGGGGATGCCCCGGCCGCTGAGTGCGGCGAGCAGTCCCACGGCGATGGCCGTCTTGCCGTGGCCCGACGACGGCGCGCTCACGACCAGACGAGGCTGGGCGGTGATCAATGTCTCCCCCGAGGTTTCCGCAGGCGGCCGCCACATGTTCTATCGACTGCCGGATGTCGGAGACTACCTGGCTGCGGCAGGAGGCACCGCTCGGCCAGGTAGCCTCAGGGGGTGTTCCGGTTCCTGCTGACCTCTCGCTGGCTGGGTGCCGCCGCGGTCACGGTCGTCGCCTCGGTGGTCATGGTGATGCTCGGCAACTGGCAGCTCGACCGATACCGGGAACGTACACACATCAATGAACGGGTCGACGCCGCGAACGCCGCCGCGCCCGTGGAGCTGACCACCACGCTGACCGCGCCGACCGCCGCCGGCACCCCCGGCCCGGACCCCGGCGAGGCCGTGGCCTGGACAAAGGTGACCGTCAGTGGCCGATACGACCCGGCCAACGAGATTCAGGCCCGCGGCCGGACCGTCGGCAGCTCGGTCGGCTTCGAGATCCTCACCCCGCTCGTCCTGGACGACGGGACGGCGGTCCTGATCGACCGCGGCTGGGTGCCCGCACCACCGGGCGGCGCACTCGAGTCGCCGCAGGTGCCACCGGCGCCGACCGGCCGGGTCACCGTCGTCGGACAGGTCCACCTGTCGGAAAGCCGACCAGCTCCGGTGGAGCGCAGGGACGGCCGGCTGGACACCCGGCGGATCAACCTGCCACGGCTCGCCACCCAACTGCCTTTCCCTGTGTACGGGGCTTACATCCTCCTCACCGAGCAGACCCCGGCGGCCGATCCGGCCTTCGTGCCGATTCCCATCCCGCACGAGGATGCCTGGCAGAACGGTGGCTACGCCGTCCAGTGGTGGCTCTTCGCCGGTATGACCTACGTGCTGTTCGGCTGGCAGGCCCGGCGCGAGGCCCTGGAGACCTCCGGCGCCGGTGGTCCACGCCCGGCCACACGCGCCGAACGGTCCCGTGACCGGGTCGCCGCCGCCGACGCCCGCCGGGCAGGCTCGGACCGGGTCGCTGCCGCTGACACTCGGGATCGGGTGGCCGCCGCCGACGCTCGCGATCGGGTGGCCGCCGCCGACGCTCGCGATCGGATGGCCGCCGCCGACGCTCGGGACCGGGTCGCTGAGGCGGATCGGCGCGCCGCTGAGGCTGCGGCGTCCCGGCCGGTGTCGTCGGCCACGGTGATCGTCGAACGTGCGGAGGGTGCCGAGCGTCCTGTCGCGACCGAGGGCGACGCCGATTAATGTCGCGGGCATGACCTTCCCGTCGGGTGATCCGTGGAGCGTGCCCACGCCCCCGTCCGCATCCGAGCCCCCGGTCTCAGCGGAGTCGGCCGGACCGGTGATCGTGGAGATCGCCGAGATGCAGATCACCTCGGTGCGGGTGCACACACCGGTGGGCGACCTGCCATTGGCCGGTTCACGCTGGCAGGTCACTGATCACTGGTTCAGCCAGCGCGTCACTCCCACCTGGGCGAAAGTCGTGGCCTTCGGCGGGATCTGCTTCACCGGAGGTGTGAGCCTGCTGCTCCTGCTGGTCAAGGAAACCGTCGCCCAGGGGACGGTGAACGTGACGGTCACGAGCGGGCAGCATCAATACGTGGCCCGGATCACGGTCCGCCACGAGAATGACGTGACGGCCATCAATCAGCAGGTGAACTACGTACGCAGCCTCGCTGCTCTCTGAGGCCCCGCCACCCGGACCACACCGTCGCGGGCCGCGGCATGGCCTGATCGTTCGAGCTACTGCCGTTCCACGGCGGCCAGCCGCCTCAGGGCCACTGCCGTTCGCGGCTGGCGGCCGGTGAACGTGCGTATCGGGCCCTGGCCGTCTTCACGCGTGTGGCGAGACGTCAGGCGGGGCTTGGCGGGCGGCCGGCGCCGAGCTCCTTGACCGCATCGATGGTGTCGGCCTCGGAAGCCCGCTTGTCGTCGCGGTAGCGCAGCACTCGCGCGAACCGCAGCGCGACCCCGCCCGGGTAGCGAGGTGAGGTCTGCACGCCGTCGAAGGCGATTTCGACGACCTGTTCAGGGCGTACCGTGACGACCCAGCCGTCATCGGCGACGGCCAGTTCACGGAAGCGCTCGGTCTGCCAGCGGAGCAGTTCGTCGGTGAGGCCTTTGAACGTCTTGCCGAGCATGACGAAACCACCGGTCCGCGGGTCGCGAGCACCGAGGTGCAGGTTGGACAGCCAGCCCTGGCGGCGGCCGTGTCCACGTTCGACGGCCAGGACCACCAGGTCGAGGGTGTGCCGTGGCTTCACCTTCACCCAGGCGGATCCACGTCGGCCCACGTCGTACGGCGCGTCCGGCGATTTGATCACCACGCCCTCCTGCCCGCCCGCGAGCGCCGCAGCGAACGCGGCAGCGGCCTGTTCCTCGGTTTCGGCGATCACCCGGTCGACGATCGAGGCCGGTGGCACGGCGTCGGCGAGGGCGGCCCAGCGAATCCGGCCGGGTTCGTCGAGGAGGTCGGCCCCGTCCAGGTGCAGCAGATCGAAGAAGTACGGCCGGAGCCCGTTCGCATCGCCACCGGAACGGGAAGCGGCTGAACCGCTACCGGAACGGGTCGTGGCCGCGACGCCGAGGGAAGGCGAAGCCGCTGAAGCGCCGCTGGAAGGAGTCGTGGCGGCGACATCGCCGGAGCGGGACGCCGCTGAACTGCCGCCGGGCCCGGACACGGCCGAGGCGCCGCCGGAACGGGACGCGGTTGACCTGCCCCGCGTGGCGGCGCGGCTGGACGTCTCCTGGAATGGTCGGGGCCGGCCGGACTCGTCCAGCAGCATTGCCTCCCCATCGAGAATGGCCTCGCGCAGTGGCAGGGCCAGCACCTCGGCAACGACTTCGGGAAGGCGGGCGGTGATGTCATCAAGGCTGCGGGTGAAGATGGCCACGTCGTTGCCGGAGCGGTGGACCTGGATGCGGATGCCGTCGAGCTTGGCGTCGACCGCCGCGGGCGTGCCCGTGGCCAGCATGGCGGCGGCGACATCCGGAGCGCTGCTGGCCAGCATGGGGCTGAGCGGAGTACCGACTCTCAGGTGAATCTCGGCCAGCGCCGCAGCACCTCCGGTAAGGGCGGCCGCGGCGACGAGTTTCAAGTCACCGGAAAGCAGCAGGGCACGCCGGACGCTCGCGGTCGGGATCTCGGCGGCTGAGGCGATTGCCTCAGCCAGCAGGCCGGCCTGGGCACCCTGCCGGAGTTCGCCGCTGAAAAGGCCGATGAGCAGCTGCTGTTCGGCGAGGGTGGCCGCGCTGAACAGGGCGCCGAGGAGCTGTTTTCGTCGCGCCTGGGAACCCGTCCCGGCGACGGCCGAGATCTCCGCGATCGCCGTGTCCACCGCGGCGACGGTCAGGGTGGGCTCGGTTGCCGGCTCCGGCCGGTCGCGCAGTGCCGCATATCCGACGCCGGTCTGTCGTTGCCGCAGCTCACCGGCCAGAAAGGCGGCCCCGGCGACGATCTCACCGGGGTCGAGCCGTCGCAGGGCCTCGGCCAGTAGCCCGATCTTCGCCTTGCGGCCAGAGGTCGCGGCGACGGCGGCCGAGGTGGCTGCAATGTCAAGAAACCGCACGATCCCCATCCTGACAGCCGATCACGCCGTCCGGTGGCCCGTGGCGCTCGCCCAGCACGGCGTGGCGTTTATCCGGCACGGGGTGGCGCGCGTCCGGCACGGCATGGCGCGTCCGGTGTGGCGTGGCGTTCATCCGCACGGTGTGGCGTGGCTTTCATCCGCACGGTGTGGCGTGGCGTCTGGCAGCGCGTGGCGTTCGTCCGGCACGGCAGTTCCCGTAATCATCCGCACGGAAGAGCTGGCTGGGGTCATGCGGCCTTTGGCTCGGCGATGCGGAAGCCGCGGGCGCGGACCGCGTCGGCCACCCGGGCCAGCTCGGCGTCGAGCGTGCACAGCACCCGGGAAAGATCGTCCAGGTGATCGGTCAGGGTGGCGTCGTCCCAGCCCGAGACGTCGACGTCTCCCAGAGCGCGGGCCGCGGCGCGAAGCCGCGCGATCGACTCGATCCGATCGCGGGTGCGGAGACGGTCGAGGGAGTCACGCGGGCCGGCGGGGGTCACCCGGGCCGCACGACGGGCCGGCGCAGCAGTGATGGGCTGCGCGGCCGACATGTTCGGTGCAGGCGAGGCAATCGAACGCATGTTCGAATCCTAACAGGATTGATCGCCCCCGGCACCGCTGATCCACTCTGTGGACACCGGATTCACCGGGCCAGGGCATGTCGGAAATGCGTCTCCGCCTGGGCTGCCTCGGCCCGCGCGGCGACGAATCCGTCCGGCCTGACCAGGTAGAACAGCCCGGGGCGCAGAGGTGTCGCGGGCGCGGGCGGGAAGATGTGCACCGGCAGGCCCAGAGCGGGGGCGTCGGCCGCGACCACGTCGCCGTACCCATGGATCTGCCAGCAGGCGGCGCGCAGCACCGCATGGTTGTCGCCGGTCCAGGGCAGGCGCCGGCCGATCACCGGGTCGCGCCGCTGATCCGCCGGAGCGTCCGGATCGAGGCGGTAATGGATGCGGATCTGGGAGATGTACTGGAACAGGCGAGAACCGCCGGAGGAGCCGGGCAGGATTCGCACCGCGATCGGCGCCAGCAGCGGGATCACCAGACGGCGGACGGCACGGGCCGGCAACCGGGTCGAGGTGATCAGCCCGAAGAGGCGGTCGGTGGTGGCGACGAGTGTGCGGGCCACCGGGCGGCGCTCGGCCTCGTAACGGTCGAGCCAGCCGTCCTTGCGGGTGCCCCGGAGCACGTCGGTGAGTTTGAAGGCCAGGTTGTGCGCGTCCTGCAGGCCGGTGTTCATACCCTGTCCGCCGACCGGCGAGTGCACGTGCGCGGCGTCGCCGGCCAGGAAGAACGGTCCGTCCCGGAAAGCGGCGGCGACCCGGTGATGGACCCGGTAGGTGGCGAACCAGCGTGACCTGTCGTAGGTGACGCCGTAGGTGCGGCGCATCCGTTCGCGGGCGTCCTCCTCGTCCAGGCCGCCGTCGCCGTTCGTGTCGCGGACCAGGCCGATCAGCCGCCAGTTGTCCGCGCCGCGCATCGGGAAGCCGAGCAGGAAATCGGTCCGCTCCGGGCGGACGTTGACCGCGTCGCGGACCAGGCCACGCACCCCCGCCGCGTCGAGCACGAAGAACCGGTGGGGGTTGGTGACGCCCTCGAAGGGGATCCGCCGTGCCTTGCGGACGACCGAGTTGGCGCCGTCGCAGCCGACACAGAACCGGGCCCGCACGGTGTGGTGGCCCACTTTCGCCTCGACGCCGTCGTCGGTCTGCACCACCGCGGTCACCGGTGATTCCCACAGCACGTCGGTGCCGAGTTTCCGCAGGTTGTCGTAGAGGATCTCCTCGTTACGGCTCTGCTCCAGCACCTCTATGTACGGGTACGCCGTGACGCCAGCGCCGAGCCGGCCCAGCGGAATGCGGCCGAAGGCCCGCGCACCGAACCCGGGCGCCAGCGCCTCGGCCCGATGCGCGGCCTCCAGAACCTGGTCGCCGATGCCGAGCTGGTCGTAGATCTCCAGGCTGCGCGCCTGCACGACGAGCGCACGGGACTCGGTCGTCGGGCCGTCCTTGCCGTCCGCGACGATCACCCGCACCCCGAGTCTGGTCAGCCAGTTGGCGAGCATCAGCCCGGTCGGGCCGGCGCCCACCACGAGCACCTCGCAAGACAGCTCAGCCATCGGGCCACCCCGTTTCTATTTCGTCAGTGTCTCCGCGACGTTCTTGAGCAGCAGGGCCTCGGCGACACAGACCCGTTCGAACTCGCCCAGGTGCAGACTCTCGTCGGGGCCGTGGGCCGCCGAGTAGGGGTCCTCGACGCCGGTCACCAGGATCGCGGCGCCCGGGAACAACTCCTGGAAGGTGGCGATGAACGGAATCGAACCGCCGACACCCATGTCCACCGGGTCGGTGCCGTCCCACGCGGAACGGAACGCGGCGCGGGCCGCGTCGTAGACGGGGCCGGTCGCGTCGATCACGCAGGGCGCGCCGTCGCTCTCCAGCGTGACCTCCAGCTGGGCGCCCCACGGGACGTGCTTCTCCAGGTGGGCGCGGATCACCTCGAACGCCGACTTCGGGTCCTCGCCGGGCGCCAGCCGCACACTGATCTTGGCCTTGGCGCTGGGCTGCAACGCGTTCGCCGCCTCCAGGGTGCGCGGCGCGTCGATGCCGAGCACCGATACGGAAGGCTTGGTCCAGATGCGGTCGGTGATCGTGCCCTTGCCGATCAGTTCGACGCCGTCGAGGATGCCCGACTCGTGCCGGAACCGGTCGGCCGGATAGTCGACACTGGCGCCCTCACGGCTGACCAGCCCGGCCACGGCCACCTCGCCGTCCTCGTCGTGCAGCGTCGCCAGCAGCCGCACCAGGGTGATCAGCGCGTCCGGCACCGGACCACCGAACATGCCGCTGTGCACCGCGCTCTTGAGCACCTTGACCTCGGCGAAGAGATTTACCAGACCGCGCAGAGAGGTGGTCAGCGCGGGCCGGCCGATGTCCCAGTTGCCGGAGTCGGCGATCACGATCACGTCGGAGCGCAGCTCCTCCAGATGCTCGTGGATGATCGTGTCGAGGGAATCGGAGCCGTACTCCTCCTCGCCTTCGACGAAGACCACCACGCCGACCGGCAGCTGGCCGCCGAACGCACGCAGCGCCGCGATGTGTGCCATCACACCCGCCTTGTCATCGGCCGCGCCCCGGCCGTAGAGGCGGCCGTCACGTTCCACCGGCTCGAACGGGTCACTCGTCCACAACGCCGGATCCCCGGCCGGCTGCACGTCGTGATGCGCGTAGAGCAGCACGGTCGGCGCGCCGGCCGGCGCCGCCTTACGGCCGATCACGGCAGGCTGTCCACCGTGCCGGACGATCTGGGTGTCAAGCCCGCAACCCCGCAGCAACTCGGCGACCGCCTCGGCGGACCGCTCGACCTGCGAGTGGTCGAAACCTTCGAAAGCGACACCCGGGATCCGTACCAGCCGTTCCAGGTCGGCACGGACACCGGGCATCTCACGCCGGATCGCGGCGCGCAGATCGGATTCACTCAGGCTCATGCCGCCGATCGTAGGCCGGGACGGTGACAGCCACCCGGCCCGACCGGTGGATCATGCGTCCGGCGTACCCTCACCGCGGTTGCCGCCGTTGTCCCCGCGCCCACGCCGAGCCGCGTCGGTGGCCCAGTTGTACGCCTTGCCGGCGGCCGTTCCGGCCAGGTCAGCGGCACCGCCGCCGAGGCGCCGCACCAGACCGACCAGCGGGTCCTGAGAGCTGGCGAAATCTTCCTGGTACGCCTTGGCCGCCGCCTTCACGTCCTCGCTGACCGAGGCGTCGCCGTCCGAGTCGCGGCGCGGGTATTCACCGCCGACGATCCGGGCGTACTCCCCCGAGTCGATCCACTTGCGCAGCTCAGCGACCCGGGCGACCGGCACCGGGTGGCTGCTCCAGGCAGTCAGGCCGATCTTGTGGAGGCTGTCGCGCAGATCGCCGCCACCCTCGTACTCGGCGGCCTGCTCCAGGAACGCCGCGGTGTCGATCTGCGAGAGGTCACCGCCGCCGGCCAGCTTCATCAGCAGCCGCAGCGACGCCGCCGGGTCCTGGCCGGCGAGCAGACCGGCCCGGTCCGCGGACAGCTCCGCCTTGCGCCACCACTCGTACATCGCCGCGATGATCGCCCGGAGCGCGAACACACCCACCGGCAGCCAGCTGATGTTCGCCAGCCAGCCGGTCAGGATCTTCATGATCGTCTTGTAGACGGCGTGGCCGCTGCGGACATGCCCGATCTCGTGCCCGAGCAGAGCTCGCAACTCGTCGTCGTCGAGTCTCTCGACCGCACCCGAGGTGATCACGATGAACGGCTTGTCCAGGCCGATCGCCTGCCCGTTGATCACCGGGTTCTGTGTCACGTACAGCTCGGGCAGCTCCGCCACGTCGAGCGTGCTGGCCGCCTCGGTGAAACGCTGATACACCCGCGGGTACTGCCGGTGGTCGACCCGGATCGCCCCGGCCAGGAACATGAGCCGGAAACCCCGCTCGTTCCACATGCCGAAGAACGTCTTCACCACGTCGTCGAAACCGCGCAGCTCCCGCAAGGCGGACAGCGCACCACGATCGGCCGGATGCTCCCAGGCCCGTGAGCTGATGCCGGTCAAGGTCACGCGACGGCGCGCCGGCCGGTTGTCGTCCTCGGTCGTCATCTGTCTCACCCCGTTCTCGCCGCTGCCGCGGCGCCCGGGCCGCGCTTCCGGGCCCAACGTACGCCCGCGATGCAACGCGTGTCCCCCGGCGCCACCCCGGAGAAGACCCTGAGAAAGAGTCCCTAAGGCGCGCCGGGCGGAAGGAACGGCAATCCGGGCGGAGGTCCCTGCTCGATCAGCCGCCACAGCGCCGCGGTGTCCAGGTGCTCCTCGACGAGGTCACCGAGGACGTCGAGAGCGCGCTCGCGGACCGCCGCGTAACGGGTGTCGGGGGCGGCCGTGAAACCGTGCCGTCCGGCCTGGCGGGCCGCCTCGGTCAGGAAACGGCGGCGGAACGCGTCCGATTCGAACGCCCCGTGCCAGTGCGTGCCGTAGACGTTCCCGGCCACGGCGCCCTCCGGCCGGCCGTCGTCGTAGCGCAGCAGCGGTTCGGGGGTGCCCGCGGAGACGTACCCATGATGGATCTCGTAGCCCTGAACCGGCTCGCCAAGGCCCGCCCCGGCCGATCCGGCAAGCGTCTTGCGGGCCGCGAAGGTGATCTCCACCGGCAGCAGACCCAGTCCCGGCACCGTGCCGCGACCGCTCTCCACCTCGTCGTGAATGCTGCCGGCGAGCATCTGGAAACCGCCGCAGATGCCCAGCAGCGGCTTGCCCGCCGCCGCGTGCGCCTCGATCGCGTCGGCCAGCCCGGTCTCCCGCAGCCACGCGAGATCACTCACCGTGGCCTTGGAACCGGGGATCACCACCAGATCCGCGTCGGCGATCTCGGCCGGCTCGATGGTCAGCCGCACCCGCACCCCCGGCTCGGCGGCCAGCGCCTCGGCGTCGGTGGCATTGGAGATCCGCGGGAGGCGGATCACGGCGACCCTCAGCCATTCGGTCCCGCGAGGCGGTCCCGGGCGTCCCAGGAGCCGGCCGTACGCGAGAGAGTCCTCCGCATCGAGCCAGACATCGAGGTGGAACGGGAGGACTCCGTGCACCGGACGTCCGGTCGCCTCCGTGATCATGTCCAGTCCGGGGCGAAGGATGCCCAGGTCACCCCGGAACTTGTTGATCACGAAGGCGGAGACGAGCGCCTGATCCTCCGGTGCCAGCAGGGCCAGCGTGCCGAAGAACGCGGCGAACACCCCGCCCCGGTCGATGTCACCGACCACCACCGTGGGCAACCCGAACCGGCGGGCTAGGCCCATGTTCACGAAGTCGCCGTCACGCAAGTTGATCTCGGTGGGACTGCCGGCACCCTCACAGATCACCACGTCGAAGTCGTTTCGCAGATCCGCGAGGGCGGCGTGAGCGGTTTCGGCAAGCCGTGGGCGCAACGTCCGATAGTTACCAGCCGTGACCGTGTCGACGGCCTCGCCGAGCAGGACCACCTGGCTCGAGCGGTCACTGCCGGGCTTGAGCAGAACCGGATTGAACCGCAGATCGGGGGCGATTCCGCAGGCGGCTGCCTGCATCGCCTGGGCGCGGCCGATCTCGCCGCCGCGACCGTCGGCGGTCACCACCACCACCGAGTTGTTGGACATGTTCTGGGCCTTGAACGGGGCCACGCGTACGCCCTGGCGGTGCAGCCAGCGGCAGATGCCGGCGGTCAGGACGCTCTTGCCGGCGTCCGACGTGGTGCCGGCAATCAGAAGGCCGCCGGTCATGCGCGGAGTCGGCGGAATCGAGCGGTACGGAAGGTGGCCCGGCCCGGCCCTTCGGGCCCCGCCCCGCCCCCGCCGCCTCCACCGGCTGTGATCTTTCCCCGGGCCCCGGCGACAGCGGCCGCCAGCACGACAGCCACCGCCCCCACCGCCCCCGACACCCGTGCCGCCCGCCGCAGGTGCACGGCCGCCGGCCGTGGCCCGTCGCCGAGGAACGGACGTGTCTCGCTACGTCCGAAATAGACGTTGCGCCCACCGAGCCGTACACCCAGCGCCCCCGCCATCGCCGACTCGCACTGCCCCGCGTTCGGCGACGGATGGTCGTCGCGGTCGCGCCGCCACACCCGCAGCGTCTCCTTGGGTGTCCCGCCGGCGATCGGGGCGACGACCGCGGTGAGCAGCCCGGTGAGCCGGGACGGCGCAAGGTTGAGCAGGTCGTCGAGGCGCGCCGACGGTGTCCCGAATCGGGCGTACCGCGGCGACCGGTGCCCGACCATGGCGTCGAGCGTGTTGGCGGCCCGGTAGCCGAGCAGCCCGGCCGGGCCGAGGACGGCACCCCAGAGCAGTGGGGCGACGACCGCGTCGGAGGTGTTCTCGGCGACGGATTCGACGGTGGCCCGGGCCAGTTCGGGCTCGTCGAGCGCGGACGGGTCGCGCCCGCACAGGTGGCCGAGCCGATTCCGTGCGGCCGGCAGGTCACCGGCGTCGAGGTGGCGGGCCATGGTCCGGGCTTCGTGGCGGAGGGTGCGCCCGCCGAGCACGGTCCAGGTGGCCGCGGTGGTGACCGCGAACCGGGCGACCGGGTGGTCGCGGGTGGCCCGGCCGGCGGCGAGCCCGGCCAGGACGGGCACGCCGACGGCGATGGTGGTGAAGACCGTCCCGGCTGTGCGGGTGGGGCGGTGGACGCGTCGTTCGAGGGCGCCGGCGGCGGTGCCGTAGCCGGCGACCGGGTGCAGGCGCCGTGGATCGCCGATCGCCGCGTCGAGCAGATATCCGGCGATGAGGCCGGCCGCGTCCGCGGCCCAGCGTGGTGTCACGGTCAACGGCCGAAGGGGGTGAGGTCGAATGCCCAGACCGCGAGGGTCGGGGATTCCTGGTCGCTGTCGTCGGGGAACGGCACCGGTTCGAGTTGGCCCCAGACGATCGCGCCGGGGGCGCGGTCCTCGAGGAATTCGACGACGATGGCGCGCAGGTCGCCGGTGACGTGGTAGTCGGTGGTGAACGGCAGGTCGCTGGGTTTGCAGGTGCCGGTCGAGCAGCGCAGCTGCCCGGCAATGGCGTCGTGCCAGACGTAGAACGTCGCGGTGCCCTGGTGGCCGGCTCCGGCGACCTGGTCGCGCAGTCCGGCGGCGCTTTCCTCGAACGCGGTCACGACCTCGTCCGCGGACAGGCCCATGCGCTCATGGGGTGGGGCGCTGAACCAGATGGTGTTGGTGTCCTCGGCCGACTGATCCTCCGGCGATAGCACCACCGTCTCGGTCACGATGGCGCGGATGTCCTTCAGCAGCACGGGTTCAGTCTGCCGGGTGGTGATACGGGAAGCCCACCCGGGCCGCTCCGACGGCCGGTCGGATACGTCGGGACGATCGGCCCATCCCGACAGAAGTATCCATGGATGTCGACCAAAACCGTGATGAATACCCGTTGTGTCGCCATTTCATTCGTCCCTCTTCAGTGGGACATCCGTGGACCGCGTGTGGGCCGCCGTGCGCGGGCCCGGTGCGGGACCACGGCGGCCCGGCCGGTTCGTCGCTCCACCCGGGCGGAGGGTGGGGACGTGATGGCGGGTCCGGCCGGGCCGCCGGGCGCCGCCGGTCCGGCCGTCCGCAGGGATTGGACGGCCGGGGGCGGCTGGGGAAGGTCTCAGGCCGCGACGGGTTCGCGGCGGGGGGTACGGCGGACGCGGCGGGTCTCGGCGGGCGGCGCGGAGACGGATGTGGCCGGGTCGGGGTCGTCACCGGCTTCCGCGGTCTCGTCGGCGATGCCGGCGACGACCTCGAGGAAGGTGGGGCCGTCGTCGTCGGGCAGCTGCTCGGGCAGGCCGTCGCCGAGGCTGACCGGGATCTCCTCCTCGTCGAGGGCGACGGTTGCCTCGCCGCGGATCATGGCGTCGGTGTCGGGTCCTTCGATGACGCTGTTGGCGGCCGGCTTGCTGCGGTAGAAGCGGGCGCGGCCGCGGTTGAGGTCGTGGCCGATGGCGTAGGCCTCCATCTCGTAGGAGACGCGGTTGTTGTTGTCGTCGTCGACCCAGTCGCGGGTGTAGATGCGGCCGTAGACGACGATCGGGTCGCCGACGGTGATGGACGAGGCGACGTTCTCGGCGAGCCGGCGCCAGGCGGTGACTCGGACGCGGAGGCTGTGGCCGTCGACCCAGTTGCCGGTCTCCCGGTCGAAGCGGCGCGAGGTGGAGGCGACGCGGAAGTTGGCGACGAGGGTGTTGTCGGTGCTGGTGCGCCGCCATTCGGGGGCGGTCAGCACGTTGCCGATGACGGCGAGGTTTGTCTCGAACACGGCTTCTTCTCCTGTGCGGGGTCGGTGCTGCGAACGGGTTCGAGATTGCGTCACCAGCGATGATCTTGTGGTTACCGGTTGTGGACGGCGGCGGATTGTGGACGGCGGGCCGGGCAGTGGTGGATCTGATATAGCGCGCCGGGCCGTACCCATGGGTAACCTGAGGGCGTGGAGACCGATGTCCTCGGATGGCCGTACGAGCGGCACACCATCGATTTGGGTACTGATGACGAGGGCCCCGTCGTGGCGACGCTGGTCCGCCGCCGGGCGGAGACGCCCACCGGACGGGCTGTGCTGCATGTCCACGGCTTCGTGGACTACTTCTTCCAGACCCACATGGCCGACTTCTTCGTCGAACGGGGCTGGGATTTCTACGCTCTGGATCTGCGGAAGTACGGCCGGAGCCTGCTGCCGCACCAGACGCCGAACTTCGCCCGCAGCCTGACCGACTACTTCCCGGAACTGGACGAGGCGGCCCGGATCATCCGCGAGGATGACGGTCACGACCAGCTTCTGGTGGCCGGGCACTCGACGGGTGGCCTCATCACGTCCCTGTGGGCACACACGCGTCAGGGCCGGGGAATTATCGACGGACTGTTCCTGAACAGCCCGTTTTTCGACTTCAACCTGCCGTGGCTGATTCGCCGGCCGCTGATGTCCGCGGTGCTCGCGGCGAACGGTCGTACGCCGTACCGGAAGATGCCTGTGGCCTCTCTGGGCCTGTACGGCATGAGCCTGCACAGTGACCATCACGGTGAGTGGAATTACGATCTGGCCTGGAAACCGATCCTGGGTTTCCCGGTCACGATGGGCTGGCTGGAGGCCATCCGCCGGGGCCAGCGCAAACTGCGTGCCGGCCTGGCGATCGACGTGCCGGTGCTGGTGGCCTGCTCGACCCGGACCTTCCGCGGGCGGTCCTGGCACGATGACGTACGGCAGAGCGACTCCGTGCTCGACGTGGAGCACATCGTCCGCTGGGCGCCGCGGCTCGGCCACCGGGTGACGATCGCCCGCTTCGACGGAGGCATGCACGACCTGACGCTCTCCGGCAAGGAGGTCCGGTCCGAGGTGTTCCGCGAACTGGGACGCTGGGTGAACGGTTTTCTTCCGGCTCCCGGTACGCAGGAGCGGTTGATCCCGCCAGCGCCGGAGGATCAAGCGGGCATAGCCACCGCTCTGGAGGCGGCCGAGGCCGCGGTCGAGCATGTCACCGCCGACGAGGCGGACGACAAGTCCGGCACGACCGCCTAGTATGTGCTGGCTAGGCCAGCGCTCGTAGCTCAGCGGATAGAGCAACGGACTTCTAATCCGTCGGTCGCAGGTTCGAATCCTGCCGGGCGCGCCGCAAGGAGCAGCTCTTCCGGTACGGGCCGGTTCGCCGGTCCCGTGCCGGGCTCTCCACCGTCCGGCTGTGGGCGGTGTCTCTTCAGTCCGCGGACTGCCGCCCTGAGCAGGCGCGAACGCCGAGCGGTTTGAGCTGCTGCTCTATCGTCATTGGCATGATCGCCGTTCTGGTGTTCGGTGTGGCGGTGCTGGGACTCGTGGCCGGGGTGCTGATCGGATTCGGCATCGGCACCTCCCGGACCCGCGACGCACTACGGGTGAGGCGTTACGACGACGCCCTCGCCGTACTCACTGATCTGGTCAACACTCCCGACGCGCTCGACCTGCGTGATCGGGCACAGCGGGTCCTGGCCGCGCATCGTGCGGCCCATCCTGAGCAGGAGTTCTGATTCAGTTGTTCGTCTTCGGCATTCTTCTTTTCGCCGTGGCGTTGTCCGCGCTGCTGGCCGCGAGGCTCGGCAAGAATCCGGCGATCCGGCGCAACGCACTCGTGACGTTCGCGATCAGCGGTTTCCTGGCGGTGGCGTCGATCGTGACGGCGAGCATCACCGTGGTGCCGACCCGGAACGTGGGCATCGTCACCAGTTGGAACAAGCCGACCGGCCGGACGACCGGCGCCGGTTTGCAGTGGACGTTGCCGTGGCAGGGCATCGACGAGTGGGACGCGTCCGGTCAGACGTACGCCCATCTGGGTGATCAGTGTGTGTGGGTGACCATCGCCGCTCAGCGGCGGGCGTGCATCCCGGTGCAGATCGAGTGGTCGGCGAAGGCGGAGAAGGCGCCGGAGAACTGGGCCGCCTACCGGGAGGTCGGTGACCGGTCGCGGTTCGAGGTGTTCGTGGAGCGGCGGGTCAATCCGCAGATCAACGGTGCGATGACATCGATCTTCGCGTCGTTCGATCCGCTGGGTGCGGTGGATCCGACCAGTGGGGACGCGCCGGCCCCGGATTTGAACAAGACGTACAAGGACACGCTTGTCAACGCGCTCAACACCGAACTGGGTGACGAGATCGTGGTGAAGTCGGTGGCGTTCGAGTCGCCGCGCTACGACGAGCCGACGACGCAGGCGATCGCGGCGTACGGTCAGAAGATTCTCGAGGCCCGCAACCTGGAGATCGACAAGTCGAACGCGAAGACCCGGGCGGAGATCACCCGGACCGACGCGAGTGTCGACCAGGTGGCCCGATGCCTGCAGATCGCCGAGAAGCTGGGCAAGGAGCCGGGCCTCTGCATGGGTGGTCAGGTGTCGCTGACCCGGCCCGTCGAAACCAAATGATCTGGTGAGGTTCGGGTGAGACGTCTCACCCGAACCTCACAGGATCGCCGCCGAAGAGCGGTCAGCGGACCCGGACGCGTACGGAGTCGAGGGCGGGCGTCTGGTTGGCGCGCTCCATCATCGGGATGCGGTGGGAGCCGTCGCCTGCCCACGCCGAGCACTGGAAGGTCCCGGACTGTGCGAGTCCCGGCACCTGGATGGCGATGGTGTCGGGTTGCGCCCCGCCACGACTGTCCTCGGTGGCGACGAAGAACCCGGGGACCGGCTCGGGGGCGGGTGCCTGCTGCTGGCTGTCGAGGATCCGGCAGGCGGTGTGGAAGTGACCGCGGACGAGGCCGTTCTGCAGGACGCTGCTCTCCACGTAGTAGCCGCCCTGCCCGGCGGCCAGGAACCGGTCGCGGATCAGGTTGCGGGTGCTGACCTGGAGGGTGAACGGCTGGTTCCGGTCGACCTGGCGCGGCGCGCCGGTGATGAGCAGGGTCGGGTTGCTGGCGGCCGAGCCGACCTCGCCGAATTCGGTCGAGACGCATCGGTTGCCGCGCTGGAAGCCGTCGTGTGCCTCGAGCTGGCTGGTGTCGCAGCTGTCGGTGAGGATGCCGAGGTTGTTGCCGGGCTGAGCGGCCGGCGGTGTGGTGGTGACGGCGGGCTGGCCGCCGTTCTGGTTGAGGCTGCAGGTGGCGAGGCGTTCGGCGTTGAGGTTCGGCCGGGCGGCGTTACGGGAGATCGCGGTTTCGATCCGGTTGATGGCGGCGAACCGCTTGTCCTTGAGCGGGCCGAGGATCGCGTTCTGGATGAAGTTGGGCCCGCCCTGGCCGGCCGTGGCGGCGATACGGTTGTTGGCCTCGTTGATCTGCTGGTCGATCTGCCTCAGGTTGTTGTCGACCTCCGCCTGGGCCTGGGCGGGAACGGCGACGGTGACGTAGACCTGCGGGCAGTTGACGGTGGGCACGGCGGCTTCGGCAGCGGTGGCGATGCCGATTCCGGCTCCCACCATGGCCGCGGCGAGCCCGGCGGTGATGACGACTTTCCGATGCATTGGCCTGCTGCTTTCCCGTATCGATCACGAACGCTTCGATGATCGATACGGGAACGCTCCCAGATCGGATCAAGCCGGCGCGCGGGTTTCCGCGCCGGGCGGGCCGGTCAGGTCGCGGCCAGTGCCTCGGCCGGGGCCAGGCGGGCGGCGCGGATCGCCGGGTAGAGGCCGGCGGCGGCGCCGATGAGCAGGGTGGCGCCGAACCCGAGCAGCAGGGATCCGAGTCCGGACAGGACGTTGCGGCGCCCCGCCGCTGAGGACGGAGGTTGCCGAGTTCACGGCGATCGACACGCTTCTACGTGGCGTCCGGTCAGCGGTTACTGCCGGCCGGCACACCGGTGGACGACTCGGCGCTGCGCCGGGCCAGCCCGACCACGCCCCATCCCATGACCAGCGCCGCGCCGGCGGCCAGTACCGCGCCGACCGTCCCGAAGCGGATGCCCTCTCCAAAAAGGACCATACCTGCGACCCCTGCCACCAGCGGGTTCGTGACGCTGACCGTGGCCAGCGGCGCGGCCAGCCCGGCACCCCGGTACGACAGCTGCCCGAGCAGGTAGCCACTGACCGCGAACGCCACCACCAGCGTCGCCGCCGTCACCGGCACCGCGCCCGGCCCGCCGACGGTGAACGCGGCCAGCACCGCCTTCGACAGCACCGAGGCGATGCCGAACACCGTCCCGGACGCGGCTGCCAGCAGCACGGCCCGCCGCCGTGGGGAGGCCCGCCAGCCGGTCGCGGCGCAGGCGAACACCGCACCGGCGGTGACCAGTCCGAGACCGCGGACAGCCGAGTCGGTGAGCAGCGCCGGAGTGTCCGGCTTCACCGACAGCGACAGGATCAGCGCCAGCCCGGCCACGGTCATCGCGGCGTCACGCCAGGAGGCCCGGCTGATCGGGGTCCGGTATCGCATCACCTCGATGGGGAGCGCGAACAGCAGGGTGAGCGTGCCGAGCGCCTGAACCACGGCGACGGTGCCGAAGTTCAGCGCCACCACGTGCAGGCCCGCGCCGGTGCCGGTGAGCAGCAGAGCCGTCGTCCAGCGGGACCAGCCGCGAAGCCCGCGCCCGGCGAGCCGTTCCTGAGCCACCGCGGCGCCGGCGTAGGCGGCGGCGGAGAACAGGGAGAGCAGGACGGCCCACCCCAGCGATCCCATCGGCTTCACCTCGCTGCCTCGGCATATCCGACGATACCGAAGCAGAGCTCCCGCCGAACCGGCATGAACTACCCCGTACCACCATCCGTAACCGCTGTGGCGCGTACCCGGGCCAGCCGGGCGGCGTTGCGGTCGATCAGTCCGTGAGCCCGGCGGCGTGCGGCGTCGCGGCGCAGACCGTCGCGCTGCCCGCGACGCCGTGCCACCCGCTCGACCCGCTCACGCAGGGCCGCCTGCCAGTCGTGTCCGGCACCGCCGGACGATGCTTCCGTCGTCATGCCCGCATCCTCACCCGGGGGTGTGACAACCCGGCCCGCCGTCCACAGGCGACCCGAATTCGCTGGGGATCCGCGGCCGGTCCTGCCACTATCGCCGGCATGGTGGTAGCGAGCGGAGTACGGATCGGCTGGGCCGACCTGCCCGGCCGGGTCCGCGACGACATCGAGCGGATCGTCGGCGGCGGCCCGGTGGTGGCGGCGGAGACCCAGGCCGGCGGCTTCTCCCCGGGCACCGCCGACCGGGTTCGCACCGCCGGCGGCAGACGGGCGTTCGTGAAAGCGGTCACCCCCGCCCTCAACGCCGACTCGGCCGCGATGGCCCGCAACGAGCTGCGGATCAGCTCCGCCATGCCGCCGGCCGCGCCGGTGCCCCGCGTGCTGGGCGGCTTCGACGACGGCGAATGGGTGGTGCTGGTCCTGGAGGACGTGGCCGGCGCGCATCCGCGTACGCCCTGGGTGGAGGGTGAGATCCGCGGAGCCGCCGCCGCGCTGCGCGACCTCGCCACCGTGCTCACGCCGTCGCCGATCCCCGATCTGCCCGCGGCGGCCGAGCGGCTCGCTCCCGCCTTCGGCCGCTGGCGGGACCTGGCCGGCGCTCCGCCGGGCGACCTCGACCCCTGGGCGGCACGACGTCTGGACGCGCTGCGGGAAACCGCAGACCGGGGCATCGCCGCGCTCTCGGCCGGGCGGACCGTCGTGCACGCCGACCTGCGCGCCGACAACATCCTGATCCGCCCGGACGGGCGGTTCGTCTTCGTCGACTGGCCCTGGGGCTGCACCGGCCCGGACTGGCTCGACTCGGTGCTGCTCGCGATCAACGTGATCGTGCACGGCGGTGACCCCGGCCCGCTGCTCGACGGCATCGACCCGGCGATCACGGTGGGGATCGTGTCCGGCGCCGCCGCCTACTTCCACCACATGGCCCGGCTGCCACCGCCGCCCGGCCTGCCGACGGTCCGGGCGTTCCAGCGGTTCCAGGGTGAGTCCCTGCTGCCGTGGCTGCGCGCGGCCCTCGACGGGTGAAGGCACCGAAACAGCACTGAACCACACCCGCTGCCGTCCCGTAACAGTTACGGGGTCGACCGGTAGGTGGGACCTCGAGCACACCACACCGGGCCCGGGTTCGCCGGGGGACTAGGCTTGACGCCCGTGAACTGGGCTTCGGCGTGGCGGCCCGGGTGCCCAACCGAATCATGGAACGGAAGATGATGACCGACCAGCCCAAGGTGCGAGTCCTGCTTCTGGAGAGCATCCACCCCGACGCGGTTTCCCGCCTCGAGGAGGACGGCTTCCAGGTCGAGTCCCTGCGCAACGCTCTCGACGAGGTCGAGCTGATCGAGCGCATCTCCGGAGTCAACCTGCTCGGTATCCGCTCCAAGACCCAGGTGACGGCGAAGGTCCTGGAGGCCGCCGACAAGCTCGTCGCCATCGGTGCCTTCTGCATCGGCACCGACCAGATCGACCTGGCGGCCGCGTCGGCCGGTGGTGTCGCCGTGTTCAACGCCCCCTTCTCCAACACCCGCTCGGTGGTGGAGCTGGCGATCGCCGAGATCATCTCGCTGACCCGCCGGCTCACCGAGAAGAACACGCTGATGCACGCCGGTGTGTGGGACAAGTCGGCCGACGGCGCGCACGAGATCCGCGGCCGCCGCCTCGGCATCGTCGGCTACGGCAACATCGGCACCCAGCTGTCGGTCCTCGCCGAGAATCTGGGCATGTCGGTGTCGTTCTACGACACCGCCGACAAGCTGGCGCTGAGCAACGCGCACCGCTGCGCGAGCCTCGACGAACTGCTGGAGTCCAGCGACATCGTGACGCTGCACGTCGACGGGCGGCCCGGCAACGCCGGTTTCTTCGGCGCCGAGCAGTTCGCCAAGATGCGTCCCGGCAGCCTGTTCCTCAACCTGTCCCGCGGCATCGTCGTCGACCACCTGGCCCTGCGGGACGCGCTGAGGAGCGGCCACCTGGCCGGTGCCGCCGTCGACGTGTTCCCGGCCGAGCCGAAGGGCCGCGGCGACGAGTTCCTGTCCGAGCTGCGCGGCCTGCCGAACGTGATCCTCACCCCGCACATCGGTGGTTCGACCGAGGAGGCACAGTCCGACATCGGCGGATTCGTGGCGAACAAGCTCGCCAAGTTCGTGACTGAGGGCAACACCTCGCTCAGCGTGAACCTGCCCGGTGTGACGCTGCCCGAGCTGCCCGGCATGCACCGCATCGTGCACATGCACAAGAACACCCCCGGCGTGCTGGCGCAGGTCAACCGGATCCTCGCCGAGCACAACGTGAACGTCGAGGGCCAGATGCTGAGCACCCGCGGGGAGTACGGCTACCTGATCACCGACATCGCCCGCGGATACCCCGACGGGGTGCTGGACCAGCTGCGGGCCATGGAGCAGACGGTCCGCCTGCGCGTCCTGAACTGAGCGGAGCCGGGACCGCCTGACCTGTTCGGGTCAGGCGGTCTCGACCGTCAGGAGAGTGATCGGGGCAACCGCGTCCACGTCGTAACGGTTGCCGGTGGTCCAGTCCTTCGGCGTCAGCGTCGAGCCGGGTGCGACGTCGCGCAGCGTCTTCGACCCGGCGGTCACCGTTCCCGCGCCACCGCCGACCTTGATCCGCACCGGGCTTCCGCTCGGCGCCCGCAGGATCAGTTCCTCCACCCCACCGGTGATCTTCATGGGTACGGTCCCGGACGCCTGTGCCAGCGTCAGCTCGGCCCGCCGGGTGCCGCCGACCATCTCGATCCCCTTGATGCTTCCCTGGCTCAGATCGACGTTCCGTTCGGCCGAGTACCCGGAGAAGCGGATGGTCCACCGCACCTTCGCGGCGAGCACGACCTCCACCTCCCCGCCGGTGCCGGCGTCGTCGCGGGTGACGTCGACGCGCAGCCGGTCCTCGCGTACCTCGGCGCTGGGCCGGATCCCGGCGCCCTCGGGTGAGCTGATCCGGTACAGGTCCTCACCGAGGTCGGCGATCCGCAGGTTGACCCGGTCGGTGGCGGCCAGCAGCTCGAACGTCGCGAGCGTCCGGTCCTCGAGCGGTCCGGTGACGACCCGCTGGTCCCCGCCGCCGAGCACGTCGGTGATCTGGTTGTCGTCGCCGGAGTAGTAGACGACCCCGGTGAGTGCGACGACCGCCAGAGCGACCACGCCGAGCACCGCCATCCCGGCCGTGACGAGCCGGGACTGCCGGCGCGGCGGCGGTCCGGCCGGGCCCGCCAGACCCGCCGGACCCGCCGGACCCGCCGGACCCGCCGGAGCGTGCGGGCCCGTCGGTGACGTGACGGACGGCGGCAGGGTGTCGGCCCACACGACCGGTTCGTTGCGGCGGCCCCAATCTGCAGCGGATCCGGTGGACGCACCGGCCGTGGCCATCGCGCCGTCGTCGGGCCAGGAGGGCGCCACAGGCCCGCCCGGCACACCCGCACCGGCACCCGCACCGGTTCGCGACGAACCCGCCTCGAAAATGGATGTGTTCGGCACACCGGCGCCGACCCGCGCCGGGCCCGCCTCGAAGGCCGCCGGGGCCCGCGAAGAGACCGCCTCGAAACCGGAGGAGGACCGTGCCGAGCCCGTGTCGAAGGAAGAGGCGCCGGGCGAGGCCGCGTCGAACGGCTCAGGCCAGGAGCTGGTCGCGGCCGCGTCGGCCGGCATCGCACCGATGCCGACGCTGAACGGGTCGGCATCCGCCGGCCGGGACGGCCCCTCGGTGCCGTTGCCCGCTTTACGCACGATCGGCAGGTCGTCGGGAGCTTCCCCCCGGTAGCGCCGGGGTAGCTCGGCACTGTCCTCCCGGCCCACCCTCGGCAGGTTCCCGGTGTCCGTCCGGCGCACCCCACCGGTGTCGTCCGCAGAGACGCGGCGCATCCCACCGGTGTCATCCGCAGAGATCCGCCGCAACCCGCCCGTGTCATCGGCAGACACCCGACGCATCCCGCCCGTGTCGTCGGCGGAGACCCGCCGTATCGCGCCGGTGTCGTCGGCACCGCGACCGCGGGCGGCCCGGACGCCGCCGATCGGCCCGTCACTGAATCCGAACGAGACCCGCCCGGGTCCGCCCGGTGAGGCCGGCCCGAACTCCGGTGGCGCGGGATCCGCGCCACTCCCGGATGCGACGACGGGCGAGCCCGGCGCGACGGCCGGCGAGGAGATCGACCCGCTCTCCGACGGTTTCGGGTCCCCGAACCATCCGAGCGGCTTGTCGTCCCCCTCGCCCGCGACCTCCCGAGCCGATGGCCGCCGGAACGGCAGCCGGCCGGCCGGGCTTTCCTCCCCCGGCTCGGCTCCGGCCGAAGCGGAACGGTCCACGATTCCTCCCTGCAGCGCACCCACGGTGTGTCCCCCGATGGAAGTACGTAAGGAACCGCTCTTCCGGATGAGTGACCGGACGGTTTACCGCGGGTCAGGTCGTACGAGTCCGCGCCGGGTGGCGATCGCGACGGCCTCGAGCTGACTGTGAGCACCCAGTTTGGCGAGCACGGCCTTCTGATATCCGCGGCAGGTGTGCACGCTGATACCGAGTCGCCGGGCCACCGCGCGGGCGTCGAGACCGGCCGCCATCAGCTGCAACACCTCGTCCTCGCGCTGGGTGAGGCCGCCCGCGGTGAGACTGTTGGCGCGCTGCCCGGCAACCGCCGGGGTGGTGCTGCGCAGCAGCCGGGCGAGGATGTCGGTGGAGACCGTCATGCTGCCGCGGTGTGCGGTGCGCAGCGCGTTCAGGACGTCACCGAGCGCACCGTTCTTGGACAGAAAACCGGCCGCCCCGGCGGTGGTCGCCCTCCGCACGAGCGTCTGGTCCTCGCTGGCAGTGAGGATCACCACACGTGAGTTCGGCTGGCGTACCCGGATCAGCTCGGCGATCGCGATCCCGTCGGCATCGGACAGTTCCGGATCCATCACGATCACGTCGGGGCGCAGTTCGGCGGCGAGCTGCAACGCCTCCGCCCCGGTACGGGCGTGCCCGACCCACTGCAGATCAGCCTGACCTGCGAGGGCGTGTCCCAGAAGCTCGGCGAAGGTCTGGTGACCGTCGACGACGAGCACAGTGATCGTCTCGCCGCTGTCCATACGTCACCTTCCTCGATGTGCCCCCGGCGGGCTCCGCGCAGTCTAAGGATTACCCGACGGACTGCGTTCCCTACCAACAGCCTTCCCAGTGGTACGCCTGACGGCCGGTTGCCTCCGAGCGGACCTGATGGCCCGTCTTTCGGTCAACCCGACCCCCTCGCTTTGGGGCTTGCCGCTGATACGGCCCGGCCCGCAGAGTTCTGGATCATGCACGACATCCAGCTCTTCGGCCGTCTCGAGGTCCGTACCCGTGGCATCTGCCTGACCGGGGACGACTTCGGCGGCGCCCGGCCACGTCACCTGCTCGCCCTGCTCGCGCTGCGGGGTGAGTGGTCGCTTGTGGAGCTGGCCGACACGCTTGGTGTCTCCACCGCCACGCTCAAGGATGATCTGGCGATGCTGCGTGACCGCCTGGAGCCGGGTGCCCGCCCGCGGGACTCGGTGATCGCGACCCACCGGGGCCGGGTGCGCCTGGCCGCCGATCGGACGCACGTGGACACCGCCACCTTCGACGAGCTGATCGCGATCGCCGCCGAGCGCACGCCGGCCCGCGCCGCCCGGCCGCTTGCAGCCGCCGCCTTCCTGGCGTCGCGCCCGCTGCTGGAGGACGAGGACGCGCCGTGGGCGGCGGAGGCCCGCGCCGAGTACCGCGCAAAACTGATCATGGCGAGCGCCCCGCAGCCGATCATGTAGCTGCCGGAAGATGACGGGGTGCTGCCCACCATCCTGTCGCCGGTGCCGCTGGCCCCGGAACTCTCCCTGTATCTCGTCACCCAGCCGGTCGGGCTCTTCGACCTGACCGGTGGCGAGTTCCACAGCGACCGGCCGCCGCCGTTCTGGGCGTTCGCCTGGGCGGGCGGTCAGGCGCTGGCCCGCTTCCTGCTGGATCATCCGCACGAGGTGGCCGGCCGCCGGGTGCTGGACGTCGCAACCGGGTCCGGGGTCGCCGCGATCGCCGCCGCCCACGCCGGGGCCGCCGCCGTGGCCTGTACCGACATCGATCCGGCCGCGGTCGAGGCGGCCCACCGCAATGCCGGTGCGAACGGGTTGTCCCTGGCGGGCCACGTCGACGCGCCGGAGGTGCTGCTCGCCGGCGACGTCTTCTACAGCCCCATCGTGGCGCCGAAGATGGTCGCCCTGCTGCGCGCCGCCCGGAACCGAGGTGCCCAGGTGCTGGTCGGTGATCCGGGGCGCGGATTCTTTCCGGAGCGCCTCTTCGATCTGGTCACCGAGTACGTCGTGCCGGTGCCGGCCGCCCTGGAGGAGACCGAGACTCTCGTCACGGGTGTATGGCGCATGCGTTCATCGCGCAACTAGATGTACGCTACACGCATATTTCGATCCGGAGGAACCACACCCGTGCACGAACACGAATCCGCCCGCCTGGCCGACGAGATCACGCGGCTGGTCCGGATGGGCGCGCGATTCCGGGGCATGCTCAAGACCGGAGACCTCGGTGCCGAGCTCTCCGCGCTGATGCTGCTGCCACCGTTGCGCGCGATGGGTCCGATGCGGGTCACCGACCTTGCCGAGGTCAAGGGGGCCGATCCGTCGACGGTCAGCCGCCAGGCCGCCCAGCTGGTCAAGGCCGGTCTGGCCCGCCGTGAGGCCGACCCGGCCGACGGCCGGGCGTCACGCCTCGCCGTGACCGAGGCCGGGGTGGCCGCCTGCGAGCGGGTCTGTCAGGCCCGGGTCGACATGCTGACCCGGGTGCTCACCGACTGGCCCGCCGACCGGGTGGCCGCCTTCACGGATCTTTTCGAAGAGTTCAACGACGCGGTCGAGGCGCATCTGCGCTCCGGCCCGGGATCACCCCCACGGGAGACTGCGTGAGCCACCCCGCCCCATCGGCGACCGCGCCGGTGGAATTCACCCACCGCCAGATCCTGACGATTCTCGGCGGCCTGATGATGGGCATGTTCCTCGCCGCCCTAGATCAGACGATCATGGCAACGGCGACCCGGACCATCGCCGACGACCTGCAGGGCTTCGACCTGCAGGCCTGGGCCACCACGGCGTTCCTGATCACCTCGACGATCTCCACTCCGCTGTACGGCAAGCTGTCCGACATCTACGGCCGGCGCCCGTTCTTCCTGCTGGCCATCGGCATTTTCATCGTCGGATCGTTCCTCTGCGGCCTCTCCGACAGCATGTGGCAGCTCGCCGCGTTCCGGGCCATCCAGGGCCTCGGCGCCGGCGGGCTCATGTCGCTCGCGCTGGCGATCATCGGTGACATCGTCCCGCCCCGTGAGCGCGCCAAGTACCAGGGTTTCTTCCTGGCTGTCTTCGGGACCGCCAGCGTCCTCGGCCCGATCATGGGCGGATTCTTCGCCGGCGCCGACGAACTGCTCTTCACCGACGGCTGGCGCTGGGTGTTCTACATCAACGTGCCGATCGGCCTGGCCGCCATGGCCGTCGTCGCCCGCGTCCTGCACCTGCCGCATCATCGCGTCGACCACCGCATCGACTGGCCCGGCGCGGTCACCCTGGTCCTCGCCCTCGTGCCGCTGCTGACCGTCGCCGAGCAGGGCCGTGAGTGGGGCTGGGACTCCGGCCGCTCGATCGCCTGTTACGTGATCGGCGGCATCGGCCTGATCGGCTTCGTCCTGGCCGAGCGCGCCTACAAGGACGAGGCACTGCTGCCGCTCGCCCTGCTCGGCAAGCGCACCGTCGCGGTCGGCGTCACCGCCAGCACCATCCTGGGCATGGCGATGTTCGGCGGCCTGATGACCGTCCCGCTGTACCTGCAGATCGTGAAGGGCTCCTCGGCCACCGAGGCCGGCCTGCAGATGATCCCGTTCGTGGTCGGCATCATGGCCGGCTCGATCGTCTCCGGTCAGCTGATCTCCCGTACCGGCCGCTATCGGATCTTCCCGATCGTCGGCAGCGTCTTCATGGTCGTCGCGCTCTTCCTGTTCTCCCTGGTCGGCGCGGACACCCCGCTGTGGCGGGTCATGCTCGTCATGGTGCTGATGGGCCTCGGCCTCGGCAGCAACATGCAACCGATGATCACCGCCGTGCAGAACGCCGTGTCGCCGCGGGAGATCGGCACCGCCACCGGGGCGGTCACGTTCTTCCGCTCGATGGGCGGCACCCTCGGTACCGCCGTCTTCCTGTCGGTGCTGTTCAACGTGCTTCCCGGCAACATCGAGAAGGCGTACACCGCGGCGCGGCCCACCGCGGAGTTCCAGCAGGCGATCGCCGCCGACCCGTCGCAGGCGGAGAGCGTGAAGGTCGCCATGAGCGGCGCCGGCCTCAGCGACACGTCGTTCCTCGACAAACTCGCCGGCCCGCTCTCGCACCCGTTCAAGGTCGGTTTCGCCGACAGCGTGCACGTGGTCTACCTGATCGCGTTCTTCGTGATGATCCTCGGCCTCATCGTGGTCTTCTTCCTGCCGGAACTGCCGCTCTCCCAGCGCTCCGCCCAGCAGGCCCGGGCCGAGGCCGCCCAGGAGGAGGCCGCACAGGAGAAGGCCGCGAATTCCGGCGGTCCCGAGGCCACAGGCACGGACGCCACGGAACCCGGCGGCCCCGCCGGGGGCAAAGTTGTCAGCGACGCGCAGTAGCGTGACCGCATGGCTGTTGTGAAGATCAACGCGATTGAGGTCCCCGAAGGCGCCGGTCCCGAACTCGAGAAGCGGTTCGCGGCCCGGCACGGCGCCGTGGAGAACTCGCCCGGGTTCCTCGGCTTCGAGTTGCTGCGCCCGGTGGCCGGCGACACCCGCTACTTCGTGTACACCCGGTGGGAGACCGAGGAGGACTTCCAGAACTGGGCCAACGGCAGCGCCAAGGAGGCTCACGCCGGCGAGCGGGCCAAGCCGGTCGCCAGCGGCGCGAGCCTTCTGGAGTTCGAGGTGGTCCAGTCCGTCGAGAAGCAGAGCTGACCCGCGACCCGTCGCTCACGCACGCTGCGGAAGAGCGTGAGCGACGGGTCGGCGGTCCGATCGGCTCGGTGCGGGCGGGGGCTATCCGGCGTTCCGGGCGGCGGCGGCCACCAGGCGCTCGGCCACGGTCGACTGCGGCAGGCCCAGGCGCTGGGCGCTCTCGTGCAGGATGGCGTATGCCTCCTGCACCCCGCAGCCGCGCTGGGCGATGATCACGCCGGCTGCCCGGTCCACCTCGGCCCCCTCGGTCAGGGCCTCCCTGCGATGGAGTTCACCGAGCAGGACCTGGGCGTGGCCGGCCAGCGCCATCACCGTCACCAGCACCTCGGGGCACACGTCGCCGGCCCGGTCGAGGTAGATGCTGACCGCGCCGACCGCGGTGCGCCGTACGTCCATCGGGATCGCCGCGACCGCCCGCAGGCCGCCGGCGCGGGCCGCGTCCCGCAGTTCCGGCCAGCGCTCGTCGTCCATCAGGTCGTCGGAGGTCACCACGGTGCGCGTGCGGGCCGCCTCCAGTCCCGGGCCGGTGCTTCCGGCGTACTGCAGATGGTCGAAGCTCTCGCCTGTCGTGCCGGAACCGGCCGCGGTGAGCGGACCGCCCTCGCCGATCAGGACGACCGCGCAGCGCACGACGCCCGGCAGGGCACCCGTCACCAGCGCGGCGAGCCGGTCGAGAGCCTGGTTGAGGGAATCCGCCGACAGCAGCCGGACGGTGAGTTCGTGAAGCAGCCCGGCGAGTTCGACCGGGTGCGGGCCACCTGCCGTGAGTACGGCCGAGTGCCGCGCGTTCCCACTGCCGGGACGACGCGACGTGGTGAGCGGAGGCGTGCCGTTCTTGGGGGTGCGCCGGGCCAGCCGGGCGCCACGCTGCGCGGCCGGGACACGACGTTTCGGGGCAGACACTCGACGGATATTGCCACGTCTATCCGCAATCGCGCGCGACGAGGTGCCCCTAACGGGGGGTGTTGCCGCTTTAAACCGTCTCGTCGGATGTGCGGTGCTCAAGAACCGTGTCCGGGGCGGCCCCGCGGTCGTCCTCCCGCTCGTCGGAGTCGGCGAGGATGGCTTCGGCCTGGGCCTCCGGATCGGCGCTGCCGACGGCCCGTTCCTCCGGGAGAAGGTCGGCGGCACGCCGCGCGGTACGGTCGTCGGTCATACCCGATCGGTACCCGCGTCCCGGGCCGGGAAACCATTGCGCCGCCCCTCGGTTGCCCGAGAGGCGGCGCGAATGCCGGTGTGCAGGTCGCCTCGCGGCGAGTGGCTCAACACGGCTCCAGCCGAGCGGTATTCCGTGCAGGCGATGGGTGAGGCCCGGGGACACTGGGCACACCGGCATCCGTACACAACCGTCGGCGCGGTCACCTAATTCCATGAGCTTCTGTGACCTGAATCACTCCGGCGGAGTTTGGTCCGGCAGTCCACGGGTAGACCCCTCGCCGTGACTGACGACATCCGTGAACTGGACAGCTTCCTGGACACCGTTTACGACGCGCAGGAGCGCCTGACCAGCGGAGACCTACGCCGCCGGGCCATCGCCGCGGACCTGCCGGCGGCGGCCCTGACCCGCATCGACGCGCTGCCCGAGGGCGAGTACGCCCAGGACGAGGCCGCCGAGGCACTCCGCACCCTCGAGACCTGACCGCCGTCAGCCTTCGGCCTTCCGCTTGGCGATCGAGTACGCCATCTGCAGGAAGTCCGAGGCGGCCGTGGCGGTCAGGCCGGTCGCGACCAGGCGGGTCAGCCGGGGTACCAGGACCAGTCCGCCGGTGAGCGCGGTGGACACCCAGACCGCCAGGCAGAACGGGCAGGTGAGCAGCTCGCCGATGCTGTGCCGCACGGCGCTGCCCTCGTCGCGGACCTCCTCGTTCAGCTCCGCCGCGCCGGCCGGTTCGTTGTACCGGGTGAACGGGGCACGCAGCGGGCTCGTCACGGCCTCCTTGGCGACGAGCCGGCTGAGCTTGTGCGTGGCGATCGACAGCAGCACCACGTCGGCCACGGCCGGGCGCTCCGGAATCGGCCGGCCGCTGAGCTTCGCGGCCGCCGCCAGGGCACCTGCCATCGCCCCGAAGGCACCCATCGCGACCACGTAACCGTCGAGTGGCCGGTGCTCGTGCGGCGCGTACGCCTCCGCGACCCTGGAGAGCAGTGCCATCAGAAGGCCTGCGTGAGCCGCTCGGGGTCGACCTCACGTCCCGGATAGCGCGCCATGTACTCGGTCTCCAGCTCGGCGGTCCGCTTGAAATGATTCTCCAGCGCGGCGTCCGGGCCGTGCCGCAGCGTGTGCAGCCGGGTCCGGTAGAGACTGGCGAGTTCCCGGAAGAGGTCGTCATCGGTGAGGCCCGCGGGGTCGATGCCGGTGTCGAAGTTCACCGCTGCCCCCTCCTCGGTACGCGTGTTCATCGTGGTGCGCCTCCGTTAGCTGTCGGACTGGCTCGCCAGCACGGTTGCCCATGCCAGGCGCCACCAAACCCGCCGGTACGCTCGGGGCATGAAAGGGCTGTGGACTCCGGCGTGGATGGCCCGTCATCTCCTTGCGCTGGTGCTGACCGCGGGCTGTCTCGTCCTGGGCTGGTGGCAGTTCAGCCGTGCCGCCGACGGCAACTCGATCAGCTGGGGCTACATGTTCCAGTGGCCGGTCTTCGGCGGTTTCGTCGTCTTCATCTGGTGGCGCGAGGTCCAGCTGGCCCGCCGCCGGGCCGCCGGTGAGCCGGTGACCGCACCGGAGCAGCCCGCGCCGGCCGCTCCCGCCGGCCCCGATTCTCCGGTCACCCTGGGCCGGCCGGTCCGGGTCGCCGTGCAGCCGGCCACCGGCGCGGCGACCGATCCGGAGCTGGACGCCTACAACGACTATCTGGCCTGGCTCGCCGCCAATCCCGGCGCACGCCCGTCCGACTACGCCCGTCGTATCGTCAAATAAAGCAGCAGAGAATCAAGGAGTCACCCGCCGTGCAGGGAGCCCTCACCCGTTATCGGATCATCGCCTGGATCGTCGGCATGGTTCTGCTCGCCCTGACCCTCGGCATGGTGCTCAAATACGGCCCGGCCGACGACGCGACCCTGGTCGAGACGGTCGGCTTCTACCACGGCTTCCTGTACATGGTGTACCTGGTCGCGACGTTCGACCTGTCCCGGCGCGTGCCGTGGCCGTTCAAGCGGATGATCCTGGTCATGCTGGCCGGCACGGTGCCGTTCCTGTCGTTCTGGGCCGAGCGTCACGTGACCCGTCACTGGGTTCCGCGGCCCGCCCCGGCACTGAGCGAATAGTGGCGTTTGCCGCGTCGAATTCACGCTCAGCGGCGAACGTATAACAGCCCGTTATCGGGACTATTCTCGCAAGACCGGCAATTGGTAGAGATCACTCGGCCAGGCCTTGATTTCTTTTCTTCCGTCGATAGGTTAATGCGGTTGGTCCGGTCCGCAGCCACAAACCCTCCGGTGGCGCCGGCCAACGCCGCCGAATCACGCGCGACACTCCGGCATCCACCCCCCAGGGACGCCGGTCGTCGCGAACCGGACCGGAACAACCCGCGGACAGGGCCTCTCTTCCAGCTCTGCAGCTTCCGCCGGCCCGGTGGGCGGCCAAGCGGAAGAAAGGCCCCTTACCAGTGCCACACCCCCGAACCCGGTTCCGGGCGCTCGTGGTCGCGCTGACAGCGTTCGTGATCACGACGTCGGGAGCGACGGCCGCGCACGCGGCCCCGTCCGCGAGCGAGCTCAAGAAGAAGATCGACGCGGCCTCGGAGAAGCTCGAGGACGTCACCGAGCAGTACAACAAGCTGCGCCTCGACCTCAAGGGCACCAAGGCCGAAGCCGCCAAGCTGGAGGCCTCGCTCAAGCCTGCCCAGGACGCGCTCGCCACCGCCACGGCCAAGGTGCAGACCATCGCCACGACCAGCTACATGCAGGGCCGGACCGGTGCGATGACCGTGCTGGTGAGCGGTGACTCGGAAACCATGCTGGAGCGCCTCGCGGTGCTGGACCAGATCGCCAAGTCCAACCAGCGGGACATCAAGTCGTTCACCGAGACCACCACGACCTTCGCCGAGCGCAAGGCGGCCCTGAAGCTGACCCAGGACAAGCAGACCGCTCAGG
Organism: Actinoplanes sp. NPDC023801; assembly: GCF_040639655.1. Classification (NCBI taxonomy): domain Bacteria; kingdom Bacillati; phylum Actinomycetota; class Actinomycetes; order Micromonosporales; family Micromonosporaceae; genus Actinoplanes; species Actinoplanes sp. NPDC023801. The sequence goes on along the minus strand of NZ_JBFAAI010000029.1, from coordinate 11,502 downwards.
TCGGCGAGCTGGCGAAGCGGAAGAAGAGCATCGAGGGCGACCTCGAGAAGCTGTACGACATGCGCGAGGCCGCCTACGGCAGCGCCACCGAGGACACCGGCTCCTACACCGGCGAGATCCCGGACATCCCCGGTTCGGCCGGCGCTGCGGTCACGTTCGCGTTCAACCAGATCGGCAAGCCGTACGGCTTCGGCGACGCCGGCCCGAACTCGTACGACTGCTCGGGTCTGACCTCGGCGGCCTGGGCGAAGGCGGGCAAGTCCCTGCCGCACAATGCCGCCGCGCAGTATCGGGCCACCGCCCGGATCAGCAAGTCCGATCTGCAACCGGGTGACCTGGTGTTCTACCGGAACAACCAGCACGTCGGGATCTACGTGGGCGGCGGCAAGATCATCGACGCCCCGTCGGCCGGCCGGGACGTGCTCCATCGCACGATCAGCATCATGACCCCGAACGGCTACGGGCGGGTCAAGTAGTCGCGGTCCGCCCGGCCCGCAGCACTGCGGGCCGGCGGACGGAGTCGGCCGGAGACACGAAAAGGCCGGTGCCCCCTCTCGGGAGGGGGCACCGGCCTTGATCGTTTCAGTTGCCCGCTGGTCAGGCGGCTGCCAGGCCTTCCGCCCGAGCCAGCTCACGCAGCCGGCCGAGTGCCTGGATCTCCAGCTGGCGGATCCGCTCCCGGCTCAGCGAGAAGCGCGACGCCACCTCGGTCAGGGAGTGCTCCCGGCCGTCCTCCAGGCCGTACCGCGCCCGCATGATGCCGGCCGACCGGTCGTCCAGGTGGTTGAGCAGGCCCTCGATGCGCTGCCGCTCCAGCGCGTTGAGCACGATCTCCTCGGGGCTCGGCGCGTCGCTGTCGGCGACCAGGTCGCCGAGGTTGGTGTCGCCGTCGTCACCGACGGGGGTGTCGAGGGAGACGGTGTCCTGAGCCCACCGGGTGAGCTCGTTGACCCGCTCGACGGTGACGCCCAGCGCGGCCGCGACCTGGTCGGGCTCGGGGTCGGCACCGAGCTCGCGGACGAGCTGCCGGGTGACGTTGCGCATCCGGTTGACGTCCTCGACCAGGTGGACGGGGAGCCGGACGGTGCGCTCCTGCTGGGCGATGGCCCGGCTGATCGCCTGGCGCACCCACCAGGTGGCGTAGGTGGAGAATTTGTAACCGCGCTCGTAGTCGAATTTCTCGACCGCGCGGACCAGGCCGGTGTTGCCTTCCTGGATCAGATCCAGCATCGGCATACCCGACCGCACATAGCGGCGTGCGATGGAAACGACCAGGCGAAGGTTGGCCCGGATGAACAGGTCCTTCGCGCGCTGGCCCTCGGTTACCAGACGTTCCAGCTCTTCCCGGCTGACGCCGCGGCGTTCCTCGCCCGTCTCGAGCAGGTGCTCGGCGTAGAGGCCCGCCTCGATTGCCTTCGAGAGCTCGACCTCCCGTGCGGCGTCCAACAACGGCGTCCGGGAGATCTCGTGCAGGTAGACTCCGACGAGGTCGCGCTCTTCGGCGACCTGATCGGTACGCATCACGGTGCTCTTCTCCACGTTGCCCACGGTCCCCTCATTGCCGTCACTAACCCTGTTACGGGCATTACCTGCGTTCATCAGCCCTCTCCCGTAACGTCCGCAGCTCGTGCATTGCGGTTGCTGACATCTACACAACAAATTGCTGGCCGCACTGATTCCGGCTGGTGGATCGAAAGTGTCACGAATGCCTGGGTGTCACCTGAGAGCCCAGTGCGCGGTAGCTGAATGCGGCATCTTCGCGATCGTCGTGCAGACGAGCGGATACCCTCTACGCGCTTCATAACACCATCGGCCTCTCATCGTCACAGCGACGGGCATCACCCTGAGCTACGCGATACTCGTCACCCCGGAGTACGGGTTTCGCGCTCCTGGGGTTCATGTGCAGCATCGGCCGGGCTTCGAGGACCCTGAAACAAACGCCTCCGCGAAAGATCGGCAAGTCCGGAGACCGAACGGGACCATCGGTCACACTGCGCCACGCCGCCCCACACTTCACTCGCCCACACGGGTGACGTCCGGCGGGCGGCGGACATTCCCAGGTGGCGGCCGGGGTCGGCGATGCAGTGAGGAAAAGCACACCCACGACGGTGTGACAAGCTGCTCCCATGATCTCGACGCGTACGGCTCTGGTGACCGGCGGCACCGGCGGACTCGGCCCGGCGACCATCAGTGCGTTCCTGGCCGCGGGCTGGCGCGTGGTCGCCCCGGTGCGGCCCGGGACGGCCGATCGCCTGCCCGCGGGCGCTACCGCTGTGGACGCGGATCTGACCGTCGAGGCAGACGTACGGGCAGCGGCCCGTGCCGCCGCGGACGATCCGCAAGCGCCGCTGCGGGCGGTGGTCAACCTGGTCGGCGGGTACGCGGGAGCCGGCCTGATCGCCGACACCCCGGTCGACGACTTCGAGGCGATGCTCACCGCCAACCTGCGGCCCACCTATCTGACGACGGCCGCGGCTCTGCCGTACCTGATCGAAGGGGGTGGGGGTTCGGTGGTCTGTGTCTCGTCGCGTGCCGCGGTGGCCCCGTTCCCGGGCGCGGCCGGATACGTCACCGCCAAGGCGGCGGTGCTGGCGTTCGCCGCAGCGGTCGACGTCGAGTACCGCAAACGCAACGTGCGCTGCAACACGGTGCTGCCCAGTGTGATCGACACGCGAGCGAACCGGGCCGCCATGCCGGACGCCGACCACGAGCGCTGGGTGAGCCCGGCCGAGATCGCCGAGGTGGTGCTCTTCCTGGCCTCGGACGCCTCGGCCCCGACCAGCGGCGCCCAGATCCCGGTTTACGGTCAGGCCTGACCGATCTCGGCGAGGATCGCCTTGGTCACCTGTTCCGGGGTGCCGTTGGCGTCGATCACCACGAATGTGGGGTACTCCGGCAGCGAGCGGTACGCGGCATCCGCGGTGCGCAGGTACTCCATGGTCTCGGTGTCGTAACCACGGCGCTCGATCCGCTCCTGCGCGATCTCGGGGTCGACCGCGAGGAAGAACGTCACGTCCGGGCGCGGGAACAACCGGTAGGCCAGGCGGGCGAACCGCTCCGCCGACGGCCGGGCGCCGTGCGCGCGCAGGCTGGCGTACTGGCAGACCGCATACCGGTCCATCACCGCGGCCTCCCGGTGGGCGAGGCGGCGCACCAGGTTCCGGGCGATCGCGAGCCAGCGGAGCACCGACTCGACGATCAGGGCGCCCCGGCGGCCGAACAGGTCCTCGGCATCGGTACGGCCGACCAGCGTCGCCATCCGGCCGAACCAGTGCCGTCCACCGGCGTTCTGCCGGTACACCGCCCGGATCCCGGTCGCCGCGAGTTCGGCCGCGACGACCCGTGCCTGGGTGGTCTTTCCAGAACCGTCGATGCCGACGAGGGCGATGGTGCGCGGCGTCCGGCGGGGCCCGCCGGAGGGGGCGGGGGCCGGGTCGGACTGCGCGAGGAGAGCCATACCAAGTGACGGTAGTCCCCTGCGGCACCTTCTGTTCCGCACCGGAGGGCCGGGACCGTCCTCCAGAATGTTCACAGGGGTTCAAGGTGCCGCAACTCCGGGTAGTCGTTCACGAACCGGACACCGGACAGGAGGTCGGCATGCCACACCGTGTGGACGAAGGCTTGGCCATCACCTTGAAGCGGGTCGCCTCGACGCTGAAGAGCGCGGACATCCCCTTTGCGCTGGGGGGAAGCTTCGCGGTTTATGCCCGCGGCGGCTACTCCAGCGATCATGACGTCGATTTCCTCATCCGCGAGCAGGACAAGGATCGAGCCCTGCAGGAACTCGCCGCGGTCGGATTCGAGACCGAGCAGCCGCCGGAGGACTGGCTGGTGAAGGTCTACGACGAGGGCCGGATGGCGGATCTGATCTACCGCCCGGTCGAGTCGCCGGTCGACGAGGAGACGCTGCGGGACACCGAGCAGATCTCGGTCGAGGCGATCTACATGCCGGTGCTCTCCGCGACCCGGCTGATGGTCCACAAGCTGCTCAGTTACAGCCAGCATTACTGCGACTTCGCGACCGGGCTGCCGGTCGCCCGATCGTTGCGGGAGCAGATCGACTGGGAACGGGTCCGCCGGGAGACCACCAGTTCGCCGTACGCCGAGGCGTTCATGGTGCTGCTGGACCGGCTTGACGTCGTGCCCTTCCCCGGCGAACGGGAACTCAAGGTTGGGGGATGAGATGACGAAACAGATCGATCTCGAGGCGGAGATCCAGCGCCTGCTCACCGAGCACGACAAGATCGCCGAGCAGGGCATCACCGTGCACCGCCGGGACAACGTGGTCGTTCTCAGCGGGGAGGTGGAGAGCACCCAGCGCCGTGACGAGATCTGCCGGCAGATCACCGGGCACTTTCCGGAGATCGAGCTCACCTGTGACATCGGCATCACGCGGGCTCAGGCCCCCAGCGAGGTGGAGGAGATTTCATGATCCGGATCGCCGCCGTGGGTGACGTCCACGTCGACAAGGACGTGGTGGGCCGCTACCGGCCCGCCCTCGAGCAGCTGCCCGGCCGGGCCGACGCGCTGCTGGTCGCCGGCGACCTGACCCGGCACGGCACCGTCGAGGAGGCGAAGTGCTTCGCCGAGGAGTTCGGCGGGCTGGGAGTGCCGGTCGTGGCGGTGCTCGGCAACCACGACCACCAGAGCGACCAGGAGCAACAGGTCGCCGAGGTGCTCACCGACACCGGCATCATCGTGCTGGAGTGCTCGACGACGGTCCTGGAGATCCGCGGGCACCGGCTCGGCATCGCCGGCGCCAAGGGGTTCGGCGGCGGGTTCGCCGGGGCCTGTGCCAGCAACTTCGGCGAACGCGAGATGAAGACGTTCGTCGGCGTGACCGAGGACATCTCGGCACGGCTGGGCGAGGCCCTGCGGTCGGTCGAGTGCGATGCGCTGGTGGCCCTCACCCACTACTCCCCCGTGCCGGACACCCTGGTCGGTGAGCCGCTGGAGATCTACCCGTTCCTCGGCTGCTACCAGCTCGGCAACGCGGTCGACTCGGCCCCGACGGCGCTGGCGCTGCACGGGCACGCGCACCACGGGTCGGAGCGTGGCCGTACGCCCGGTGGGGTGCCCGTGCGCAATGTGGCACACCCGGTCATCAAGCAGGCGTACAACGTGTATCAGTTGCTCTCCGAATCGGTGGATGCGGACCTCGTGCCGGCCTGAGCCCAGGTTTCCGATTTCGAGGGTCCGGGTACCTGAGATGACATGGACCTTGTGCTTTGGATTCTCGCCGTAATCCTCGTGGTCGCCGGTGTACTCGCCCTGTTCCGGCGGCAGATCCTCTGGGGTGTTGTGCTGATCGTCGTCGGCCTGCTGGTGGGTCCCGGCGGCGTCAGCATCTTCACCTGATCCCCCTTCTCCCCCCGAGTAGCGACCGCGAACCGGGGTCGCCGCGGCCAGGTCCGATACGGACACAGCCTCGGTGACTCCGGTTCTTCCTTTTCGTCCGCCTCTTTGGTGCGCTGCCGCACACAAGGTGCGATGCGCGGCCGCCGATATCTGACTCAATCCCGGCGTGGCTGACGTCCATCACTTCACGTACGGCGCCTATAACCCGATAGCCGCGTACCTGCTGGCTTTCCTCGGCTCCTTTCTCGGACTCCTCTGTACCGGCCGCGCACGGGACGCGCCCAACCGCGGCCGGCGCAACCGGTGGCTGGCGATCGCCGCGTTCGCCATCGGTGGCGGCGGCATCTGGCTGATGCACTTCTCCGCGATGCTCGGTTTCGACATCCCGGTCAGCCCGGTCCGGTACGACCTGGCCCTCACCCTGCTGAGCCTGGCCTTCGCCGTGGTGACCGTGGGCATCGGGCTGATGGTCGTCGGGCACGGCGACCGGAGCGTCGGCAAGACCCTGGCGGCCGGGCTGCTGACCGGCACCGGTGTCATCGCCATGCACTACACCGGCATGGAGGGCATCCGGATCTCGGCGACCATCCGCTACTCCCCCACGCTTGTCGTCGCCTCCGCCCTGATCGCGGTCGCCGCCAGCACGATCGCGCTGTGGTTCGCGATCTCGGTGCGCGGCTGGGTCAAGGTGACCGGCGCGGCCGCGGTGATGGCGATCGCGGTCTGCGGCATGCATTACACCGGCATGGCGGCCATGTCGATCGAGCTCGACCCGAACGTGGAGCCGGCGGGTGGCATCCGGCCGCTCACCATGCTCGTACCGATCATCCTGATCACCACGGCCACCATCGTCGCGGTCGCGCTGAGCGCCCTGCAGGCGATGACCGAGGAGGAGTTCACCGACGGGGCCGGCAACCCGAAACGAGGCGTGCACGCCGAGAACCCGCAGCCCTGGGCGCTGAAACCGGCGTCGATGGGCGCCATACGGCTCACCCCGGCCGCACGGGCGGTCGCCGCCGGACGAGCCGCTGCGGGGCGTCCCTCTCCCGGGCCACGTCCGTCCCCCCGGCCGTCACCCCCACCCGCGCAGGCCGTACCCCCGGCCACATCGGGGAGCTGATCGAAGCCCATCCCCGCCCGGGATCCGGTATACCTGATCGACATGGCGCCAAGGATGCTGCTCTCGATGCCACTGCACGCCATCACCGAGGTGTACGGGGAAGCCGGCCTGCGTGACCGGTTCGCCCTCGAACTGGAGTCGTTCCCCGCCGACGAGCGCAAACAGCTCGTCGAAGCCCTCGACCTCGCCTCCGATCTGCACGCCGCCGACCGCCGGGTGCGCGAGCCCTACATCAACCACCTGCTCCGGGTCGCGATCCGGATCATCCGCTACTACGGGATACGCGACATCGACGTGCTCGTGGCGGCGCTGCTGCACGACGCGGTCGAGGACCATCCGGCCGAGCTGGGCGGGGTGGAGCCGGACTCGTCGTACACGACGGCGACCGATGCGGCCGTGGCCGAGCTGGCCCGCCGGTTCAACCCGCGGGCCGCCGAGCTGGTCCGGTCGGTCACGAACCCGGAGTACGACCCGGCCCGCGACAAGCACGAGCAGTACCGCATGCACGTCACGGAGAACCTGGAACGCGATCCGTGGGCCCGGATCATCAAGATCTCCGATTTCACCGACAACGGGGTCGGCGTGATCCACACGACGCTCGACAAGGCGTACAGCTCGGCCCGCAAATACCGGCCGCTGGTGCCCACACTGCGGGAACTGGTCGGCCGGCCGGACACCCCGCTGTCCACGCAGGCCAAGGAGCACATCCTGGACCAGCTCGACCTTGCCGAGGAGCGATTCGCCGCCATCCTCGACGAATGACCGTGCTCGCCGAACTACCGTGGGGCCATGCCTACTGACGCCTGGTGGCGCGACGCGGTCATCTACCAGATCTACCCACGATCGTTCGCCGACGCGGACGGCGACGGCATGGGCGACCTGCCCGGCATCACGGCGCGGCTGCCGCAACTGCGACGGCTCGGGGTCGACGCGGTCTGGCTGTCCCCGTTCTATCCGAGCCCGCAGCACGACGCCGGCTACGACGTCGCCGACTACCGGGGCGTCGACCCGCGGTTCGGGTCGCTCGGCGACGCGGACAAGCTGATCGCCACGGCCCACGAGCTCGGGCTGAAGGTCATCGTGGATCTGGTGCCGAACCACACGTCGAGCGAGCACGCGTGGTTCCGGGCCGCGATCGAGGCCGGGCCGGGCAGCCCCGAGCGGGAGCGCTACATCTTCCGCGACGGTGACGAGCCGCCCAACTCGTGGCAGAGCGTCTTCGGCGGCTCCGCCTGGGAGCGGCTGCCGGACGGTCAGTGGTACCTGCACCTGTTCGACGTCTCCCAGCCCGACCTCAACTGGGACCACCCCGATGTCCGGGCCGAGTTCCTCGACATCCTGCGGTTCTGGCTGGATCGCGGGGTCGACGGTTTCCGGGTGGACGTGGCGCACGGCCTCATCAAGGACGCCGACCTGACCGACTGGACGGCCCCGTCGGTGATCCTGGGCGGGCTCGATTCGGTCGGTCCGCCGCCGCCCATGTGGGACCAGGAGGGTGTGCACGAGATCTACCGGCAGTGGCGGGCCGTGCTGGACGAGTACCCGGGCGGCCGGATCCTGGTCGCCGAGGCCTGGGTGCAGCCGGAGGAGCGGCTGGCCCGCTATGTGCGGCCGGACGAGATGCACCAGGCGTTCAACTTCCCGTACCTGGAGGCGCCCTGGTCGCCGGAGAAACTGCGGGAGATCATCGACTCGTCACTGGCCGCCAACGACGCGGTCGGTGCCACCACCACCTGGGTGCTTTCCAACCACGACGTGGTCCGGCACGCGTCCCGGCTCGGTTTCCCGCCCGGTGAGGGCCGTAAGCCGGGCATCGGTGCCGGCGACCCGCAGCCGGACACCGCCCTGGGCCTGCGGCGGGCCCGGGCGGCAACGCTGCTGATGCTCGCCCTGCCCGGTTCGGCCTACCTCTACCAGGGCGAGGAGCTGGGGCTGCCCGAGCACACCACTCTGCCGGACGAGTACCGGCAGGATCCGGCCTGGGAACGGTCCGGACACGCCGAGCGGGGTCGCGACGGCTGCCGGGTGCCGATCCCGTGGGAGGCCGACGCGCCGTCCTACGGGTTCGGGCCGACCGACGCGAGCTGGCTGCCCCAGCCGGCGATCTGGTCCGAGTACGCACTGGACCGCCAGGTCGACGTGCCCGGCTCGACCTGGGAGTTGTACCGGACGGCGCTGGCCGCCCGGCGCGAGCACGAGCTGGGTTCCGGGGAGCTGACCTGGCTGGCGACCGACGAGGGCGCACTGGCGTTCCGCAATGGCGACGTGACGGTGGTGACCAACTTCGGCGCCGAGCCGGTGACGTTACCGCCCGGTGCCCGGGTCCTGCTGAGCAGCGAGCCCTTCGACGCCGACGGGCGGGTTCCCACCGACGTCACGGTCTGGGCGGTGTTCTGAGGCGACCGCCAGCAGGGCGGCGTGCGTGTCGGCCATGTCCGCCGCCACCGTCCTGCTGGCCAGCCAGTACATGATTCCGGTCGGTATGAAGAAGACCTGGAAGGCGGCCAGCCCGACCGCATAGTTCAACGGGGGCGGGAAGGCGCCGGCCAGTCCGCGGAAGGCGACCGCCACCAGCACGTTGCCGCCGGCCCGGCCCACCCCGTTGACCAGATTGCCGAGGCTGTAGACGGTGCCGCGATGCTGCGGCGGGTTCACGTCGGCGATCATGGCGAACCAGTTCGGCGAGTTGGCGGACGTCAGCATCAGCGCGAACACCGCCACGACCAGGCAGATCCCGACGGTCGGCTCGGTCACCACGTTGGCCAGGACCCCCCTGATGACCGCGCCGGTCCCGGAGCCGTCCGGCACCGTGATCTTCATCGGGACGAAGAACAACGCCACATAGAACGGTACGGCCGAGAGCACCCCGATCGACGCCACCAGTGCCCGGCCGCGCGGGGTGCGGCGTTGCAGCCGGTCCCCGGCGAGGCCGCCGAGGATCGACAGTGCCGCCCCGAGCTGGAACATCGTGGCGAAGACGCTGCCGATCAGCACCGCCGTGCCGGTGGTGTAGCCCTGATCCTCGGCACGGGCACGGAACAGCACCGGCAGCCACACCAGTGACCCGAAGGCGATCTGCGCGGTGCCGCCCTGCAGGATCAGCCACACGTTGGTGCGCCGTTTCAGGATGACCGGCAGGTCCTCGTGGTGGATCCGCTCGTCGTAGTCGATCCCGGCCAGCTCCGGCTGGCTGTCACCGCGCGGCACGTCGTAGGTGAACAGGTAGGCCGCCGTCGCGAGCACGCCGGCCGCCGCGGTGACCAGGAACGGCCGCCGCCAGTCGTCGTGGCCCAGGATGCCCCCGGCCAGCGTGCCGGCCAGTGTGCCGACGCCCTGGGACAGCCCCCAGAAGCTCATCACCAGGCCGCGCCGCCGCGGGGAGATCAGGTCGCTGACCACCGCGAAGCTGACCGACGCGACACCACCGAGCCCGAACGCCGCAAGCACCTGCCCGGCGAGGAACGTGCCGTACCCGCCGGCCAGTCCCGACCAGGCGGTGCCGATCACCCAGATCACCGTGCCGGCCACCAGGACCGGCTTCCGGTTGGTGCGGTCACCCAGGTACGCGAAACCGATCGCGGCCACCGCACTGATCAGGAACATGATCGTGGTGGCCAGCGCGATGTGCGCCTCGGTGACCCGGAGTTCGGCGCCGATGTTGCCGTAGAGCGGCGGGACGATGCCGATGGCGATGTTGTCGAGGGCGGCGAGAACGACGAAGACCACCACGCTGTACACGCGGTGGGCCGTGCCACCCTTCCCCATCACCGGAGAAGGTTATCCCCGGCTGGGCAGCACCGCTGCCTCGGACGCACCGAGACAGCGGTGAGTGCCAGCCGCGAAGACGGTCAGATGCCGATGCCGGCCTGCGGGCCGGCGTACTTCGCCAGCAGTGCGGGGACGTCGGCGGCCGCGTCCAGCGTGTACGGGTAGAAGCTCTTCGGGTCGAAGGCGGAGCCGTTGGTCTGCTGCTTGCCCGACGAGTTCTTGACGATGCTGCCGCTCTGCCGGAGCTGGGCGGCCGACGTGTCGTTGTAGTACGGGTTCGCGACGTTGTCGAAGTAGCTGTTCTCCAGAACCATCTTCGTGCCGCCGCGCGACAGGTTCCCGTACGACGTGATGTTCTGCAGGTGGTTGTTGTAGAGGTGCGCGTAGGCGACGTTGTCCGTGCTGGGGTTCCGCTGGTTCGTGCCCTTGATCAGGTTGTGGTGGATCGTCATGCGCGCGGTCACGTTCTCGGTCCAGCCGATGCCGAACGCCTTGTTGCCGGTCTCCAGGACGTTCCACGACACCGTCAGGTACGTGGTGTCCTTCCGGCTGTCGATCATGCCGTCGTTCATCCGGGTGATCCGGTTGTGGTCGATCCAGATGTGGTCGGCGGTGTCCATCTGGATGCCGTCGTAGTCGTAGGTCTTGTCGTCGGGGTCGTCGTCGGTCATCTGCGTGTCGCGGATGGTCAGGTTCCGGATGATGACGTTCCGCACCCCGGTGCCGAGGAAGAAGCCGCCGCCGACGATCTCACCCTTGGTGCCGACGCCCACGATGGTCTTGTTCGACTTGACCTTGAGCTCGGTGCCCTTCGGGGTGATCGTGATCGGACCACCCACCTTGATGACGTACGGCTCGGTCGCGGTGACGTACTTCGTCAGGTCGGCCAGGTTCGTCACGGTGACCGTGGTGCCGGCCGCGCCGCCCGTGGTGCCGCCGCCGGTGGAGGCGAAACCGTCCGGGGTGGACGGCCAGGTCCGCTCCGAGCTCGCGGTGACCGGGGTGAACGACCACTGCTTGTTGGAGTTGGCGGTGCAGGTCTCCTGGATGATCGCCGCGCCGTTCGCCGTCGAGGCGCCCTGGTCGGAGATGCACAGCCCGTTACCCACGTTGATGATCTGGAACGTGTCGGTGCCGGACGCCGCGACCTTCCACAGCTGGTTGGTCTGCGAACCGGCACAGGTGTACTGCTGCAACCGCTGACCCGAGACCGCCGACGCGGACGGCACGTCGATGCACTTGCCACTGCTGACGTT
>NZ_JBFAAI010000028.1:0-117606 GCF_040639655.1 Actinoplanes sp. NPDC023801 | reverse complement strand
GTGCCGTCGAGCTGGCCGGTGAGCTGTCCGCCGCGCCGGGCGCGAACGGCCGGCCGATCCACGAGTGGCTGGAACTGCGCCCGTTCCTGCACATGCCGCCGACCGTCACGGACTGACCTGTTGAACGACTCACTGCTCCGGAGCCTCATTCCGGGCGTGCTCGCGATCCTCGTCCGCCGCGGAGCCGACTTCGCGGCGGCCGAGGACGCCGTGCAGGAAGCCCTCATCGAGGCGTTGCGCGCCTGGCCCGGTGACCAGCCACGGGACCCGAAAGGCTGGCTGGTCACCGTCGCCTGGCGGCGGTTCATCGACGCCACCCGGTCCGAGGCGGCCCGCCGCCGGCGCGAGGACATGGCCGAGCAGGAACCGCCGGCCGGGCCCACGTCCTCGGTCGACGACACCCTGTGGCTGTACTTCCTGTGCGCCTGTCCGTCGCTGACCCCGGCCTCGGCCGTCGCCCTCACGCTACGGGCTGTCGGCGGTCTCACCACCCGGCAGATCGCGGACGCGTACCTGGTGCCCGAGGCCACCATGGCCCAGCGAATCAGCCGGGCCAAACGCACCGTCACCGGCGCCCGTCTCGATCAGCCGGGCGATGTCGCGACCGTGCTGCGGGTGCTGTACCTGGTCTTCAACGAGGGCTACACCGGCGACGTCGACCTCGCCACCGAGGCGATCCGGCTGACCCGGCAACTGTCCGCCGCCATCGACCATCCCGAGGTGGCCGGCCTGCTCGCGCTGATGCTGCTGCACCACGCCCGGCGAGCGGCCCGGACCGCGGCGGACGGCAGCCTGGTCCCGCTGGCGGAGCAGGACCGCGGCCGGTGGGACAGCCGGATGATCGCCGAGGGTGTCGGCATCCTGCAGACGGCGCTCTCCCGTGACCGGCTCGGCGAGTTCCAGGCGCAGGCCGCGATCGCCGCCCTGCACGCCGACGCGCCGGTCACCGAGGAGACCGACTGGGTGCAGATCGTCGAGTGGTACGACGAACTCGCCCGGCTCACCGACAGCCCCGTGGTGCTGCTCAACCGGGCCGTCGCCGTCGGTGAGGCGGACGGGGCACGGGCCGGGCTCGCCGCCCTCGCCGCCCTCGACCCGGGGCTGCCCCGCTACCAGGCGGTCGCCGCCTACCTGCACGAACGCGACGGCGATCGGGTCACCGCGGCACGGTTGTACGCCGAAGCCGCCTACCGGGCGTCCAATCTGTCCGAACGGGATCACCTCACCCGGCAGGCCGCCCGACTCAACTCCGGCCCGAACGGGTAGGAGGCGGTGATGGCGACTTTCGCTCTGATTCACGGCGCCGGTGACGTCGGCTGGTACTGGCATCTCGTCGAGGCCGAGTTGCGGGCTCGCGGGCACGACACCGTCGCGCCCGACCTGCCCTGCGACGACGACACCGCCGGGCTCCCCGAATACGCGGACACGGTCGCTGCGGCGATCGGTGACCGGCCCGGCCCGATCGTCGTGGCGCATTCGCTCGGCGGATTCGTCGGGCCCCTCGTCTGCGAGCGGGTGGCGGTGACAATGCTGGTCCTCGTGGCGCCGATGATCCCGGCGCCGGGCGAGCCGGTCACCGGTTACTCGGCGGCCACCGGACTCGATCAAGAGCCTTCCGGTGGGTACGACGACACGATCGCCCTCTTCTACCAGGACGTGCCGCCGGAACTGGCCGCCGAGGCGGTGAAGCGTGGACGGGCGCAGTCGGAGGCGCGCCTGGGGGAGCCGTCGCCGATGGGCGCCTGGCCCGCCGTACCCACGAAGGTCCTGATCTGTCGTGACGACCGCCTGTTCCCGCCCGCCTACCTGCACCGGGTGGCCCGGCAGCGGCTCGGGATCGTCCCGGACGAGATCGACGGCGGCCACACACCGGCGCTGAGCAGGCCGCGGGACCTCGCGGAGCGACTGGAGGCCTACGCCCGCGAGGTGACAGCCGGCGTCTGACACCGTTCTCCTCCCGGAGACGCCGCCGGGCCGGGTCGCGGAACCCGACCCGGCGACGCCTCCCTCAGCTGGCGAGTACCCGCTGGTGGATGGCGGTGACGGCGGCGCGGGCCGACAGGAACGAACCGTGCTGCCAGGCGACGGCGTGGCTGAGCCAGTCCCCGGCGAAGTGGACGCGGCCGGCCGGCTGGAGCAGCAGCTGGTAGGCGTTCGGGTCCCACGGGTAGGCCCACGCGCCTTCCACATGCGGCATCCGGTTCCAGGACACCGAGAAGGCGCCGGCCAGTTCGGACCGGTACTTCTCGCCGTGGATCCGCACACCCTGCTCGACGGCCCGCGCGGTCCGGGCGTCGGGGGTGAGCGCACCGTACGCATCGGCCTGTTCCCCGAAGTTGTAGTAGCCGACGACGACGCCACGACGGGCGTGGAAGTCGTACGACGGATACCAGACCTGGGTGATGTCGAGGTCGGTCTGAGTGATGCCGCCGTAGATGCGCAGGTCGTTCTCCCACCAGCGGCTCCGGTACTCGAGCCCGATCTTGCCGGCTGAGAACGGGAAGAACCCGGACGACAGCGCCGAGGTCACGTTCGCGCCGAGGTTGTGCGGAACCCTGGCCATCACGTTCGGCGGCAGGGTGGCGACGCAGAAATCGGCGGTGATCGTCTGGTCGCGGCCACCCTGCCGGAACTTGACGGTGACGTCCGACGAACGACCGGTCACGTCCAGCACCCGGGCGCCGAGCCGGACCCGCTGCCGTCCGACGGCCGTGGTCAGGGCGGCCGCGATCCGGTCCATGCCGCCGACCGGCTGGAACATCATCATGGCCTGGTCGTAGCCGAATTCGCCGCTGAAGTAGCGGCCCACGTTGCTGGCGAACACGTCCGACAGATCGGGCGGTCCGGGCAGCGCCGTGCCGTTGTCGTTTCCCGCGCCGGGATACTTCGCGAAGCCGCGCCGGGGCGAGCCGGTGTACTCGTGGGCCTCCCCGATCTCGCCGAAGTCCTCCAGGAAAGCCAGCAGCCGTGCCTTGTCCTCACCGGTCAGGGTGCTGTCGAGGGCGCCCTGATCGGTGGCCTTGGCGAGCAGTTCGGACACGTAGCCGTACACGTCCGCCTTGGCCGTCCGGAACCGGATCGGTGCACTGCCGTCGTTGTGGATCAGCGCGTCGGCGTTGGCATTGACGAACGGCTGGATCGGTACGCCCAGCTCACGGCAGTAGTCGAGGGTGACCATCCACTGGGCGATGCGGGCCGGGCCGGCGTTGAAGTAGTTGCCGGGGGAGAAAGAGGACCGCTGGGTGTGCCCGTCGAGATCGGTTTCGGCGCTGCCGCCGCGGATCGTCAGGTTGCGGCCGCCGGCGACCGCACGTGCCTCGAGCACGGTGCAGTCGTACCCGGCCTTTCCCAGTTCGTAGGCGGCGGTGAGGCCGGCGATGCCGCCGCCGAGAATGACGACCTTGCGGGCGGCCCGCCCGGTCAGGTGGAAATCGGACTGTTGTGGTGCCCGGAACGAGGGTGTCGCCGCGCGGACCGGTGCGAGCCCCAGAGCTCCCATGGTCGCGAAGAGCGCCCCCGCCCCGCCGCTGATACCCACTGATTGAAGGAATCGACGCCGAGTGACATCTCCATCACGCATCGCCCGAGTCTCACGACATGGGATCATTCTCGATAGTCTTGATGCGTCATCAGCGAGACGGGTCGATCAGGGTGATTCCGGCGACCGTGGCGGTGTCGAACACCGGCAGCAGCTCCGCGGCCTCGGCAAGACCGATGGTGCGCTCGATGAGCCGCTGCGGTTGCAGGGCGCCGCGCTCGATCATCGCCATCATCTCCGGATAATCGGCGGCAGCCATCCCGTGGCTGCCGAACACGTCCAGTTCCCAGCCGATGACCCGCGCCATCGGTACCCGGGGATGGCCGTCGACCGGCGGCAGCAGGCCCACCTGAACGTGCCGGCCGCGGCGGCGCAAGCCGAGGATCGCGTCGGAGCAGGCCTGCTCGCTGCCGACCGCGTCGACCGAGACGTGACTGCCGCCACCGGTCAGGTCGGCGATCGCGGCGGGGACATCGGTGCCGCCGGTCAGCACCGTGTGCTCGGCGCCCAGCCCGGCGGCAACCGCCAGCGCCTCCGGATTGCGGTCGACGGCGATGACCCGGGCGCCCCGGGCGCGGGCGATCATCACGGCGCTGAGGCCCACCCCACCGGCCCCGATGACGGTCACCCACTCACCGTCGGTGACGTTGGCGCGGCCGGCCAGGGCCCGGTACGCGGTGGCGAACCGGCACCCGAGGCTCGCCGCACTCGCGAAGCCGACGTGCTCCGGCAGCGCCACCAGGTTGGTGTCGGCGGCGTGCAGTGCCACGAGGCTCGCCCACGAGCCCCAGTGCGTGAACCCTGGCTGTTGCTGATCGGGGCAGACCTGGGCCTGACCGGTCCGGCACCAGTCGCACCGCCCGCAGCCGCAGACGAACGGGACGGTGACCCGGTCGCCGGCCCGCCACCGGCTGACCCCGGTCCCGACCTCGGCGACCACGCCGGCCAGTTCGTGTCCCGGCACATGAGGCAGGGTGATCTCGTCGTGGCCGGCCCAGCCGTGCCAGTCGCTGCGGCACATCCCGGTAGCCTCCACCCGCACCACCACTCCGCCGGGCGGGGGAGTGGGGTCGGGAACCTCCCGGACCTCGGGCCGGGCTCGCGGGGCATCGAAGATCACGGCGCGCATCGCCCCATCCTGCCAGCGCCGGACGGCACCTGACCGGACCATGGCCCACCTCCGGTGAGCTCGTCACGCATGGTGACGGCCCGCCCAGGGCAGAGCGCGCCTTATCCGCGGCAGGAGAATGCGTCAGCCGAGGTCTGCCTCGAATCGTTGAACCGTCCCGAGCGGCAGATTTTCCCACCGATGTTGCAGCACCCGACGACGGCATTCCCGGGGAGTCGGCCTTCGGCTATGCCAGTGGGGCATCCATCGGGTCAGTGTTGCTGGGCTGAGTGATGTCTCGTAACTCGTGCAGGCGTTGCCCGTGACCGGCTTTCGGCCAGCCGGCCAGAGCGATGTTGTGCAGGTGGGCGATTCCGTCCATGCTTGGCGGTGCCGTCGGCGTCCTGCTGGGCTACCTGGTGACCGGAACATACGCCACCATGCAGCAGTGGCCCACCGTCGTACCACTGTGGGCCCTTGCCGGCGGCGTGGGCGCCACCGTGGCGATCGGCGCCATTGCCGGGCTTCTACCCCGCCATCCGCGCGACCGACTCGCACCCACCGAAGCCCTCGCGTCAAGCTGAACGACGCGGCGGTTCGGCTGCCTGGCATCATCGTCTTTCGATGGGCTCTGTGGCCGATTCGCTGCGACCTCGTGGCGCTGTCGCGCCTTGATCGTGGCAGGGATACCCGCTGCCTGGTGATCGATTACCCAACGACGGGCGGGCAGTGCTGTCGCGTCGACCGCGTCAGCGCCGCCGGCTCCGGATGGCTTTGATCGCGGTCCAGCCCATGGCGAGGACGCACAACGAAAATAGGACATCCCAGAAGCGCCCGTCGTACCGAGGCGAGTGATGGCCGAGGAACGACCATAACGCGAAGCCGACGCTCACCAACAGGCACGCGAAGATGCCGACAATATTTCCAACGGTGTACTTGGGCGTTGTCTTCGGCACAGCCATACCCCCTGTTGGCCATCGATGATCGTGACAGTGCTTTACCGGCAAGCGGCGGTGTGAAACATCCGGATCGGACGGCGGCGGATATTGCGCAGCTCGGCAAGACTCCGGGACTTCCGAGAGGATCGCCGACCGGCTGCCCGGCCACATCCACCGCAGCGGTCTGGGACTCCAGCGCCGCGTTAAGACATAACCTGCATAGACATCCGACGAACGCTATACCGCCAGGCCAATGATCCAACTGGATCAGTCACCAACTCGGATTGCGCCCCCTCTTCGGCACGACAAGGCGCCGGACTGTCGCCACCGACCACGATCGTGACGGCGCGGCCGGCTCGCGGGGGAAGCCGCGTCTCGCACGGATTCGGGCAAGACGGCGGACAGAATCGAGACCTCGAGTTCGCCGGCGTGCATGTCCTCGTGGTCGTCGGTGGCGAGGTTGGCGCCTCAGGAAGTAGTTTCCGCCGTGCCCGTTGATGATCGCGAGCTTGCCGCTCCCCTGGGCGCACAGCGAGTTCACGATGTCGCCGCTGATCGCCGTCAGCGTGGTGTTGGTGAGACCGACTGTTCCCGGCCAGGCTGCATGCTCGTGTGACCACGCCGCGCGACCGCGATCGTGCCGGCCATCCCCCTTCTGGGCCGCGTCGAAGCCAACCGCTGCGCAGGATGAAAAGGCTCATTGATCACGCCGTCGCGGCCTATATGCACAGTGGAGGCGCCGTGTTAGCGTGCACATTCATCGGGGTGATGGTGTCGAAGTTCACCCGCCCGCGATTGCCGGTGACGCGGGGGCGTGCCGACTCGCCTGCCACGAACAGGCGACCGGGACGGTGTCCGGAATTCTGGACGCAATCCATGCACCCCATCGCTTCCCTGGCGCGTCCCGCCTGTCCGGGCGCTGACGACCTCCTCCTTGGGATGCGATCGATGTGATGAGCGCGAACCATGCGCGCCGCTGGTCACTGTTGGCCATTGCGGCTCTGACGATCCTCACGGCGGCATGTGGATCCGGGCATGATCCGGCTGCGGCGGGTGCGACCGCACCGCAGCCAAGCGACGAGACGGGCATGAGTCACCTCGACATGGGTGACGTTGCCGGAAGTCCGCTGATGAGGCACCTGGCCGGCCCGGCCAAGCCGCTGACCGGGCAGGTGGCGGCACGCCGCGACGGGTGCGTCACGGTGATCATCGACGGTGTCGAGCGGATTCCGATCTGGCCCGACGGAACAGTCGTGGAGCAGAGCGGCGACGAGGACCACTACCTGGTCAAGCTGCCCGGCGAGAGGACCCTCGTCGCGGACGGCACGGCCGGGGACGCCTTCGAGGCGGCCGGAATCGTCTACGACGAGTCGGTTGCCGGCGCACCCACCAGCACCGATCCGCCCGGCAAGGCGGAAACCTTCCTCGCCTTCTGCGCGGTCAAGGCCCCGCCTGTGGCCTTCCCTGACGCCGGCACCCTCCGGGTTCGCCAGGCCTAGCCACACCCCCGGCCGGACAACCGGCTGCCACCCGGCAGCCCGGTCGATCCGGCCTGCCCGAAAAATCCCTCCATCCGGATGCGAGGCATCGAGTGACAGCACGACGAAGATTCCCCCGAGAGCTGATGGTCGTACTGGCCACCCTGGGTTCGGTGATGATCGCGCCGTCCGCGGCGAACGCGGCGGACATCTCCATGACCTACTACAAGCAGGAGAAGTCGAACTGGTGCTGGGTCGCGGCATCGAAGATGATCGTCAAGCAGCAGACCGGCCGGATCATCTCCCAGTGCGAGATCTACAAGGACGGCAAGGCCAGCTCGGCCTGCAGCGCCAACAACACCGGATCGATCACCGACGTGCGGCGGGCGCTCAACGCCAACGGCGTCAACCCGGGTGACTCGGTGACGCTGAGCTGGAACTACGTGACCTCCGAGGTCACGCTCAACCGACCCATCTACAGCCGGATCGGCTGGAACTCCGGCGGTGGGCACGCGCACGTCATCAAGGGCTACTACAACACCGGTTATTCGTACGGGGTGTCGTACGCCGACCCGGCCACCGGCACTTCGACGTCGCGCGAGTACGGGAACTACCTGAGCAACAGCAGCTGGAAGCAGACCCACACCCTGATCCACCTCTACCGGAAGTGAGACGGGCAATGACCGTGACGACCACGCTGCGCTCCACCGGACTGGTGGCCGTGGCCGCCCTGGCCTTCACCGCGCTGGGGACGGCTTCGGCGGCGCACGCCTCGGACGAGGCGGTGCCGGCCGCAGTCGCCGGCTGGTTCTCCGACAGCGCCCCGGCGACCGCGGCGGCCGTGCTCGGCAGCGGCGCGACCGAGGTCAGCGAGGGGGACGGCACCTCCCCAGCGGACAGGCCGGCGTCGGCGTACCGCACCGGCACCCCGGTCCCGCTGCACGACTGGAACCCGGCTTTCATGACCGGTGACACCACCATCGCGGTGGTCGGCACCGGCGAGTGGGTCGCACCTCTCTATCGCGACAGTGCCGTGGTGGGCACCATCGCTGTCACGCTGCACGACTCCGGTGAGGTTCGGATGACGTACGTCGACGACGATCGGACGGCCGGTGCCGCCCTCGCCTCCGGTGACGTCTCCGGCGACGTGGTCCAGGATCCACAGCTGGGCGGTCTGCTCGAGGTCGCTGACGGCGGACAGGCCGACGGGCTCTCCGCGGTCGCCGACACCACGGTGGACACCGACGCTGCCACCGAACTGCGGGACCTGGTCACCGAGGCACACGACCCGGACTCGTGGGCACCCGACGTCGCGGGTACCGGCAGCGGCAGCGAGGGAGCCGGTGCCGGGTACGGCCAGATCGTGTTCGGCGGGCTGGGCGCCGCGGCCGTACTGCTGCTGTGGCGGATCGCCGGACGGCGTGCTGCCGCGTAGGTTTGTTATCGCTAACTAAGCGAGGCCCGGTGCGGCGGCGGCTGCACCGGGCGTCGTTGCCGAGACGCGGCGGCGGTGGGACCTCGCTTGGCGGTCACGGTGAGCGCAAGACACGTGGCAGTAACGCCGGCGCGGATGGTGCTGCACGAAGAACACGCAGCAGCCGGGACCCTCGCAGCGACGCAACAACCGCGTCTCGCCTGCGGTGAGCAGTCCGATGCAGGCCGTCCCGCCAGGATCGCGCCTGCTGGAAGGAACGCTGGTCGTGGCGGCTCAGTACGCAGATGGCCTGCCGCGCGCTGGGGCCGGCCGGCATCACGGCGCTCAGCCGGCCGGCGGGCCGTCCTGCTCGTGCTCGACCGCGGTGTTCTACCTCGCTGCGCGCCCGGATCGCGGCGGAAGCGGATGTTCGCCGAAGGCTTGGCGTATCGGCGGACCAACCCTGTCATTCAGCAGCGGCGTAGCCACCACGGATCCACACCCGGCGTTTGCGGATCGTGATAAGTGCGCCTCAACAATGAGTCATCCAGGCGATCGGCAACGGTTCGGAGCTCTCGCGAAGCATGGGCGGGCAGCAAGGCGACCGCTTCTTCCAAGCGCGTTCGCGCCCAACCCTCACCGCAGCAGGAACACGTGAACTCCGCTTCCCACGGCTTCCACCGGCGCCGATTGCCGTGAACGTGCGCGCTCCATACGCTCACCGCGACAGCCACCACACCCGGCAGCCAGAGGCGCCGCTCCAACAGACGGACCGCAGCGTTGGCCCGGCCGGACAACCCGGGAACGTCGCGATACCGGATCCATGGGCTTGGCGTGATAGGCAGGCGGTGACGTAGCGATCCAGGCGCCCTACGAGGCACGGCCCCTTCTGCGACGTGTCATGCCATAGATCATCCCACGGAGGTCAACATGGACCAGCCGGCCGCACCCGGCCGCACTATCGGCGGCAGATCCGGATATTCGATCGAGGCGTTGTAGAAGACCGGGCATCGTCGTGCGATGACTGACCGCAAGTCGGCGATCGTTCCTCGTCGACGATCTCCGCTCATTCGTCGACGGCCGACCAGCCGAGGTGGCTCGCACAAGCTCGGCTGGTGCCGTGCTCCTCGGCCGTCACCGCAGCCACCGGCTCGATGAACTCTGGCTCGACATGATCTGGGCGACGATGACGCCATTTGGCCGGTCGTGGAAATCCTTGATCGGGCTGCCTTCGAGGGCCGGCCTTTCGATGTCGGTGTCGTCATCATCCGTTCGGCCAATCCCGCGGGCGCCGCGAAGATGGCGCAGGTCCTCCGGCGTTGGAACTATCCGGTCCGCGTCGCTTCGGGTGACCCCGGAGCGGGTTACCTCGACGGAATCGGCTCCGCTGGATGACCTGACGTAACCCACTGACCAGGAGGCCGCTCCGCGGCAAGAGAGTGCCTCGCCAGCGGCTGGCGTTCAGGGCTCAAGAAGCGCTTCGTCTTGCCACACGTCTTCGTACCCGGGTGCCAGAATCACGCCGAAACCGGGCGGCAGCGCGAGATGCGGCAGCAATTCAGGGAAGTGACTTCTCGCGTGCTCGATGTGCATGGGGCTGAAGAACTCATCGTCGTCCTGCGGAATCTGCCCACCTCGCCACACGTACCAGCCGTTGGACTGCCCGACAGGCGGATGGCGAACCGCGTTCAACGGCTCCCCGTCAGCCGCTCGCCCCAGCGCGACACCGATCATCGTTCCGGGCCGCGGTCGTAGCGAGACGACGCCGAACCGACGGCACACCCGACGCTGCGCCAGCAAGATCCGCACGCCGAATAATCGCATGGCCACCGCACGTTCGTTGAGGCGCCGGATGGAACGCGCGTCTCGAGCGGTCCGGCACTGGGCGTCGTACCTCGGCGATGCGCAAGCTGGCTTCAAGGTGCTGCTGCTGTGCGACGACGAGGAGCAAGTCCGCCTGCTCAAGCATGAGATCGCCGCTGCGAATGACCACCTTTGATCGACCGTTCCAGGGCTGCGATCGTATCGCGGCAAAGAGGGCGTGGAGTCACTGCGAGCCGCAGAACCCGAGGGCGCACATCACGAACTGTCAAGGTCCACAATTCGGTGGTCGGTGATGAACTCGGTGACCGCGTATCGCACTCGAGAAAGGAACTGCTCGGCCGAGCACGCTACTTGCTCAAAATCTCCGTCCAAAGATGCGCCGATTGATCGGTGCACGCTGCCGCCCCATCCCATGACGAATTGAGTGCCGCCGCCTGTAGATCCGATCAGCAGACCATGCGGATCATCTGCTTCGGGGAGGAACACGTAGCCGGTCTCATCGCGTAGTGCCAGGACACTCGCTGCGCTATGGATGAAGATCCCGTTACCAACATCCGGCAGGCTCACTCCAGCGACCACCTTGTAGAAGTCTGCCATCGGCTCGGATGCCAGAGGGTCGCGCCCGTAGCGCTCAGCGTCAATGCGGTCTGCCGCGGTCGCCCACCGCGCCTCATTAGCGCCGGCCGCGTAGCCGTAGTCCGTCTCGAAGGTCGCCATCATGCTGCTCGTGGCTGCGTTGATGTCGGTCGCCCATTGCCGCACCCAGTGACGCCACTGCTCGCCGTTGCTGTCTGTCACTGGCAAAGCGTAGGCGGCGGACTCAGCATGCTCGCCGTGCCAGCGGGGTGGGCCATCAGCGGCAGTGCGACCCGCGCGTTCTTTTTCGGCAGATCAGGATGGCCCGAATGACCCTGACGAGGGCTCATCGTAGAGGTGAATGCCGTGAGACTGAAGTGCGATCACCAGGCGGTTGATCGTGTTGAACCTGTCCGGCTGAGTTACGGCGTGAGGTGTGAACAGGGCTGGCCGTGCCGTGGGCGGCCTGGCCGGGCTTGTACATCATGGAGCCATGACGCGAAACCCGCTCCTGCCCGTGCTCGCCACCTCCCGGGCCGTTCTGGTCGGCCGTGACGTACCCGAGCCGGACGTCGACTACGGCTCCGGCCGCGGCTGGGAGTCGGCCGAGCTGGCGACGACGCGGCTGAGCCAGGTCCTGCTCTCGCCGGGCCACCAGGCCTTCGAGATGACGAGCGTCGCGGAGTTGGTCGGTAATCCATCCCCGGCCGAGGTCATCGAGGCGACGCGCGGGGCCGCCGCAGCGGTGTCCGACACGCTGCTGTTCTCCTACTGCGCGACCGGCCCGATCAGCGACCACTCCGAGCTGGCAACCGTCGCGCAGATCATGCGCGACAGCGCGGCCACCCGCCTGGTGGTGCTGCTGGACTGCTCGGGCTTCCCTTCCACCGTGTCGCATTTCCTCCGCTTGGTCGACGCCCAGCCGGACCGCGTGTCGCTGCTCGCAGGCGCGCGAAGCATGCTGTTCACCACCGAGATCGACCCGTTGACCAGCAATATCGCCGAGGCTATCGCAGTCGGGGTTGAAGGCGGCCCCGAGGCGCTGGATTTGGCATCGCTGCGTGACGCGGTCCGGGCCAAGCACACCGAGTTGCGGCAGGCGGTCGAAAACGAGTGGCTCCCGGGAGAGAAGACTCTGATCAGCCACGCGGGAGATCGGGTGGCGCTCGGCATCAACCCGGCGAGGCCCTGACCGTCATGGGCATCCTGCCGGTTGAGGCGCAATGGGGCGTTGCTGGTAGGCGCCAACGAGAACCTCGCGAAAGCGTTTCGTAACGCACTCAATCCGGCTACGAGCGTTAGTCGTGAATATTCCACGCATCTCTTGGCAGCCAGTGCGAGAGATCGTCAAGCGCCTCAGCGGGATAGAAGATCGGCCGCGTCAAGAGCCGGTCGCCTTCACGTTGCACGTTGATCGTTAAGCCGAGGGATTCCGAGGCAGGCACTCCCGCGCTCATATAGACGAGATCGGCCTCGGGTGGGCCGGTCTCGGCGCGATCTATCAGCCATTTCTCGAGCACCGAAGGCAGCCGGCCAACCAGAGCTGTGCCGGCCACTAAAACCTGCGGCCCGCACAGCGCATCGACCGCAACGCCCGCAAGCCCTCCGTCTCGGTAATAGAGGTGCAAGCCGAATGTCGAGTAGCGCCCCTCCGTGATCTCGTAGGCGCTCAAATCTGCGGGCTTACGGTATCGGCGCTGCTCAGTCTCCGTGGTGACGGCGCTCATCACGCCGGTCACATCTTCGGAACTCATTCCAAAGCGCAGCGGCCCCACCGCCAGGAACGGCTCCAACAGCCACTGCTGCCGTTCTTCGTCCGGCAGCACATGCCACCACCCCGTGAACATCATCAAGGACAGTACGACAGCTGCGGTGTAGGTGCTTGGTCGCAGCGCCTCTCAGCGGTACGCAACCCGACGTACTCGTCTCGGCTACAGGACGCCGGGCCGTCACAGCCGACCACCGGTCGTGACGACAGCCGCCGGCCGAGCAGGCCGTGACGCGCGATGTCGAGCGGATCGCGGCAGATCCGGATGGCCTCCCGCTAGGGTCAGCGTGACAATCCGAAGCCTTCGGTACGCCCTAGGCGCGGCGGCCAGCCCGATCGATACGATCCGCCGGTGTCATCCATTGCCTCGCTCTATATCGTCAAGGCCAGCGATCTGCCGGCGATCGTCAACGCCGCCGGTTCGGCGTCCGCCCAGGAAGTGGTTCACCAATTCGGTGAGGAGATCGGCGAGGAGTACGGCTGGTCCGGCTACGTCATGCTCAACGTCCTGGAGAGCCTGGAGACGCTGAACGTACAGCTGGAGAGCCCTGGCTTGCATCAAGCATCCGGAGCCATCAACGCGGATCATGACTTCACCTTGTTGATCACCAGCGACGCCAAGGCGCTCCTCGGCCGCCTCGACCCGACTGCCTACGAAGCCGCTGACCTGCTCGACGGCCTGATCGAGTTGGAACTCGACGACGAAGAAGCCCGCTACGCGATGGAAGAGACGCTGTCGTTGCTGCGTGACAGCATCGCGAGACTCTCCGACGACGAGGTACTCCTGCTGCAAATCGGCTAATCCAGCCGACGTGTGTGGAACGCGGCAAGCCACTCGCAACTGAGCTTGATCACATTTCCGCTCTCCGGCACGAGCGGGCGTGGGCCGGCCCTCGCTGAGCGTGACGCCCTGCCGTGAGCGGATCGCGGCAGATCCGGATGGTGGTGGCCGCCTATGCCACGATGAGGCATGGGTCGCCAGCCAGAGGGTCCTCAGTCAGTCGCCGAGTCTGCGCGCGCACCGAGCCCGGACGTTCCCGATTTGGATGAGGGCGTTGGCGCACAGCGACGACTGATCAAGGAACGTGAGTGGATTGACGAATACGGCACTCGCTGGCACCTCCGTGGACGGCGGATTGAGGCTGGAAATCGACGAATCCGGACGTGGGGCGCCGGTGACAACGCGTCACAGCGGCCGAGTGAAGACCGGCTCCGTACGGACCAGGAGAAGCAACACCACCCGCAGCGCCGGCTCCCCAGACCCGAGCCATCCGCCCGCGTCGTGCTGGCCGCGCCGGCCGCGCCCACCGGACCGTTCCACAGCCATGGAAGTGGAATGGGTTCCGCCGATCGCGGACCACATGTGAGAGGCGAGCATCGAGGGGGAATGTCGACGCCATGGGTCTAGTGAGGACGAAACGAACGCTCCCCCCGGTGTGGCTATTTGTGCTGATCGGCGCGATCGTGGTGCCTGGCTTCGCGTTCGCCACCTATCAGGTGTGGAGCAACGACGTCGCGCTGCGCGACCGGGGCCAGGAGGCGAGTGCGGTGGTGACGCAGGCCGGTAAGCGCGTCCACGTGGAATTCACCACCCGGGACGGTCGCCGGGTCGAAGCCCTCGTCGGTCAAGGCGATGAGGCTCCGGGCGCCCCCGCGCGGTCCGGCGACGAGATACCGATCGTGTACGACCCGCAGGACCCCACCGCCGACGTACGAGACGCCCGTGCACCGGAAAATCATCGCGTCGCGTACCTGCTGCTCGGCGTGACCGTGTTCGGCGCCGTAGGGATGCCACTGGCTGCCTGGCACCTGGCCCGCGAGCACCGCCGTCGGCGTGCGGGCGGCTGATCCGCGCGGCTCGACCGGCGTAAGCACCGCGGTCCAGACCGACCGATTGCCCTGACGTGCTGACGCTCATCGGCAGATCCGGATGCCCAGGCGCTGCTTCTGGTGGACCGTACGCTCGGGGCCGTTGTGCCGGCACCGCCCATCCGGCGGCAAGCCCCAACCCTGAGCGGGCTGCCGGTCAAAGCGGGATGCGGAAGCCTGACTTGGCGCTCAGCCGGGCCGGCTGGGGCGCCCGGCAGCGGTAGCGCAGTTCGCTCGGCGAGGCGAGGCCCCACCCGCGGATGGTGATGAGGGCGATCTCGGCGATGCGCCTGCCGCTGTCAGGGCCGGGGGACAGCTCGGTTTCGATGTCGGGGTCGTCCGAGCCCAGCTCGACACTGTCCGGGGTGAATCGGCCGTTCACGAACCGGCCTTCGCCCACCGGCGTGATCTGCCAGCCCACGTGCGGCACGTACGCGGCCAGCGTCGGGATGTCCGCGGCGAACGACACGAAGAGGTCACGCAGGCTTCGCTCGAACTGGTCCCAGGTCTGCGCCGGTCCGGCGTCGTGGAACATCATCCCGATCAGTGACTTCTCGGCGTCGCTGTTCACGTCCGGTTCGGCGTTCCACAAGTGGAGGGGTTCCCAGTCCTCGCTCCATTTGGCGTGGGAGTATTCCTCCGACTCGGCCGGTTCGGCGGGCTCCACCCGCAGAGTCACCGTGGTACGCCGGAGGTCGCGTTCCAGCCGCACTCGCGGGTTGCGCCAGAACGTCCACGCGTCGGGCCCGCCCACCAGCGCCGGTGGGCCGAGCACGGAGATGACCGCGGCCAGCGTGGCGGCGTACCGGGCCTCCAACTGGTCCGCGGGACAGGACTCCTCGATCTGGAGGTCCGTGTGCTCGCCGTAATTGAATCCGTCCTGGCCGTAATGGCGTTTCATGGACCTCGCGTGGCCGGCGCCACCGGTCTCGATCCGGAGGCTGTACTCCTCTTCGTCGGCGATGGGCCAGCCGGCACCGGCGACGATCCGCTCGATGTCGGCACGCGACCACGTCCCGAAATCTTGACTCACCAGCGGGGCGGCTACGTTCTCGATCATGGCAGTGACGATGTTCCCTGAGGCGAGGCGTTGAAGGATGTGACTTCGATGTCCGACGGGTCGGCGACGCGGTAGACGTCACGCAGCGTCGACACCATCAGATCGGCGACCCGGGCGGCGTCGCGGCTGTTCAGCGGCCACTTGTCGACCTGGTGTGTCCAGAGTGGCAATGGCGACTGCCAGCCCCGGTTCCGCATCTCCTGCTCCTGTGCGGCGTCGAGTTGCCCGTCCGGCGGCAGGAACTCGTTGGAGACCGCATCCAGTGCGAGCGAGTCCTCCAGCTGCATGAGTTCGGTCCAGCGGTTGCCGGGAGCCGTGAGCTGGATGACGTCGTTGAACTCCAGCAGGGGAAGGCGTACAGCGAGCTGGGAGGTCAGTTCCTCCCACGAGGACGCGTTCATGCCGGCACATGCTGCCATGATCAGTTGAACGTCGGGTGACCGGACGGTATCGCCCGGTTCCGCGACGACGCGGGCCCGGGAGGACAAGCTGGGGCGACTCTGCAAACCAGCGCGGCCGGCCTGAATCCAAGGTCGACACTTCGGAGAAGTCGCTTATCGATCGACGAAGGCCGGGCACCCGCGGCAGGGCATCGTCGACTACAGCAGATCGAAGAGGGTTTCGAAGCGAGGATAGCTGAACCAACCCTCGACCGCTTCATCGTCGGTGAGCTCGAGAGCGCCGGTCAGGGCAACCTCGTCCAGCTCACCGTAGTCGTAACCGATATACCTGCTGACCTGCTCCAGGAGCTGGACCACGTTCTCTTCGGATACCCAGCCCGCGACCGTCAGCACGGCTCAAGTATGCGGTACTCCGGCCGCGCGCAGAGCAAGCCGACGACGGCGGA
This sequence comes from Actinoplanes sp. NPDC023801, assembly GCF_040639655.1. NCBI lineage: Bacteria > Bacillati > Actinomycetota > Actinomycetes > Micromonosporales > Micromonosporaceae > Actinoplanes > Actinoplanes sp. NPDC023801. The sequence goes on along the minus strand of NZ_JBFAAI010000028.1, from coordinate 101,186 downwards.
TTCCGGCCGCTGCGCGAGCCGGATGACAGCCGCACAGATTTCGCTCACTGGTACCGCGGAGGCTCAGATAAGCAGAGGAGCGGGTCCCTCAGTGGGCTCAATGGGAGCCTCGGTTCTGCGGTTCTGAGGTACGTTCAGCGCTGCCCCGCCAAGTTTCGAGGCGTTGCCGTAGGCGTTCGACGTCGTTCGCCAACGTCTCCGCGCCGTGTTCGGTGAGCCGGAAATAGCGCCGCAGCCGCCCATTGACGGTCTCCTGCCGGTCTGGCTCGATCAGGCCTTGCGCAGCGAGCCGCTGTATCGCCCCGTGAAGCGTACCGACCGACAGCCGGAGCTGTCCCTGAGACAGCTTGCTCAAAGACTTGCCCACGTCGTAGCCATGCGACGGCTGGGACGCAAGCGCGGCCAGAATGAGAAGGTTCGTCTCGTTCATGACGTGCCCCCACGCAAGATTGTCTACGCGCTGGCATGCTAGTGATTTGACGCCGCCACGGACACGGTGAATCGACGCAACTCCAAGATCAACTTCGGGCAAGCCCGTACGCCCCGGCTGGACGGGTAGTGCTCCGCGATCCGCCGATCACATCGCCCCCGATGACCACCGCATACGCCAGCCGGCGCAAAGAAGCAGAGGGCAAGCGCATCCGACCCGTCCCTGTCGCCAAGCGCCCTCTGGTCGGCAGAAGCGCGCACTGAGTCGTCGCCTGCCGGCCGAGGATCTTTGATGTCCGGCCTCATCGGCGGCGACAGGTGGGACGTATCCGCTGGTCCGACGTGAGTCTCGGTGCGCAATGAGGATGCGTCGGCGGAGCGGGTCGAGCCTCCGGCCGTCAGTGCGGACTACATCGTTCCTCAGTCACCGGGCGCCGTGGCGAACTCGTACAGTCGAGTCCTGATGGACACCGTATGGAAGATCGCGGCCGGCGCCGGGCTTGGCCTGGTGGTGGTGTGGCTGGTACTGATCGTGGCTCTGCTGATGGCGGGACGCCGCTACGACCGGCCCGGTCTCGGGGAGATGCTCCGGCTGTTGCCGGACCTGTTGCGCCTGCTCAAACGACTGGCCGGCGACGCGGGCCTGCCGCGTGGCGTGCGGGTGCGACTGTGGTTGCTGCTGGCCTACCTCGCCGTACCGATCGATCTGATCCCCGACTTCATCCCCGTGATCGGCTATGCCGACGACGCGATCATCGTGGCGTTGACGCTGCGTTCGGTGGCGCGCCGCGCCGGTTCCTCAGCGCTGCACCGGCACTGGCCGGGCAGCCCGGCCGGGCTCGCTGCGGTGCTGCGTACGGCCGGTGTCCGCACTGACGGCGATGCCGCACCGCAAACCTGATCAACAGCTGCAGCCGTACGGCCGGTGGCCGCACCGACGGTGATGCCGCACCGCAAACCTGATCAACAGCCGCAGCCGTACGGCCGGTGTCCGCACTGACGGCGATGCCGCACCGCAAATCTGATCAACAGCCGCAGCCGGTTCCGTCGCACCCGCAGCCCATAGCGGGTGCGCGCCGGGCGGAGCGGCGCCGGTGCAGCCACCACATGCCCAGGGCGAGGACCGCGAGCCCGGCGGCGACGGTGAGCAGCGTCTTCTCCAGGATCGCGGCGCCCGCGCCGGTTAGCACGCCGGCGGTGATCAGTATCGGCAGGGCGCAGCACGCCGCGCATGCGAGGGCGGCGAGCCCGCCGGTGATCTTGCTGCGCCGCGGCGGCGCGTTGACGATCCGCACCGGTGTCGCCTCGGCGATGCGGGTCGGTGGCGTGGCGGGGCGGCTCATGCGAGATCTCCGTCGGGTCGGGTGGTGCCGATGGTCAGGAAGGGGAGCGGGCAGTCGGTGCAGGTGCAGTCGGTGAGGCTGTCGCAGCGGGCGTCGACGACCTCGGTCAGGGTGCCGCGGATCGCGGTCAGGTCGGCGATCTTCCGGTCGATCTCGGCGATCTTGTCGATGGCGCGTTGCCGCAGATCCGCGCTCGGGTGCCGGCGACGGCCGGTGTCCAGCAGTTCGGCGACCTCGTCGAGGGTGAAGCCGAGCCGCTGTGCCGCTTTGATCACGGTCAGCAGGGCGACGGTGCCGGCCGGGTAGAGGCGGTGCCCGCCGTGGGACCGGGCCGGTTCGGTGAGCAGGCCACGGCGTTCGTAGTAGCGCAGCGTCTGGATGTTGACGCCGGCCTGCTCGGCGACCTCGCCGGTGCGCAGCCCGTCCCTCATGCCCCGCCGCCGAACGGGAGGCCGTCCTCGCCGGTGCGCCGCATCAGGCGGTCCTCTTGGCCACGGCGCTCGCCCGCCGGGTCAGGGAGGCGAGCGCACCGGCGTGCCGCTCGGGCACCGCGACGTCCAGGATCACGACCTCACCGTCCGCCGCGGACTCGGTGGCGACCGTGAAGGCGAAGAACGAGCAGCACCCGGTCTCCCGCACGGTCAGATCCCGCACCGTGGCCGCGAGCCCGGGCGGACCGGTCATGCGCAACCGGGTGTGCGTCGCGTCGAGCTGGTCCACCTGACGCACCGCGGTGGCGAACAGGGAGTCGAACTCCGCCAGCCGCAACGGCTGTGCCGCCGTCGGCAGCGTGCACGCGTCCGGAACTACGAAGGACATGCGGCCTCCTCGAACAGGGGCGCCATCGGCGCCGTCCGTACGACGGTAAGTTTGTACCCGGGTACCGGATGCAACCCCGTCTTACGCCTTCTTTGAGTGATTTTCACTTTTAGTCGGATCAAGACGCATTAGCGTGCCGTGGGTGGGGACAAGGGCCTTGCCCGGCCTGGCCGGGCGTGTCGGCACGGCGTTCTTCGTATTCTCGATGATCTTGGTGCTGTCCCTGGTGCTGCCGTTCCGGGCGACGCCCGCCGTGGCCGCCCAGACGATCTGCCCGACGGCTGTGTCGTTGACCAACGGTGACTTCGAGCAGCCCGTGATCTCCGCCAACGCGGTCTCGATCATGCTGGAGACCCTGGTGCCCGGCTGGCTCACGACGGCCACCGACTCGATGATCGAGCTGTGGCGCGGCTTCTCCGGCGTCGCACCGGCATCCGGGAGTCAGCACGCCGAGCTCAACGCGAACATGGTGTCGACGCTGTACCAGGATCTGAACACCACGCCGGGGCAGATCCTGCGGTGGCAGCTGAAGCACCGGGGACGTTCCGGCACCGACACGATGGCCGTCGTCATCGGCCCTCCGAACGGCACGCTGGTGCAGCAGGGCGCGAACATCTCCGACGGCAAGACCGCCTGGGGCAGCTACACCGGCACCTACACGGTTCCGGCCGGGCAGACGAAGACCCGGTTCGCGTTCAAGTCGGTCGCCTCGGCCAGCCCCGACCCGAGCGTCGGCAACTTCATCGACGCCATCTCCTTCGGCTCGGCCGGCTGCCTCACCACCACCACGACCGTCGCCAACGCGGCCGGCACCTCGACGGCGAACATCGGTGACACCCTCACCTACACGGTCACGGCCCGCAACGACGGCGGCAGCCCGGCCACCCTGTCGGCCCTCACCGACACGCTGCCGGCCGGCACCACGTACGTCCCCGGCTCGCTGCGTTCGGTGAAAGGCGCGACCACCACCAAGCCGACCGACACGTCCGGCGACGACGCGGGCGAGTACGTGAGCGGCAGTCGCACCCTGAACCTGCGGGTAGGCACCGGCGCCACCTCCTCGGCCGGTGGCACGCTCGCGCCCGGCGAGTCGCAGACGATGTCCTACCAGGTGACCGTCAACTCTGCGCTTGCCGGTACGACGCTCAACAACGACGCGAACGCCACCTACACCGAGACCGTCACCAACACCTCGCCCACCTCGACGTCGAACAGCGTCGGCATCGTGGTCAACCCGGCCGCCGACCTGTCGGTGACGGCGGCCCTCGCGAGCTCCGCGGTGGTCGCCGGCACCCCGGTCAGCTACACCGTGACCGCCACGAACGCCGGGCCGAGCACGGCAGCGAGCGCGGTGCTCACCACCACGGTGCCGGCCGGACTGACCGGTGTGACCGCCACGTCGGCCGGGGGTACGTGCACGGTCACCGGCACGAAGGCGGAGTGCACGTACGCGAGCCTGGCGACCGCGGCCACCAGAACCATGACGATCAGTGGCAACGTGCCGTCCGGAGCGACGCCGGGCACCGCGTACACGCTCGGTGCGTCCATCACCAGCGCGACGTTCGAGCCGAGACAGTCGGACAACTCGGCGTCGGTCAGCACCCCGGTCACCGCCAGCGCCGACCTCGAGGTCGGCATGACGTACTCACCGGCGAACCCGGTCGGCGGACAGACGATCACCTACACGGCGACGGTGAAGAACAACGGTCCGTCGACCGCGCGCAACATCGTGCTGTCCGATCCGATCCCCCTCGGCTCGACCGGCGCGTCCGGGAGCATTCCGGGTGGCACCTGCGTCAACACCACGACCGGCACGATCGAATGCTCGCTGGCCTCGCTGGCGGCCGGGGCGACGACGACGGCCACCATCACCATGACGCTCGGCAACCGGGTGACGAACGCCGTCTCCATCAAGTCCGACACACCGGATCCCGACGTCAACAACAACGTCGCCACCGTCACGGGTACGAGCGTCAACAGCGCCGACGTCAGCATCAGCATCGCCCTGAGCAAGTACACCGCGTACGTGGGGGAGACCATCACGTACACGCTGACCGTGAAGAACAACAGCCCGTACGGCCTCGGAACGGTCGCGGAGAACGTCAGCTTCATCCCCGTGCTGCCGCCCGGCATGCGCATCGTGCGGGACACGACCGGTCCGTTCGCGGCCTACTGCACGGCGACGGCCTGCACCATCCCGCAGCTGCCGGGCGGGGCGACCCTTCCGATCACCGGCAGCGTCGTCCTCGAACCCGACGCACAGGCCGGTCCGGGCGCCGCGACGGTCACCGTCATCACCTCGAGCACCGACCCGGTGCCCGGCAACAACAAGAACACCCAGAACTTCACGGTGCTGCTCAGCGGCGACCTGTCGGTGACACAGACGCTCACCAACCCGGACCGGCCGGGTGGCAACCTGGTCCCCGGTGAACGCGCCCGCAGCGTCGTGACGGTCACCAACGCCGGGCCCACCCGCGCCGAGGGCATCCTGGTGCAGCGGCCGGTCCCGGCCGGGCAGGTCGTGCCGGGCGCCTCCACCTCCGGCGGGTCCTGCGCCTTCCAGGGCACCGTCAACCCGGACGGCGTCACCCCCGACGGCGGTGTGTTCATCTGCACCAGGGCATTGATGTACGCCTCGGACACCTGGACGATCACGTTCGACTCGGTGCTGCAGCCGGGATATGCGGGGACGGCGTTCGCCCGTACCGTCACCGTCTCGTCGACCTCGCCGGACCCCTCGGCCGCCAACGACAGCGTGACGACCACGGCGACCGTCGACCACATCGCCGACCTGGCGCTGAGCCAGACCACCAGCACCCCGCAGGTGGTGGCCAGCGACCCGGTCCAGTTCACCGTCGGGATCAGCAACAGCGGACCCTCGGACGCGAGGAACGTGGTGGTCCAGGTGTCGCCGCAGACCGGTCTGCTGATCAGCGCCGGTTCCGGCACCGGCACCTACGACGCCGACAACGGCCGCTGGTCCATCCCGGTGGTCGCCGCCGGTGGCAGCGCCACCCTTACCCTGACCGGCACCGCCTTCATCGCCGGCAGCCCGAACAACGTGGTTCGCGTGCTCTCCGCCGACAGCACCGACCCGGCCGCGGGAAACAACACCGCCCAGACCGCCGTCACGATCACCCCGGCCACCGCCTCGCTCCGGATCACCGCCGCGATGGCCGTCTCCCCGGCCAGCCGCCAGAACGCGGCCCTGGCCACCGACCAGGTCACCTACCGCTTCACCGTGGTCAACGACGGCAACGTCACGATGAGCCAGCTCGTGGTGCGCGACGCGCTGACCGGCGTCGCGAACTGCCCGGGAACGACGCTGGCACCCGGCGCGCAGATGGTCTGCACCAGCACCACGCCGTACACGATCACCCAGGCCGACTTCGACGCCCAGCAGCCGGTGTACAACAACGCGACGGCGACCGCACGCCCACCGGGCGGGGCCGCGGCCGTCACCTTCGGCCCGGCGCCGGTGACCGTGCCGCTGGCGACCGGTACCGCGTCCCTCAAAGCCGTGGTGACCGCGGCGGTCAGCCCCGCGGGGCACACCGGCGCGGCCCAGGCCGGGGATAGCGTCACCTATACCTACGTGGTGACCAACGACGGCAACGCGGCACTCGAACAGGTCGCGGTCACCGACACCCACGGTGGCGCCGTGAACTGCCCGGGCACCCGGCTCGGCGTCGGCGCCTCGATGATCTGCACCAGCGGCAGCCCGTACACCGTCACCCAGAGCGATGTCGACGCCGGTGTGCCGTTCCGGGACGCGGCCACTCTGTCCGGCGCTCTCACCGGGTCCTCCGTCGTCCGTACGTTCGGGCCGTTCTCCACCGGTGTCGCGGTCGCCGCGGCGACGCCGTCGCTGACCGCGGTGGTCACCGCGAGCGTCACACCGCCGGCCAGGCAGAGCGCGGCCGCCCGCAACGACACGATCGGCTATTCGTACGCGGTGACGAACAACGGCAACGTCACGATGTCGTCGATCAACGTCACCGACACGAGGACCGGCACCGCCGGCTGCCCCGCCACGACGCTCGCCGTGAACGCGACGATGACCTGCACCAGCGTCTCGCCGTACACCGTCACCCAGGCCGACCTGGACGCCGGCATCGCGATCCTCGACAGCACCACCGTCACCGGCCGCGCGCCGGGCGCCGCCACCAGCTCGTACGGCCCGTTCACCGCCTCGGTCCCGGTCGCCGTCCCCGCACCGGCGCTCGCCGTCGCCGTCGTCCCCACGGTCACCCCGATCGCCAGGCAGAACGCGGTCCGCGCCGGGGACACGATCGCCTACGCGTACACGGTCACCAACAACGGCAACGTCACGATGTCCACCATCGGCGTCATCGACACCCGCCTGGGTCCGGCGACCTGCTCCACGACGGTGCTGGGGGCCGGCGCGACCGCCACCTGCACCGCCACCACCTCGTACACGGTCACGCAGGCGGACGTCGACCTCGGCATCGGGATCGTGGCCAACGCCTCGGTGAACGGGCGCCCGCCCGCAGCCGCCGGCAACACCGTGTACGGCTCGGGCAGCGCCACGGTGCCGGTCGCCACGGCCAGCGCCTCCCTGTCCGTCACGGCGGTCGCGACCGTGTCCCCGGCCGCGCATCAAAGCGCGGTCCGGGCCGGCGACACCATCGCCTACACGTACACGGTCGTCAACGACGGCAACGTGACGATGGGCGGCATCGTCCTGAACGACGCGCTGGCCGGCGCGATCAACTGCCCGGCCTCGTCGCTTGCCGTCGGCGCGACGATGACCTGCACCAGCGCCGTGGTGTTCCCGGTGACACAGGCCCGGATCGACGCCGGGGTGCCGATCACCGCGAGCACGACCGCCACTGCCACGACGCCGGGTGGCGGCAGCCCGTCGTTCGGCCCGTTCACCGTCACCGTCGGCGTAGCCCCCGCCGTGCCCGCCCTCAACATGATGGTCACCGCCCTGGTGGATCCGGCCGCCCGGCAGAACCAGGCGCAGGCGGGCGACACGATCACCTACCGGTACGACGTCAGCAACACCGGTAACGTGACGATGAGCTCGATCGCCGTGGCCGACACCCTCGCCGGTGGCGGCACCTGCCCCGGGACGACACTGGCCGTCGGTGCCTCGATGGTCTGCACCAGCGCCGGCGACCGCACGGTCACCCAGAACGAGATCGACAACGGCGTACCGTCGATCACCAACGCGGCCACCCTGACCGCTCGCGCGCCGGGCGCCGGTGTCTCCAGCGTCTACGCCACCGGGTCCGACACCGTCGCGCTCGCCCGCGGCGTCGCCTCCCTGACCGTCAGCATCACCCCGGCGGTCAACCCGTCCGGCAACAGGTACGCCGCCGCCCTCGGCAACACGGTCACACACAGCCTCCTCGTGACCAACAACGGCTTCTTCACGATGAGCACGATCAGCCTCGCCGACTCACTCACCGGCCCGGTCACCTGCCCGCAGACCTCGCTTGCCGTCGGTGCCTCGATGGTCTGCAGCACCGGTGCCGCCCACGTCGTCAGCCAGAACGACCTGGACACCGGCGGGCCCATCACCTCCAACATCACGGTGATGGCGCAAAGCCCCGGCGACGGAGCCCCGCAGCCGTACGGAACCTTCACCGCCACCGTGCCGGTCGCGCCGGCCAACCCGCTGCTGCAACTCACCGCGGCGGCCGCGACCCCCGCCGGCAACACCCTCGGCAAAGCCGTCGTGTTCAGCTACACCGTCAGCAACATCGGCAACGTCACGATGGAGGCTCTCGTGGTGAGCGGTTCGGCCGCCGGCACCGCGACGTGCGACTTCAACACCCTCGCCCCCGGCGGCAACGCGACGTGCACCGGCGGCACCACCGTCACCATCGACCAGGGCCACATCGACGCCGGCCTGGCGATCAGCGACACCTCACAGGCGGTCGCGCAGCGCAGGCACACGACCACGGCGCTGACCTTCGGGCCCCGGACCGCCAGTGCCGCGGTCGTTGCGGCGGCACCCTCGGCGACCATCAGCACCAACGTCTCGGTGCCTCACCCCAACGCCGAGGCCGGGGACACGATCGCCTACTCGTACACCGTCACCAACGACGGCAACGTGACGATGGACAACTTCTCCGTCACCGACTCGCTGATCGGCACGGTGACCTGTACCGGACTCTCACTGACGCCCGGGCAGTCGGCGATCTGCCCGGGCGGCTCGTACCCGGTGACCCAGGCGCACATCGACGCCGGTCAGCCGATCCTCTCCGAGGCATACCTGCTGGGCCGGCAGATCGGCATGCCGGCGCCGCAGTCGTACGGCCCGGACACCTCCTCGACCCCGGTGGCCCCGGCGGCCCCGTCGCTGGCAGCGGTGGTCACCGCGGTCGTCAGCCCGGCCGCCAACCAGCTCGCCGCCGAGACCGGTGACACGGTCCGCTACCGCACCGTACTGACCAACGACGGCAACCAGACGATCACCGGCATCGGCGTCAGCGACCCGCGGTCCGGCACGGCCACCTGCCCGGGTACGACGCTGGCGCCGAACGACTCGATGACCTGCCTCAGCACCTCGCCGTACACGGTCACCGCGAACGACATCGACGGAAACGTGCCCGTCGCGACCACCGTCACCGTCGCCGGCAGCACACCGGGGGCGCCCAGCGGCACCCTGCTCACCCGGCAGGCCGACTTCCCGGTCGTCTCCGCCTCGCCGGCGCTGACCATCGCCGCGACCGCCGCGGTCACCCCGGCCGGCCACCACGATCAGCTGGTGCTGAACGACTCCATCGCGTACCGGTTCACCGTCCGCAACACCGGCAACCGGACGATGACCGGCATCGTCGTGTCCGCAACCCGGACCGGAACCGCGTCCTGCCCGGCCACCACACTCGCCGTCGGCGCCTCCACCACCTGCACCTCCGGCACGCCGTACGTGGTGACGCAGCCCGACGTGGAGGCCGGGCAGCCGATCACCGAGACCGCCTCGGTGACGGCCCGGGCCTTCGGCACCACGGTCGACCTGACGTTCGGTCCGGCCGCCGCCACCGAGCAGATGGCCACCCCGGCCGACTCGCTCGACCTGGCCGTGACCGCGACCGTGGCACCGGCCGCACACCAGATCGCCGCCCGCGTCGGCGACACCGTGAGCTACCGGTACACGGTCACGAACGACGGTGACGTGCAGGTGAGCGGCATCGCCGTCGACGACGCCCTGGTCGGCGCGGCGACCTGCGGCGTCACCTCGCTGGCGCCGGGCGCGTCGACGACCTGCACCGGAGGCCGGGCGTACCGGGTCACCCAGGCCGACGTCGACGCCGACCGCGCGATCCGCGAACCGGCGACGGTGACCGGCCGCCGGCCCGGAGCACCCGCCGACACCGAGTACGACCAGGACGCTGCGACGGTCCGGCTGGTCGCCGGGCACGGACGCCTCGACATCGCCATCGCCGCCGTCATCGAACGCAGAGGCGTACGTGCCGCCGCGGCCACCGACGACGCCAAGCCGGCGGTCGGCGACGGCATCCGATACCACTACACGGTCGTCAACAACGGCAACGTGACGATGTCCGGCGTCACCCTCGTCGACGACCGGACCGGCCCCGTGCCGTGCCCGCAGGCGACCCTCACCGTGTTCGAGTCGATGACCTGTACAGCCACCAACCTGCACTACGTCACCCAGGCTGACGTCGACAACAACCGGCTGATCACCACCACGGCCACGGTGAGCGGCCTGGAACCGGGAGCGACCACCCCGTACCTCTCCGGACCGGCGCAGGTCGACACCCCGGTCGAACCTCCGGCACCCGCCGTCGACGCCGAGCAGGAGGCCTCCTGGGCCGACACCGACGGTGACGGAACCCTCAGTCCCGCCGACGACGTCACCTCCACTATCGAGGTGGTCAACAGCGGCAACGTGACCCTGTACAACGTCGTGCTCAGCGGCCTGCCGGTCGGCGTGACCTGCCCGAGGACGACACTCGCCCCCGGCGAGCGGATGACCTGCGTATCCGACGCCTACCATCTGTCGGCGGCGGACATCGCGGCCGGGCAGCTCACCTTCGTCGTGCACGCCGACGCCTCCACCCCGAGCAGTCCCAGCGGCGTCCGGGCGGACGCTCCCGCCTCGATCGACCCGCCGACGCCCTCACCGTCGGCGTCATCGCCGGGTTCACCCTCGCCGAGCGTCTCGTCGTCCGCGTCGCCGGCAGCGTCACCGAGCCGGTCACCGTCGGTGTCGCCCTCGCCCGGACGGTCACCGTCGGTTTCGCCCACCAGGTCTCCGACCAGGTCACCGTCCCGGTCGGCGGCGCCCACGCGCAGTCCGGCCGTGCGGCCGTCGCCCACCCGGGCGGCCGACCCGGGGCCGGGGGAGAACCCGATCACCGGCGGCGACCACAGCATGCTGCTGGGCGCGGGTTTCCTCCTGTTGGGCGCGGGTGTGGCGCTGCTCATGGTCACCGGCCATCGAGGCCGGCACGCGCGCCGCTGGCCGAGCCGGTGATCGGCCGGTCCCGCGCCGGCGGATGACCCGGCCACCGAACAGCCGCCGCCGGCTCGGCAACCGCCACCACAGACGGGACACAACCGCGCTGGCGTCTCAGCCGCACCCGCCCCGCACCGGCCAGGCTGTGGGGCAAGCTTGTGCGGCGTGACGGTAGGCGGTTCATCGGCTATCCGGATCTGCCTGATATGCAGGTAATCCTTGGTGATCCACGGCATGTTTGTGCAGGTGGATCGGGTATTGAGGGGTGCCTGGATGTCGTTGTGGAGTGGTCTGCGGTTGGTGCGGTCCCGGGATGCGGCTGGTGGTCTGGTCGTGCAGTTCGGGGTCGCGCTTCTGGACACGTATCTGGAGTTTCTGGCGGTGCGGTCCCGGCCGAATACCGTGGTCGCGGTCGCGTATGACCTGAAGGTGTTCTTCGCAGTGGTCGGCAAAGCGCCGGGCCGGGTCGTCGCGGCGGACGTGCTGGCGTTCGTGACCGCTCAATACGCTGGTGGCCCGGCCCAGCGTCTCCAGCCCGCCGGCGACGGTGGTGGGGTGTCTGCGCGGACGGTCCGGCGGCGGTTGTCGAGCGTGTCGGGACTGTTCGCGTTCCTGCAGGCACGTGGGGATGTCGAGGCGAACCCGGTGCCCCGCGGACTGCCGACGCGCAGGGAACGGCAGCGCCCGCGTCAGGGCGTTCCGCTGGTACGCACCCCACGAACGCTGCCGCGGATCCTGCCGGCTGCACACCGACTCCGACCTCAAGGTCTTCCTGCACTGGTCGGCCGACCAGGCGCTGAACCCGCTGCAAGCGGCGCGGACGGACATCGAGCGCTACGTGCGCTGGTTGCAAGACGTCCGCTGTTACCAGCGGTCGACGGTTTCCCGGCGGATGTCTGTGGTGATCGGCTTCTACCGCGTCTGCGTCATCGACGAGATCCTGCCGCACTCACCCGCCGACTACGTCCGCCGGCCGATCGTCCCGACCGAGTCACCCACCCTCGGCCTTAGCCATCTCCAGTTCGAGGCGATGATCACCGCCGCCCGACTGTCGGCAACATCAACGACTACGCCCTCGTCGCGATGCTCGGCCTGCTCGGACTGCGAATCTTCGAAGCGTGCGGCGCGAACATCGCCGACCTCGGCGAAGAACACGGCCACCGGGTACTCAAGGCCCGGGGCAAAGGCGGGAAGGTCGTCCTGGTACCACTACCACCGGCAGTGGCCAGGACGATCGACCGCGCCATCGACGAACGTAACGACGGCCCGATCCTGCGCAACGCCCGCGGCGCCCGGATGGACCGGCACGCGGCGACCCGCCGACTCAAGCACCTGGCCGAGACCGCCGAGCTGCGAATTCCGAAGATGCACCCGCACATGCTGCGCCACACTTTCGTCACCACCATGCTCGATGCCGGCGTCAGCCTCCGCGACGTCCAGATCGCCGCCCGCCACGCCGACCCCCGCACCACCATCCGCTACGACCGCGCCCGCAAGAACCTCGACCGCCACCCCAACTACATCCTCGCCGCCTTCATGGCCTCCGGAACGTAACGCGATCCAACGCACGACCGTGCCGATGTGAGGGTGTCTCTCCGGTTCGTCGGTTTGCTGCTGAATGAGCGACTACGAATCGCTTTCGGCGGTGTCAGACTTCTCGGTTGGCACCGGCATGCAGCACCCGAACGATTCTCGCCAGCCATTCGGCCTCTTCGTCGTCCCCGCAGGCATCGACGCGCATAAGCGCAGCCACACCGCCGTCGCCGTGGGCGCCGACGGTCGGCAGATCGCCACCGGAACCTGCGGAACCACGAGCAAGGACCACCTCGCGCTGCTGCACTGGGCCGACCAGCACGGCGACGAGCGGGTCTGGGCGGTTGAGGACCGCCACCCCACGACCGGGCACCTGGCACCTGGCACCTGGCACGCGATCTGCTCCCGCTGGCGAGCGTATCGTGCGGGTCCCGCCCAAGCTGATGGTCCACGCCCGCGACGATGCCCCGCACCTACGGCAAGTCCGAGGGAACGGGTAGGCCTAGGAAACGCGGTGGTGGATCGGTGTAGCGGACCGGGACAGGGGTAGCCAGCCCAGACAACGACTCGATTACGGAGGACTCCTTGGCGAAAGACACGCTCTCCCGTTCCCTGCACGACGTCGGGCTTGCCGCCTGGTTCGGCGGGACTCCGGCGAACGCCGTCGCCCTCAACCCGGCCGCCGCGGAGGCGGACACCGCGAATGGCACCGGCCGCGTGGCGAATACCGGCTGGAACAACTGGACACCGGTGAACGCGACCGCGATCGGCGCGCATCTCGTCGGCAGCGTCGGTGAACTCGTCGGCAACAAGTCTCGGCTGGTCGGCCAGCGCGGAGTCGGATCCACCGCGCTGACGAAGACGGCCCTGACCGCGGCGGCGCTCGCGGTGACCGGCTACAGCCGCATCCTCGGCCGCAAGGTCGCCGAGCAGCACTCGGTACCGGCGTTGGCCGGCACCGAGCCCGCTTCCAGCACGCCCGACGACGTACGCAAGGCGCAGAAGCAGTTGTCGGCACTCCAGTGGGTGATCCCGGCGCTGACCGGTGCGCTGATCGTGGTGAGCTCGCTGGCCGGCGAGCAGCAGCGGGCAAGCGAGGTGAAGAAGGGCTTCCTGGCCCGCCTCACCGGCTGAGTGACGGGAGCCTGGCAGGCTTGCCACGTGTTCCGACGCCGCCGCGCACAACTGCATTCGCCGCGCCAGAACGCGATCTTGAACTCTCTCAGCGGGCATGAGGGATCTCCGGCAGCCCGTTGCCGATTTCGGCAACGGGCTCACCGCGGCCACCGGCGCGCACCCGTGGCCGCAGCCACTGCGTGCCTTCTGGCCGGTGCGGTTCGAGCACCGCGAATCGCAGACCTCACCTCGACCACCAGCCGTCGACAGTCGTTCGCCCAACGACCTCACCCGACCCCAACTCATCGCCGTCACCGAGGGGCCGAGGCGTTTGTGGAGTTCTACGGCTAGCCGCGGAACTCGACGTGGCTGTTCTCCCAGGGCCACTGCTCCTCGGCGTCGTCGACCAGGGTGTGGCACGGAATCTCAGCAGGTCTAGATCACGGTTGTATGGCATACCGCCCGTGTGTTCCGGCTTCGGATTGAGCGTGGGATCTACGTTGTAGAAGTAGCGGTCGTCGAGCCGATAGTCGCGGCGGAACGACGTGCTCCACTGCGAGTTGCTCCCGACTTGGCGGACGACCGGGCTGGTCCATACTCGCTACAGGTACCTTTCGCCGGCTTCGGTGATCTGGGCGACCAGGTGAGTTTGAGTGGCGTTGTCGGACCATCGTTCGGCGCTTCGGCTTTCGGCGAGGAGTTCGCTGCCGACGACAGGTCGACCGTGTTCCCAGGGCCCGGGCCAACTCTCGAAGAGTCGCACCTCTACAAGGCCGCGGGCTTCCAACGAGACAAGACCTGGCCCACAGAGCTCGGCGACGTGCTGCCGAGACGACGCCTCAGCCCAGCCGAGCCGCCAGAGGGGTACAGGGCAATCCTCTAGACCTTCGAGCACGATGTGTTCCCCGGTACTGAGTCCCTGGTCGCCGCCCATAGCTCACTTCTGCCGGAACAGCAGGAGTCAGATAGTTGGTGCTTCACGTGAGGTCAGACCTCGATGCGGGAACATCCGGATCTGCCGCGATCCGCGCCAGGCACCAGCGCGATGCGGTCGGCAGCGGGTCCTTAGAGGTCGCCATCGCATACTGCGTCAGCACGGCGCCTTCGCGTCACCGGATCCGGCAGATGAGAACCCGACCGTCGCTGGTTCCGACCAGTAGCCGATCGGCCGCGACCGCTGTCAGAGCCGTGGGGAAGACTCCTTGAAGGCGCTGCCGCCAACGTACGGAGCCGTCCCGCAGATCGAGCGCGACGATCTCGCCGTCCTGGTAGGCGACGTAGGCCGTGCTGGTGTCGGTGTCCAGGTCAGTGGCGGCACAGTCGGCACGGAAGACCCAGCGTGGATCTCCGGTGGTGATGTCTCGCCGTACGACGAAGGCGCCGCCAGGTTGTAACCCATGACCGTGATACACGGTCCCGGCGTAGACCAGGCTTCCGTCTGAGATCTCCACTCCCGGCCCGGCGAAATGCGACTCGTCCGGCACCCACGAATAGCGGAACAGCCGCTGTGGGTCGCCGGCCGGGCGTGGGCGGCCGTCGGACCCGGAAGCCATCGGATCCGCAGCCGACAGCCATTCGACCGCCGGATCGAGCCTCCTTGGGGACGTACGCTCGATTTCCTGGAAGTAGATGCGGCGGCCCCGGCGCACTCGCAGCCGGGTCATCCGGTCCATGTCGACGGGGGCGATGGCCGGCTGCCCATCGTGGCACCGGACCAGGGTGTACGGGTGGTGCGGACTGAACCCGTCGATCCTGGCACCGTCTGCCAACGAGTATTGGACCAGCGGTCGCGCCGATTGCTGCCCGTACGGCCGCATCAACCCCGCCCATGCCGATCGTTCGTCCGGCGCCACCACGAGTTCCTGACCTCCGCCGCCGGAGTCGTCATCGTCGGGAATCCGCCATGAGGCCTCACCCGACGGCAGCCAGCACTCCACCGCGATACCGGCGAGCGCCGCCAGGATGCGCCCGTCGGAGAGTTCCTCGATCGCTCGCACGCTGCGCCGCGGTTCATCGTCACCGCTCAAGCGGCTCAGCGCCGCCTTTGCTTCGGCACGGCTGTCGGAGCGTGGCGCGGAGACGCGAGGTCCGGCCAACTCGGTCAAGTCGATCGTGCCGGGGCCGACAGCGCTCCAGTCAGCCCGTCGTACCACCGCCACGTGTCCCTCGACCCGCGCGGCCTTGTCCTGCCAGTCGTCCGAGGGCGCCAGCAGCATGCGCAAGGCTTGGTCGTCGAGCCACTCCAGGCCGAGAACTTGGCGGCCCAGGCCGTCCTCGAATAATGACACGGTCAGGTGGGTCTCCCAGTTGAGCAGGAGTAACTCACCCTCGAAGAAGTAACCGCCGTCGTAGCGGCCGGTACCGACTGCCAACAGCGGCAATGTCGGATGAAACGCCAGCGCATGCACAGGGAAACGGGAGCGGAGAACCGCCCGGCAGCTCAGGTCGCGGCTGTCGTAGACCGCCACCGGCGCCCGGTGGGACTCATGCACGTACGCACCGGCGACAGCCAGACGGCCTTCGGCCATGACGGCCAGAACGGGTTCGCCGATCTCAGCGAAGGGACGGTCACCGAGGATCCCGTCGACTCGCAGCGGATTGATCACGTTGAGAATCATCGCAGGACCCGGATTTGCCTTGACCACGCATCACGGCATCTAGCCTCTGGCCAGGTCACTCATTCGGTTGGGCTGAGCAAGCGTTCTGCGCCCATCTTGACGAGCTCAAGTCCGGAATCGAAGCCGATTGCGGCCGCTACTGGCCAGGTAGCGGCGTGGACTGACGGCTGTCGCGGACGTGAGCACGCGTCCGAGTATCGGCCGCACCTACCGAGTTCGGCCGCGACCGGGATTGGGCAGATCAGCCGCTTCGGCGGTTGCCGTACTGGCGAGGGCTCTGCACCGTGCCGGAACGGCCGTGGATGGGGCCCGCGGCACCGTTGATGTGGTTGGTGGCCGCCTTGCCCTTGGACCGGCGTGCTGCCCGGTTCTCGAACGGCTGCGGCTGCTCCTCGGACTCCCCTTCGGCGGTAGCAGTGGGATCGGCGTCGTCGGCAATGTCGGTCATCGGTATCTCCTCGAGCTGTTTCAGAAACTGCCTGATCACTGCGAATCCTCAGGCGGTCCGCGCGATAACAGACAGTAGCGTAGACCAAGTCGGTTCGGGCCTCCGTGACGCGTCGGCATGACGGAATCCGGATGACGACGCCGACGACACCCGAAAGGCTGGAGCACGCATCAGGCGACGCAGAACTCGTTTCCGGACGGGTCCTGCAGGACGACCCACTGGTGGCCCCACTCGTCATGTTCGGACAGGTAGGTCGCGCCCAGATCGACCAGACGTTTCACCTCGGCGGCCCGGTCGTCGGCGGTCAGGTCCAGGTGGCAGCGGTTCTTGGCGCTCTTGCCCTCGTCGACGGCGAGGAACATGAACGTCGGCCCGGCGGACGCGGCGCCGATGGTCGCGACGTGCCGCCCGGCGCCGTCGTCGATCGGCAGGCCGAGGGCCCGCGACCAGAATCCGGCGAGTTCCGCGGCGTCGGTGCAGTCGAAGGTGATGTGTTCGAGGGTCAGCATTCGTCCTCCAGAAGGTGTAGTGGCCAGCAGATCTCGGTGCGGTAGCCGGCCTCCGGCACGCCGTCGCCGGGGCCGAGCAGGTATGTCTCCCGGACCGGGCCGGCGATGGTGTGACTCGTCCCGGCCAGCCAGGCGCCGAGAGCCCGGTATCCGGCTGACATCTCCGGGTACGGCCCGGTGAAGCCGGCGACCGCGAACCGGCCCCCGGGCAGCCGCGTGGTCCCGTGCGCGGCCGGGATGTAGGCGGTGACCGGCGCGGGTTCGTCGAGAAACTCGGAGGGGAACAGGGCGCCGTACGGCCCGGACGGTGGCACACCGGCCAGCTCGGCCTCGAGAGTCCGGTACGCCTCGTCGAGGAAGCCGGCGAACTCGTCCTCACGGGCTGTGCCGGTGACGGCGAAGGCGGCGAACGACGGCACGTCGCGTTCCGTCACCGCGGCCGGGGTGACCGCCGCCGGCCGGTCAAGGAGTTCCGTGGTGACCCGCAGAGCCTGCTCGATGTGCGCCTGGCGGGCGCGCATCCGTTCCTGATGCTCAGCCAGCACCCGCCGCGTCACCGCCGGGTCGCGTGCGGCGAGGACCTCGCGGATCGACGCGAGCGGCACGTCGAGGGCCCGCAGGTCCCGGATGACCGCGGCGTCCCCGAACTGGGCGGCCCGATAGCCGCGGTAGCCGGTGCGCGGGTCGACCACGGCCGGCTCCAGCAGCCCGGACTCGTGATAGGCCCGCAGCGTGTTCGCCGAGATCAGCGTCGCCCGGGAGAACGCGCTGATCGGAAGGATTCCGTCCACACCAGGAGTCTCGACCCTCACCCTGGGCGAAGGTCAAACGCCCGTACCGGCTTGACGCATTCCGTTATGGGAATATGATGGCTGCTATGGCACGAGCAGCGACGACGTCGGACGCGTTCAACGCGATCGCCGAACCGCAGCGCCGGGACATCCTGGCGCTGCTGCGGTCGGGTGAGCGGCCGGTGACCGACCTGGCCCGGGAGCTGGGCATCAGCCAGCCGGGAGCCTCCAAGCACCTACGGGTGCTGCGGGAGGTGGGGCTGGTGCGGGTGCGCGGGGCGGGCAAGCAGCGCCTCTACGGCCTGGACGCCCGCGGGCTGAAGCCGATCCACGAGTGGGTCGGCGGGTTCGAACAGTTCTGGGCAGGCAGTTTCGACCGGCTGGAAACGTACGTGCAGGACCTCAAACAGACACGTCAGGAGCAATGACCGATGTCAGGGACAGGGCGGGAAGTACGCACCGGGCCGTCGGCAGCCGACCGGGAGATCGTCATCGACCGCATCATCGACGCACCGCCGGAGCTGGTGTTCGAGGCGTTCACCGAGGTACGGCACCTGTCGCAGTGGTGGGGTCCGGAGGGGTTCACCACCACCACACGGTCCTTCGAGTTCCGTGAGGGCGCGGTCTGGGACTTCGTGATGCACGGGCCGGACGGAACCGACTATCCCGAGTGGATCACCTGGACCGAGATCGTCCCGCCGGAGCGGATCACCCTGCTGCACGGCGAGTCCGGCGACGATCCGAACTCCTTCGAGTCGTTCCTGACGTTCGCGCCGGACGGGGCGGCGACCCGGATCGTGATGCGCACGGTGTTCCCCACCAGGGAGCTGCGCGACCAGGCCGTGGAGAAGTACGGCGCGATCGAGGGCGGCCGGCAGACCCTGGCCGGCCTGGCGGCCTACGTCACCGGCACCGGACGGAAGCAGGGAATCCACTGATGGCCGGCAAGGTGTTCTTCGCCGTCTCGATGTCGCTCGACGGCTTCAGCGCGCCCGAGTCGATGGAAGGTATTCGCGCCACCCCCGAGCAACGCGAGCGGGACCCGAGACTGGACCGCTGGGTGGCGCAGTGGATGGAACTGCAGTCATGGATCTTCCCGGTGCGGTTCTTCCGGGAGAACCTCGGCCTCGGCGAGGGCGGTGAGGAGGGACTCGACAACGACGTCGCCCGGACGACGTTCGAGCGCACCGGCGCGAGCATCATGGGCAGGCGCATGTTCGATCTCGGCGAGCATGCCTGGCCCGAGTCGGCGCCGTTCCACACTCCGGTGTTCGTTCTCACCCACCAGCCGCGCGACCCCTGGGAGCGACCGGGCGGGACCACGTTCCACTTCGTCGGCGACGGCATCCACAAGGCACTGGACCGGGCCCGCGAGGCCGCCGGCGACCGGGACGTCCGCATCGCCGGCGGCAGCGAGACGATCCTGCAGTTCCTCAACGCCGGCCTGGTCGACGAGTTCTCGATCGCGCTGGCACCGGTGCTGTTCGGCGCCGGGATCCGGCTGTTCGACGGCGTGGACGCATCCCGGGTCAGGCTTGAGCCGGTCCGCTCCGAGCCGTCGTCGCGGGCGACGCACCTGACCTACGCCGTGCACCGGCGGTGACGGTCAGTCCCGGGCCAGGTCGCGGAGCAGTCCGACGACGGCGGCCACGTTGGGCCGGTGCTCGGCCGGCGACCTGAGCACGGCGACGATGTGCCGCTCGAAGGTCTCGGCGAGCGGCAGCACGTCGAAACGGGACGGACGCAGCCGCAGCATCAGGTCGGTCACCGTGCTGACTCCGATCCCGGCCTCGACCAGGGCCAGCGAGACCGCGGTGTCGACCACCTCGTGGCGCAGTTCCGGTTCGATCCCGGCCCTCCGGCAGGCGGTCCGGATGGCCAGGCCGTAATGGGTGTCCTCCGGCGGCAGGATCCAGCCGACCGGGGGACCGGTGGCGGCCAGGCTGACCGGTCCCGGTGACGGCATCGACCCGGCCGGTACGGCAAGCGAGAACCGTTCCCGGTAGAGCAGCATCACCCGCAGCGACGGGTCGCGCCGGATCGGGACGTCCGGGTACTCCAGCCCGACGGCCAGGTCGACGGCACCGGAGGCCACCGCGTCGTACACGTCGTCGACGACCAGTTCCCGGCTGCGGACGACGAGGTCCGGATGGGTGGTGCCGAGCCGGGCGAGCATGGCCGGCAGGATCTCGGCGACCGCGGTGGCGAACAGGGCCATCCGCAGTACGCCGGCGACCCGCCCGGCTCCCTGTTCGAGCTCGGCGGTGGCGGCGGCCTCGATGTCGAGGATCCGCTGGGCGTGCCCGGCCAGGGACAGCCCCGCGTCGGTCAGTTCGACCCGCCGGCCGACCCGGCGCAGCAGCGGCACCCCGGCGGACCGTTCCAGCGCGCCGAGCTGCTGCGAGACGGCTCCGGTCGTGTACCCGAGCGCGGTGGCGACCGCCGTGACGGTGCCGCGGCGGCGCAGTTCGACGAGTGACCGCAACTGGACGCTCGACCAGTCCATATAGAGAATCTAAAGCTTTTCAACGACAGATCAGCAATGGACGTCCACGAAAAGTCCGGCCGATGATGGGTCATGCGCAGAGACCTGCCACCGGCCGCCGAGGTCGTCGTCATCGGCGGCGGAGCGATGGGCACCAGCATCGCCTTCCACCTGGCCGAGGCGGGCGTACGCGACGTCGTGCTCCTCGAACGCGACGAGCTGGGCACCGGCTCCACCTGCAAGGCCGCCGGCGGTGTCCGGGCGCAGTTCTCCGACCGGATCAACATCGAGCTCGGCGCCCGCAGCCTGGAGGCTTTCGCCCGCTTCGGTGCCCGGCCCGGCCAGGAGATCGACCTGCACCGGGTCGGCTACCTGTTCCTGCTGTCCACGCCGGCCGACGTGGCGTCCTTCGAGCGTGACGTGGCCCTGCAGAACGAGATGGGCGTCGACAGCCGCATCATCAGCGTGGCCGAGGCGAAGAAGCTGTCCCCACTGATCGAGACGGACGGCCTGCTGGCCGCGGCCTGGTCGCCGGACGACGGCCACTGCACGCCGGAGTCGGTGGTGCTCGGTTACGCGACCGGCGCCCGCCGGCACGGTGCCACGCTGCGCACCGGCGTGACGGTGACCGGCATCGACATGGCCGGCGGTGAGGCCCGGACCGTGCACACCGACCGTGGCCCGATCACCGCGGGCACGGTGATCTGCGCGGCCGGCGCCTGGTCGGCCGCGGTCGGTGCGATGGCCGGCACCGAGCTGCCGGTCACCCCGCTTCGCCGCCAGATCATCTTCACCGAGCCGATGCCCGATCTCGTCGAGGTGGTGCCGTTCACCATCGACTTCTCCTCCACCTACTACTTCCACCGGGAGGGTCGTGGTCTGCTGATGGGCATGTCCGACCCGGAGCAGGAGCCCGGCTTCCACCTCGACTACTCCGACGCGTGGCTGCCCCGGCTGGGCGCGGCCATCGAGCGGCGTGCACCGGGCCTGCTCGACGTCGGACTCCGCGACGGCTGGGCCGGGCTGTACGAGGTGACCCCCGACCACAACGCCATCATCGGCCGGTCCACGACGACGCCGAACTTCCTGTACGCCACCGGCTTCTCCGGCCACGGCTTCCTGCAGGCCCCGGCCGTCGGCGAGGTCATCCGGGACCTCTACCTGGGCCGCGAGCCGGTCGTGGACGTGTCACCGCTGACCACCGACCGTTTCGCCGCCGGTGCGACCGGCCGGCCCGAGACCCACATCGTCTGACTCCGGGAGCCGACCAGCATGATCCTCCAGTGGCAGCTGAGGGCCGCGTTCGCCCGGCGCCTCTCCACCATGTACGGCCGTGAGGTCCCCGCCTACAACACGCTCGTCGCCGTCGCCGAGGAGGTCAACCGGGACGTTGTCGACCGCGACGGCGCCGACGCGCAGCGACTCGGCTCGATCGGCCGGATCACCGCCGAACGGCACGGCGCCATCCGGGTCGGCACCCCGGCCGAACTGAGTCAGGTGGCCCGGATCTTCGGCGCGCTCGGCATGCGCCCGGTCGGCTTCTACGACCTGCGGGAGGCCGCCCGCAGCGCGGTGCCCGTGATCTCCACGGCGTTCCGGCCGATCGACGCCGACGAGCTGGCGCTCAACCCGTTCCGGGTGTTCACCTCGATGCTGACCCCCGCCGACCAGCGGTTCTTCACCCCGGACCTGCGGGCGCGGCTCGAGACGTTCCTGGCCGGGCGGGAACTGTTCGGCCCGGAGCTGCTGGCCCTCGCCGACCGGGCCGAGCAGGAGCACGGCCTGCCCGACGCCGAGGCCGAACGCTTTCTCGAACTCGCGGTGGCGGCCTTCGAGCTGTCGGCCGAGCCGGTGGACCGCGCCTGGTACGCCGAGCTGGAGGCGGTGTCGGCCGTGGCCGCCGACATCGGCGGGGTCCGCAGCACCCACATCAACCACCTCACCCCGCGGGTGCTGGACATCGACGACCTCTATCAGCGGATGACCGACCGCGGCATCGAGATGATCGACACCATCCAGGGTCCGCCGCGCTGGCGAGGACCGGACGTGCTGCTGCGCCAGACGTCGTTCCGGGCGCTCGCCGAGCCACGGGCGATGCGCGAACCCGGCGGCACGGTCACCACCGGCGCGTTGCGGGTCCGGTTCGGCGAGGTCGAGGCGCGTGGCGTGGCGCTCACACCGGCCGGGCGGGAACGCTATGACGCGCTGCTCACCGAGATCGATGTGCGGTTGTCCGGCGACTCCGGACGTACCCGCGCCGAAGTCGCCGTTGACGTGTGGGAGGAAGGACTGCCCGGCACCGAACGCGGGCTGCGCGAACAGGGCCTCGCCTATTTCACCTACACGCTGAACGCGAACCGGCCGGGCGCGAACCCGCCGGAGACTCCGAAAGCCCTGGTCGACGAGGGCTGGGTGACCGCGACGCCGATCGTCTACGAGGACTTCCTGCCGCGTTCGGCCGCCGGGATCTTCCAGTCCAACCTGAGCAGCGAGGGCAGCCGCGACACCGGACAGCAGGGCGTCGACTACGACCAGGCCTGGCTCTCCGGAGCGATCGGCAGAGAAATTCACAACCCCTTCCTTTTGTACGCCCACGAGCAGGCCGCCTCGGTCGGTGCGATCGTCGCGAACCTGGACCTGCCGACGACCCTGAAGGACATGCCTTGAGCGACCTGCCGACCACCGAAGCACTGCGTGACCGGGCCCGCGCGAGCCTGGACCGCATCGGCGTCCGGATCCCCGACGGCGACGACCTGCACGCCCGGTCGCCGATCACCGGTGAGCACCTGTTCGGACTGCGAGCCACCACCGCCGAGCAGGTGGAACAGGCTATCGGCGAGTCCGGGCAGGCGTTCCTCACCTGGCGCACGACACCCGCCCCGGTCCGTGGCGAACTCGTCCGCACCCTCGGCGAGCTGCTGCGCGTGCACAAGTCCGACCTGGCCGACCTGATCACCATCGAGGCCGGCAAGATCCGCTCCGAGGCCCTCGGCGAGGTCCAGGAGATGATCGACATCTGCGAGTTCGCGGTCGGCCTGTCCCGCCAGCTCTACGGCCGCACGATCGCCTCCGAGCGGCCCGGCCACCGGCTCGCCGAGACCTGGCACCCACTCGGCGTCGTCGGCGTCATCTCCGCGTTCAACTTCCCGGCCGCCGTCTGGTCGTGGAACACCGCCGTCGCCCTGGTCTGCGGCGACGCCGTGGTGTGGAAGCCGAGCGAGCTGACCCCGCTGGTCTCGCTCGCGTCCAGCCACCTCCTGGACCGGGCCATCGAGCAGACCGGAGCGCCACGCGAACTGCACCGGCTGCTGCTCGCCGACCGTACCGCCGGTGAACTCCTGGTCGACGACCCGCGGGTCGCCCTGGTCAGCGCCACCGGCTCGACCCGGATGGGCCGCGCGGTCGGCCCGCGGGTCGCCGCCCGTTTCGGCCGGGTGCTGCTCGAACTCGGCGGCAACAACGCCACCGTCGTGGCCCCGTCCGCCGACCTGGATCTCGCGCTGCAGGGCATCGTGTTCGCCGCCGCCGGAACCGCCGGCCAGCGCTGCACCACCCTGCGCCGCCTCATCGTCCACCGTGACATCGCCGACCAACTCGTCGAGCGGCTGGCGGCCGTCTACGGGCGGCTGCCGATCGGTGACCCGTTCGACGAGTCGACCCTGGTCGGACCGCTGATCACCGACGCGGCCGCGGACGCCATGGCCGCCGCCCTCGAGCGGGCCCAGGCCGAGGGCGGCAAGATCGTCGCCGGCGGCCGCCGGGTGGACAAGGCCGGCGGTGCCTACGTGGAGCCGGCCATCGTGCGGATGCCCCGGCAGACCTCGATCGTGCGCGAGGAGACGTTCGCGCCGATCCTCTACGTCCTCACCTACGAGACGTTCGAGGAGGCCGTGGCACTGCACAACGACGTACCGCAGGGCCTGTCGTCGTCGATCTTCACCCGCGACCAGCAGGAGGCCGAACGCTTCCTGGCCGCCGACGGCTCCGACTGCGGCATCGCCAACGTCAACATCGGCACGTCCGGGGCCGAGATCGGGGGCGCTTTCGGCGGCGAGAAGGAGACCGGCGGCGGCCGTGAATCCGGTTCGGACGCGTGGCGCGCCTACATGCGGCGGGCCACGAACACGGTGAACTACACCAGCACGCTGGCGCTGGCCCAGAACGTCAGCTTCCTCTAGCCCGCCGTCCCGCCCGGCCGCCGTCCCCGGCTGGCGCTCACCGTTGTCTCGGGTGGGCTGAGGCAGCGGTGGGGGCCGGCCGGGAAATGGGGGGAAATGGTCCACTGTGTCTGGTAGACAGGCCGGATGCCCGCACGCCGACGAGTCGTTCCGCTAGCCTGTGCCCTCGCCGTCGACATGGCCGGCAGCGGCCTGTTCCTGCCGGTGTCACTGCTCTACTTCACCGAGGTGGCGGGCCTGCCGCTGGGTACGGTCGGTCTGCTGCTGAGCGCCGCCGGCCTCGCCTCACTGCCGGTGCCGCTGATCGTCGGGCATGTCGCGCACCGGTTCCCGGCCGTCGACCGGGTGCTGCTGGCGCAGATCCTGCAGGGCGCGGCGTTCCTGGCGTACGGCGGGGCGCACCATCCGGCCGCGGTGCTGGCGGTGGCGATGCTCGCGTCGATCGGGCAGCGGCTGTTCTGGTCTTCGTTCTTCTCCGTCGTGGCGGGGCTGGCCGAACCGGGGGAGGACCGGCAGCGCACCGACCGCCGCTACGCCCTCACCGGCATGATCCAGATGGCGTCGACCGGCGTGGGGATCCTGGCCGGTGGGCTCGTGGTGACCTACGGCTGGTACCAGCCGGCCGTCTGGCTGAACGCCGGAACGTTCCTGGTGTCGGCGCTGTTGCTGCTGTTCGTGCCGCGGGACCCGGCAGCGGCCGGTGCCGGGCGCCCGGCCGGCGGCGGGTACCGGGAGATGCTGCGGGACCGGCCGTACCTGATGCTCATCGCCGTCAACACGGTGTTCGCGCTGTGCAGTGTGTTCATCGGCGTGGCGGTGCCGGTCTACCTGGTCGACGCGCTGCCCGCGCCGCACTGGCTGGTCGGGCCGCTGCTGGCCGCGAACACGGTGCTGCTGGCCACCGGGCAGGCACTCGCCGTCCGGCTGGTCCGGCCGCTGTCCCGTCCGCGGGGGCTCGCGCTGGCCGGTGTGCTGTGGGTGGTGTGGGCGCTGGTGTACGCGGGGGCCGTCCGGGTTCCGGGGGCGGTGCTCGTTCCGTACCTCATGGTGGGGCTGATCTTCTTCGCGGCCGCCGACCTGATCCACGCGCCGCTGTCGAACGCGCTGTCGGCCGCCGCCGCCCCGCCCGCGCAGCGGGACCGCTACCTGGCGGTCTACCAGTACTGTTTCGCGTTCGCGAACATCCTGGCGCCGACGTTCTTCACCGCGCTGCACGCCCGCGGACCGGCGGTGCCGTGGCTGGTGCTGGCCGCGGTCACCGCTGTCGCCACCGTGATCATCCACCTGCTCGACACGCCTCTCACCGCCCGCGAGAACACGGG
The DNA here is from genome assembly GCF_040639655.1 of Actinoplanes sp. NPDC023801. NCBI lineage: Bacteria > Bacillati > Actinomycetota > Actinomycetes > Micromonosporales > Micromonosporaceae > Actinoplanes > Actinoplanes sp. NPDC023801. Next base: position 75,140 of record NZ_JBFAAI010000028.1, on the reverse strand, counting down.
CCGCACCATGGGTCCCGCTGCCGACACGCTGAGCTGACCGGTCGGCTGATCACCTCCGGTCGTCGGTAGAGTGCCGGGGTGCGGACGGTGGTGACGGGTGCGGCGGGCTTCATCGGCAGCCACCTCGTGCCCGCCCTGCTCGCCGGCGGTCACGACGTGATCGCGGTCGACGCCCCCGGCCGGGCCGCGTTCCCGGACGCGGCGCTCGCCAACGTCGCCGCCCTGGCCCGTGCCGGCGTCTCCGTGACCGTATGTGATCTCGTCACCGACGACCTGACACCGCTCGCCGATGCGGACGTGATCCTGCACCTGGCCGGGCGTCCCGGGGTCCGCAGCTCGTTCGGGCCCGGTGCGACGGATGCCCACCGGGACAACGTGATCGCCACCGAGCGCCTGCTCAGCGTCCGCGCCGGCCGGTTCGTGCTGGCCTCCAGCTCGTCGGTCTACGGTGACGCGGGGCATCCGTGCGACGAGGACGATCCGGTCAGCCCGCGGAGTCCGTACGCCCGGTCCAAGGCCGAGGCGGAGCGGCTCGTCGTGGCCGCGGGCGGCATCGTGCTGCGCTACTTCTCGGTGTACGGGCCGCGGCAGCGCCCGGACATGGCGTTCCACCGATTCATCGAGGCCGCTCTCGACGGTTCCCCGGCACCGCTCTACGGCGACGGCGGTCAGAGCCGCTCCTTCACCTATGTCGGCGACGTGGTCGGCGCCACCGTCCGGGCGGCGCGGGCGCCGCTGCCGCCGGGCACGATCCTCAACGTGGGCCATCCGGTCACGGTCAGCGTCCGGGACGCCCTGGACCGCATCGGTACGCTGCTCGGCGCACCCCCGCCCACGGTGGCGAAGGATCCCGCTCGCGGCGACGTGCGACGGACCTGGGCCGGCACCGAGCGGGCCGCCGCGCTGCTCGGCTGGACCGCCACCACCGGCCTCGACGAGGGCCTGACCAGCCAGATCGCCTGGCACCGTGCCCGCCGGGGAGGGGATCATGGTTGACGGCCACCGTGCCGCCTACCTCGCGTTCGACCGGTTCCCGTCGGCCAAAGGCTCGGCCGTGCACATCCGGCACATGGCGGCCGAGCTGTTCGAACGCTACCGGGGCGGCCTGCTCTGCGTGCTCGGCGGCGGCGACCTGCCCGCGTACCAGCGTGAGGGCGACGTCGAGATCGTCCGGTTCACCGACGTCGTGCCGAACCTGCTGGACCGGGCCGAGGCCTTCTCCGCCTGGGCCGCCGGGCAGCTGGCGCCGCACCGGGACACGCTCGAACTCTGCCACGTCCGCGACCCGTGGAGCGCGCTGCCCGCTCTGACCACCGGGGCGCGGATGGTCTACGAGGCGAACGGGCTGCCGTCGATCGAGCTGCCGTACGCCTGGCCGCTCGCCGCCCCGGCCACCCTCGCGAAGGTCCGTGAACTGGAGCGGCACTGTCTCGCGCGGTCGGCGGCGGTGGTCGTTCCGTCGTACGTCATCGGGAAGGCCGTGACCGATCGCGGCGTGGCACCGGACCGCGTGCATCTGGTCCCGAACGGTGCCGACCCGGCGCCGGCCGGCGTGCCGCGCCCGGTGGAGGCGCCGGGCCGCTATCTGATCTACGTGGGCGCGCTGCAGCCCTGGCAGGGTGTCGACGTGCTGCTGCGCGCGTTCGCCAGACTCGCCGACCTGACCGATCTGGATCTGGTGATCTGCTCGTCGGTGTCGCCGAACCGGGCCCGCCCGCTGCGCCGCCTCGCCGACCGTCTCGGTGTCGCCGGGCGGGTGCGCTGGCATTACCAGTTGCCGCACGCCGAGGTGGCGGGCTGGCTCGCCCACGCCGAACTGTCGGTGGCGCCCCTGACCGCCTGCGACCGCAACGTGGAGCAGGGCTGCAGCCCGATCAAGGTGTGGGAGTCGATGGCGGCCGGCACCGTGGTCGTCGCCTCCGACCTGCCGGTGATCCGCGAGGTGCTGGGGGAGCACGGCCGGCTCGTGCCACCGGACCGGCCGGCCGAGCTGGCGCGTGCGATCCGGGTGCTTCTGGAGTACCCGCAGGTGTGCCGTGAACTGGGGGATAACGCCCGGAAACACGTCCAGGACGGGTTCACCTGGAAACACGCGAGATCCCGTCTCGCGGACGTCTACGACCGTGTCGCGGTCCACTGATAGGTTCCGGTCATGTTCTGGCGCAAGCAGAAGGCCGCTATCGCGGGGTTCCCTCCGCTGCACCAGGCCCTCATCCACGAGCGTGGCTTCACCGCGACCCAGCCGGCGGACGCCTGGACGGCTCTGGCCGCCAGCCTCGGCAGGCACAACGAGCTGGTGCGCCGCTCGAAATGGGCGCTTCCTCCGCGTACCCTCGATGTGCTCGTGCCCTTGATCCTCGAGGTCTGCTCGGACGTCGGGCGCACCGGCATGCTGACCGTCACGGCCGACCTGCGGGGCCCGGAGGCGCTCGGCAAGACCTCCCCGTCGCGCAACCTGGCCGTCCGGCCGCCGGTCCGGTCCGCCGTCGAGACGTGGACGATCGACCCGTGGCTGCGGCTGCACGCCGAGCTGCGCGACGGCAGCGTCCTGGACATCCTCGTCGTCGACCGTGCGCGCACCCGGCGGGTCACCAAACGCAACCCGCGGGGCAAGACCAAGGTCAAACGCAAGATCAAGCAGGTGCAGATCATCAAGGTACGCCGCCGGCTGCCCAAGGACGGCACGAGCGCCCGGCCCGCAGGCCCGCCGCCGCGCTGGATCACCGTGCAGGTGCGCGAGGGCCGGCGCCGCAGCGTCCTGGCCGCCGCCAAGATCGACCGATTGCCGCGGAGCGCCGAGGAGCAGCTCGACCGGATCCTGACGGTCACCACCGAACCGTTCCGCTGGACCCCGCAGACCACCGCCGGAGGCGCCCGATGACCCTTTGCGCCGTCACCACCGGCTTCTTCACTCTCGGCAAGTGCGGCACGACGGCCGTCGCGGGCTGCCCGAGCTGTGGCCGGGCCCTCTGCGCCGGCCACGTCACCGAGGGCGGCCTGTGCCCGGAGTGCGCCGCCGCGAACAACCGGTTCGGCCACCCGGCCGCCGTCGACGCCTACCGCCGGCGCGCCTACCGGCACCGCACCGCCGGCGTCTATCAGGACGCCGTCTGGTACACCGGCTTCGACTCCTACGACCGGGCGGCCTTCGACCCGGGCGCCGCCGCCTCCCAGGACTACCTCGACGACGGCGACGACGCCCTGGTGGACAGTTGATGCGGGTTCTCTGGATCACCGAGAACTTCCCGCCCAGCCCCGGAGGTATGGCCACCTCGTGCGACCGCATCGTCCGCGGTCTGCGCGCCGCCGGCGTGGGCGTCGACGTCGTGCACCTGAGCCGGCGCACCACCGCGCAGCGGGTCACCGGCGTACGTACCGTGCCGCTCGGCGAGGATCCGGAACACGCGCTGCGCCTGCTGTGGACCACCCTCGCCCCGGAGATCGGCCGCTACACCCATGTGGTGGCGTTCGGCGGCACGTACCCGATGCTCGCCGGCCCGGTGTACGCCCGATGGGCCGGCCTGCCGTTGATCACCCTGCTGCGCGGCAACGACTTCGACACCGGCATGTTCTCGCTGCGCCGCCAGCCGGTCGTCCTGGAGGCGTTGCGCTCGTCCGCCCACGTCTGCGTGGTCGCCGCCGCCACCGAACCGCTCGTCCGCGCGGTCGCCCCGGCCACACCGGTCACCTGGGTGGCCAACGGCATCGACACCGCCGACTGGCAGATCCTGCCGTCCGAACGCGCCCGCGCCGCCGAGTGGCGCTCCGCGAACGTCACGCCCGGTCGGCGCACCCTCGGCATGATCGGCCAGCTCAAGAACAAGAAGGGTGTCCGCCTGCTGCTGGAGACCCTGTTCACCGGCGGCCAGGCGTCCCGGTTCCACGTCGTGCTCGCCGGCTCGCTGGAACCCGGCATCGAGTCGCTGCTGTCCGACCTCGAGCACACCGTGCTGCCGTTCCAGGACCGCTACCAGCTGCTCGGCGTCTACGCCGCCTGCGACGTGGTGGCCCTGCCGTCCTTCTACGACGGCCTGCCCAACGTCGCCCTGGAGGCCGCCGCGCTCGGCACCCCGCTGCTCACCTCGGACGCGGGCGGCCTCGCCGATCTCGTGACCGACGACATCGGGTTCCGTTTCACCGCCGGTGACCCGCACGCCTGCCGCGCCGCCGTGCACCGCGCCGCACTGGCCTCCGGCGACGAGCTGGCGGCGATGGGCGAGGCCGCCGCGCGACGCGTCCGGGAACGCTTCGACGTGGCGGCCGAGACCGAGGGCTACCTGAAGGTGCTGGCAGCCGTACGGTGATCGTCTGCTACGCCCGGGGCGGCGGACTCGGCCACCTCACGCGCGTCCGCGCCTACCTGCACACCGTCCACGCCGACGAGCCGGCGACGATCCTCAGCACGTCACCGTTCACCGCCGACCCGCGCGTCCTCGGCCCGCACCGGCTGCTGCCCGCCGCCGCCCTGCCCGGCCTGCGCCCGGCCACCCTGGTCGTCGACGCCTTCCCAGCGGGCCCCGACGGCGAGCTACGGGCCCGTTCGGTGCCGGCCGGGACGCGGACCGTCCATCTGGCCCGGCTGCTGCGCTGGGACGCCTACCAGCGGATCCTGCCGCCCGACCCGATCCGGTTCGACGAGGTCCGGACACTCGAGCCGCTGTCCGAGGCGCACGCGGCCTTCCTCGGCCCCGGTGAACCGCTCGCCCTCACCGACCCGCCCGCCTCCGGGGCCGGCCTCCCCGGCATCCCCGGCGGCTCCTGGTTGATCGTGCACTCCGGCCCGGCGACCGAGATCAACGACCTGATCGGGTACGCCCGTGACTGCGCCGAAGCCGAAGGCCGCCGGCCCCGCCTGGTTCTGGTCGCGCCGAGCCGCCCACCCGACCTGGCCGAGGACGTCTCGCACGTCGATCCTTACCCGGCGTGGCCCCTCTTCGCATCCGCCGATCGCGTGATCTCGGCGGCCGGGTTCAACATCGTCCGTCAGATGGCCCCGTGGCGGTCCAAGCACCGGATGCTGCCGTTCCCGCGCCGCTGGGACGACCAGTTCACCCGCGCGGCGCGAGCCCGCCGGGACGGTTCCGGGCACTGACCGCCTCCCGCTTGCCGGGAACGTGCACCTGACCGAGGCCCAGCTCGCCGTCCTGAACCGGTCGCACGGCGACGCGTGACGGCTCAGCCGAGCATCTGCCGGGCCAGGTCCTCGGTGGAGACCGGTTCCAGCAGGGCACGCATGGCGGCGTAGGCGGTGACGGACAGCGGGCCGACGAGTGCGTAGACGGCGGTGGTCAGGAGGTTGCCGGCAACGATTGCCCCAAGCCCGGCGCCCAGGGTGGCCTGAACCAGCGAGGCGACCGCTCCGCCACCGAGCATGACGGCCACGACAGTGCCGCACCGGGCGAGCGCGAAACGCCGCCGGTTGTCGAAGAGGACGAAGCAGCGGTTGATCGCCCAGCCGCCTTCGACGGCGACGACCGGGACCAGCGTGGTCAGCACCAGCAGCAGGTAGATCCCGGGGAGCACCAGCAGCAGGAATCCGACCATGAGCATCACACCGGCCAGCAGGCACAGTCCGATCAGCGGCAGCACCCGCCGGGCGATGACCCGCAGACAGGTGCCGACGGTGGCCGGCCGTCCCGAGGCGGTCAGCACCATCAGCGGTACGACCGCCAGCGTCACCAGGAATACGACCAGGACGCCGGCTACAGCCACCGCGGTCCCCGGCCCGGACGACTCACCCAGCCGGCCGGTGGCGGCCTCGCACACCACCGAGACGACCGCTCCGATGGCCTGCAGGATCAGCAACCGTGGCCAGATCGCGCCGACGACCGTCATGGTGCGCCGCCACCAGCCACCGTAGTCGAACCCGATCAGCGGGTCGGCCGGAGGGAGACGGGGCGGCTCAGCCACGGCGGATTCGTGCGGAGGGGTTGCGGCGCATACGGTGTGCGTACCGGTTACCGTCCCGGCAAGGTGCGGCTTCGGTGCTGGATCACCCGACGGGGATCGACCATGGATTCGTCAGGCGGTCCGTAGACAGGTGGCGGCCGACCGGGTCACGGCCGAGACCTCCTCGGCGGTGATCCGGGCGGCGGTGAAGTCGGCGTCGGACCGGACTCCGTCGTACGCACGCTCCTTGATCCTTCTGACGGACCGGACCGTCGTGCGCCAGTCCTTCCCGGCGACGGTGAACAGCAGTTCCGAGGTGGTCCAGGTCGGGACGTCGTCGCTCCAGAGGTCGCGGGCGGCATGCGGAAGCAGGCGCAGCCACACCCGGTACAGGTCGTTGCGCTCGATCTGGATCTCCACCTCCTCGCAGGGGCCGATCGTGCCGAGCTCGATCAGTGGGCGATAGCCGGGATCGTGCTGAGCGGGCGGCATGCCGCCGCGGATCGCCCTGTCGGGGACGAGCACCACACCGCTGGCTGGCAGCGGCCCCGAGTTGCGGACCGTCACCGAGGTCACGTGTTTGAAGTCGTCCGGGTCGGTGGTGTCGGTGCCGCGGTCCTGGAACGAGACCAGCGACGAGAACCGCAGGTCGTCGTCCTCCACGGTGCTCAGGTCGGCGCGGTTGTGCTCCCGGTGGTTCTGGACGCCGAGGAACAGGGCCGGCACGGCGATCAGCAGCGCGGCCCAGGCGACGTACATCTGCCGTCCGGTGCGCGGGCGCGGGGGCGCGTCGATGTGGACGACGCGTCGGCTCATGACGCGGTCCCGTGGTCTGTCACGCACTGGCTGCCGCCCCTCGGAATGTCACGAGTGCGGGCCGACCGCGCCCCCGGACCGCCTCATCATAGGGATCGTTATGCAACAAACTGCTGATATCCGGCTTCGTCTCCTCACCGGCTGACCCCGCGGGGAGCGCGACCGCATTGTTTGCGAGTGCTAACAACGAAGGAATGAGAGCGGTCGTGTACGACCGGTACGGGGGACCCGGTGTGCTGCGGGTCGCGGACGTGCCGAAGCCTTCGCCGGCAGCCGGTCAGGTGCTGATCCGGGTGGCCGCCACCTCGATCAACCTGAGCGACTGGGAGTGTCTGCGGGGCTCGCCGGCGTACGCGCGGATCGGTGGCCTGCGTGCCCCGGCGCGCCGGATTCTCGGCTCGGACATCGCCGGGTCCGTCGAGGCGGTGGGGCCCGGTGTCAGCCGCTTCCGGGCCGGGGACGAGGTGTACGGCGACAATCTCGATCTCAAGGGTGGCTTCGCCGAGTACGCGGTCGCCCCCGAGTACGTGCTCGCGCCCCGGCCGGCCGGTCTGAGCGCCGCCGAGGCCGCCACGATCCCGCAGGCGGGCGTGATCGCCCACCAGGGTCTGGCGGGTCTCACCGCCGGGCGGCATGTCGTGATCAACGGTGCCGGCGGCGGTTCCGGCGCGTTCGCGATCCAGCTGGCGAAACGGCTCGGCGCCGAGGTGACCGGTGTCGACAATGCGGGCAAGCTCGGCTTCATGCGGTCGCTCGGTGCCGACCATGTGATCGACTATCGGCGCGACGACTTCACGCGGCTCGGACCGTACGACCTCATTCTTGATCTTGTCGCCCATCGCTCGGTGTTCGCCTACCGCCGGGCGCTCGCCCCCGGAGGCCGCTATCGGTGTGTCGGCGGGACGGTGCGCACGTTGCTGCGGGTGCTGACCGCCGGGACCGTGACTGGCCTGCTGACCGGTCGCCGGATGGGTGTGCTGGCGGTGAAGCCGGGTCCCCGCTGGTTCGCACCGGTCGCCGGCCTGTGTGCGGCGGGCGATCTGACCGTGCACATCGACCGCACGTTCGCCCTCGACGAGGTCCCGGAGGCACTCGCGTACGTCGGTGCGGGCCGAGCTTTGGGCAAGGTCGTCGTCCGGGCGAGTTGAGACGGAATTCCGGAAAGCCACGGATTGTCGCGCCTACCGTGAGCCGATGAGACGAATCATCGTGCTGACCTGCGCCGTCCCGGTCCTGCTCGCGGCCGCCGCGATCGCCGGCACGGCCGCCGCGACCACCGTCGGCGGGAACCCGGGCGGGGAGGTTCCGGTTCCGGCCGCGTCGCCGCCGCTGGGCGACGAGTACTACATGGCCTCGGACATGATGAAAGGACTGCCGAAGATCACGGAGTTGCCGGCCGGCTACACCTTCGTCAGCGACGACGGCGGTTCGACCATGCAGTTGCCGCAGTTCAACTCCGATCTGTGCAGCGGGATGGCCGGCGAGATCTGGGGGCCGGTGACCAGCGTCTCGCGGCACTTCGAGCACCGGGCCGGCGGCCGGTTGAGCATCGAGATCACCGCGAACGGGCGCGACTTCGCCGCCGGGGTCGTCAAGGACACGGCCGACGCGCTCACCGAGTGCCCGGTCGCCGAGTACGAGGGCGCGACCACCAGGCACTCCAAACTGCCGCTGCCCGCGCTCGGTGACTCGTCGGCCGGGCTGAACTCGGTCTCCGGCACACGGCTCACCCGGTCCGCGGTCGTGGCCTGGGGCCCGGTGTACGTGGGTGTCGAGGAGACGGACGCCGACGCCGGCGGCGAGGCCCGGTTCGTCGAGATCGTCAAGGCCGCGGCGAAGACGGTGGTACGGATCGCCGAGGGCCCGGCCGCCGACGAGCTGAGGAGAGGGCTCGTCGAACTGCCGGACCTGCCGGCCGGCTTCCGGCTCCTCGCCGAGCGTACGGCCGAGAACAAGGACTTCTTCAAGGAGTACGACTGCGACGGCAAACTGGTCGGTTACGGCACGCCGGGCGTCGCGGTTCAGCGCACCTTCGCCATGGGCGACGCCGGCACTCCCGTCGTCGAGTCGGTCGTGGGCACCACCTCCGACGGATGGTCTCTGATCGGGGCCCTCAACCAGCGGATGTCCACCTGCCCGACCATCACCGACGAGTCCGGCCGCAAGCAGATCGCCACCAGCCTCCAGGTCCCGGCCACCGACATCACCATCGAGGGCATCCTCTACCGCGACGACCCGGTACGGGCCCGCGGCGTGTTCGTCTACCGCGACATCTGCGCCGAGGTCTGGATCACCAAGGTTCCCGGCCTGACCATGGAACAGATCGAGAAGATCGTCGGCAACGCGCTGGGCGGCGTCTTCGACGTCTACCACGGCTGAGACGTCGGCCCCGGCTGCGACGCGGCGGCCTTCCCCCGGCCCGGAGGAAGGCCGCCGCACCTGTCAGCTGTGCTCGACCGCGGCCTGCTCGACGGGCAGCGCCGCCACGTACCGCCGCATGAAGGCGTTGAAGCCCGCCACGTCCTCCGGATCCGGGGCGGCCGTGTCCAGCCGCGCGTCCGCGAAGACCGTGGTGTTCAGGAAGTCGGCGAGGCTCTGACCCGGCTGCTTCGCCGTGACGAAACCGGCGAGCACGGCGATGCCCCAGGCCCCGCCCTCGGCCGCCAGGTCACCGACCGACACCGGCGTGTCGATCGCCGCGGCCAGCAACTTCTGCGCCACGCCCTCGGTCTTGAACAGGCCGCCGTGCGCGAACATGCTGTCCAGCTGCACCGACTCGGCCTTCTGCAGCACGTCCATGCCGATGCGCAGGGTCGCCAGCGCCGAGTAGAGCTGGGTACGCATGAACGAGCCGAGGCTCAGTGCGCTGCCCGGCTCGCGCAGGAACAGCGGCCGGCCCTCGTGCAGCTTGGTGATCGGCTCCCCGGACAGATAGTTGAACGCCATCAGCCCGCCACCGTCGGCCGCACCGGTCAGCGCCGACCGGAACAGCGTCTCGAAGACGGTGTTGGTGTCCGCCTTCGCCCCGAGAGCGGCCGCGAACTCGGCGAACAGCCCGGCCCACGAGTTGAGCTCGCTGGCGCCGTTGTTGCAGTGCACCATCGCCACCAGGTCGCCGGCCGGCGTGGTGACCAGGTCGATCTCCGGGTGCATCCGGCTCAGCGGGCCGTCCAGCACGATCATCGCGAAGATGCTGGTGCCGGCGCTGATGTTGCCGGTGCGGCGGGCGATCGAGTTGGTCGCGACCATGCCGGTTCCGGCGTCGCCCTCCGGCGGGCACAGCACGGCGCCCGGTTGCAGGGTCCCGCTCGGGTCGAGCAGGCGTGCCCCGGCCTCGGTGAGCGTGCCGGCCTGCTCGCCGGCGGGCAGGACGGCCGGCAGCAGTTCGGCCAGCTTCAGCGGCACCCGTCCGGCGGCGAGCTCGTCGAACTGCTCCAGCATCCGCGCGTCGTAACCACCGGTCGCGACGTCGATCGGGAACATCCCGCTGGCGTCACCGACGCCGAGCACCTGCCGGCCGCTGAGCTTCCAGTGCACATAGCCGGCCAGGGTGGTCAGGTGGGCGAGCCGGCCGAGGTGCTCCTCGCCGTTGAGGACCGCCTGGTGGAGGTGGGCGATGCTCCACCGGTGCGGGATGTTGTAGCCGAACAGCTCGCTGAGCTGCTCGGAGGCGGCTCCGGTGTTGGTGTTGCGCCAGGTGCGGAACGGGGTCAGCAGCTCGCCCTCGCCGTCGAAGGCCAGGTAGCCGTGCATCATCGCGGAGACGCCGAGCGCACCGACGGTACGCAGCTCCGCGCCGTACCGCTTCCGGACGTCCTCGGCCAGTGCCGCGAAGCAGCCCTGCAGACCCTGCCAGACCGCCTCCAGGGAATAGGTCCAGGTGCGGTCGACGAACTGGTTCTCCCAGTCGTGGGCGCCGACCGCGATGGCCGCGTGGTCGGGGCCGGTCAGCACAGCCTTGATCCGCGTGGATCCCAACTCGATCCCGAGCGCGGTCCGGCCCTCTTCGATCGCTTCGCGCAAGCCGGCCGGCGGCCGTGCATCCGTATCAGTCATGGTCATGTCTTACCGCACTCCAGCCAGTGGACGAGACCGACCCGGGTACAGATTCGAAATCTGATCGTCTTTTCTTTGCAGCGCTGCAAGATTCGTCACGTCCAGGGAAGCGCGGCGCGGGCCCGCCAGTAGCCCTCACTCGGCTCGGCGAGCCCGGCGAGGCGGTCCATCTCCGCCGCGTCGAGCCGGACGGTGGCGGCCCGCAAATTCGACGCCAGCTGGGCACTGGTGGCGGCACCGGACAGGACGACCGTCGCCCACGGCTGGTGCAGCGCGGCGGCGAGTGCCACGACGTCCGGCTCCGGCCCGAGCCCGGGATGTGCGGCCAGCCGCCCGTTCGCCAGCGCTTCCTTGACGATCACCGCGCGACCGGCGGCGTGCGCCTCGGCCAGGGCCTGCGCCGCGCCGGTCTCGAGCAGGTTCCAGGTGGCCTGCACGGTGCGGAACAGCGGAACCCCGTCCACCTCGATCGCGCAGGCCGCGCGGATGGCGTCGGCCTGTGCCGGGCCGCTGGTCGACAGGCCCACCACCGCGCCCTGACCGGCCAGGCGGCGGTGCAGGTCCCGGTCGGTGAGCGCCGGGCTGTCCGGTGTGACCGAGTGGATCTGGTAGAGGCCGAGACGATCGCCGAGGAGCATCCGGGTCTCGCGGATCTGCCGGTCGAAGGCGGCGGTGCTGTGCTCCTTGACCTCGTGCACGCCGGCGGTGACCTGCCAGTCCGCGGTGTAGGTGTAGCCCCACTTGCTGCCGATGACCGCCTCGTCGTGACCGGGCAGCCAGCCGGCCAGGAACTCCTCGGCCCGGCCGTAGGAACGGGCCACATCGAAATACCGGACCCCGGCCGCGTACGCCTCGTCGAGCAGCCGGTGCGCCCGGTCGCGCATCGCCGTCACCGTGCGAGCGGGCGGCAAGTCCCGGTCGCGGCCCAGCGTGATGTATCCCGGGCGGCCGACCGCGGCCAGACCCAGTCCGATCCTGGCCACGCCGGTCAGCCCTCCGAACAGTTCCACAGCGGTAATCCAACACCATGCCGGTGGCGGCCACTGTGGAACTGGCGCGAGCCCGCGCCTCCGGCGACGAACTGCAAGGGCACTTCCCGGCGGTACGGCTGGGCGCGCTCGCCAATCGTGCCCTGCTGCAGCGGGCCACCCGGTACCTCGCGCGGGAGGCCGGCATCCGGCAGTTCCTCGACATCGGCACCGGGCTGCCCACCGCCGACAACACCCCTCGGAGTTCGGCACCCCCGAACAGCAGGCGTTCTACCGGCAACTCGTCGAACAGGGCCGCTCCGACGTCTGGACCCGCCCGCCCGACGAGTTCGCCGCCCTCTTCGACGGCCTGGAGCTCGTCGAGCCGGGTGTCGTCCCGGCAGGCGAGTGGCGGCCGGAGGACGGCGCGGAGATCCCGTCCCGCTCCGACATCAACATCTGGACCGCGGTGGGCCGCAAACCCTGACGACCGCCGCCCGCGATCTTGTGAGGTCGTGCCGTCCCAGCTCCCAGGATCGCTCCCGGTGGTAGCCGATGCCGACCTCAGGCCGGCGCGTACGGCTGGTCCTCGGCGGGGCCGGACCGATCAGCGGCGAGGCCGTCCGTCCGGGGTGCCGCCTCCAGGGCCTTGTTCACTGCGGCGAGCAGCTCGGCGGCGGTGAACGGTTTCTCGATGACGTCGGTCTCCGGTGTGCACAGGCGATTCGGCCCGAGGATGCCGTCGATGTAGCCGGATACGTAGAGCACCGGCAGCTGAGGGTGGGTACGGCGCAGGATCTCGGCGAGGCGCGGGCCTGACATGTCCGGCATGACCACATCGGCTATCAGCAGGTCGCAGCCTTCGTCGGCATGTACGGCGAGGGCGTCGGGGCCGCTGACGGCGGACCGGACCTGATAGCCGCCGGCGGTGAGTATCCGGGCGATGCTCGAGCCGAGGGCGGGTTCGTCCTCGACGACCAGGATCCGCTGGCCCCGGCCGTGAGGCGCCGCGGATGAGGCAGGACCGGTGGACCGGATTCGTGCGGTGTTCCGGCGATCGGGAAGTACAGCCGGAATGTCGTGCCGATCCCCAGCTTGGAGCAGACGTCGATGGCGCCACCCGCGGCGGTGACGATGTTGAGGACGTTGGCGAGCCCGAGGCCGGTGCCGTAACCCTTCGGCTTGGTGGTGAAGAACGGTTCGAAGATGCGCTTCACGGTCTCCGGAGGCATCCCGGACCCGGTATCGGTGACCAGGATCTGAAGATATCGGCCGGCCTTCACCGGCGGGTGCACGTTCGCCTGGTTCTCCTCGAGAACGACGGGGGAAGCGGCGATCACCAGGGTGCCGCCGTCGGGCATCGCGTCGCGGGCGTTGACGGCGAGGTTGACCAGGATCTGCTGGATCTGGCCGGCGTCGGCGCAGATCGTCAAGGGGGTGACCGACGGCATCACCACGAGCTCGATGTGTTCGCCGAGCGTTCGCGCGAGCATCGCATGGGTCTCGGCGATCGCGATGTTGACGTCGAAGATCTGTGGCCGGACGGCCTCGTGCCGGATGAAGCAGAGGAGCTGTGCGGTGAGCCCGGCCGCCCTTTCGGCGGCCCTGCGGATGTGCGCCAGATCCTCACGAGCTTCGGCCGAGGCATGCTCGGCGACGAAGTCGGTGTAATTCAGGATGATGGCGAGAACATTGTTGAAGTCGTGCGCTATGCCACCGGTCAGCTGCCCCAGGCTCGCCATCCGGTGGGCCTCCCGCGCCCGGTCCGCGACCGCCCGCTGGCGCGCTCCGGCGAGGATCGCGCTGGTCAGCGCCAGGGCCGCGGCGACGATGGTCAGCACGATGATGTAGCGCCGGGTGGCGGCGCCCACCGACTCCAGGCGGTCGAAGCTCGCGTTGACTGCCGACGCCGACAGCTGCGCGGTGGTGTCGCAACCGCCGGCGATCTGCACATAGAGTTCGATCTCGCGGCCGAGGACGAGTTCGGATGCGGCTCTGCGGTCCACCGTCCCACCGGTCCGGTACAGCCTCACGACCTTCTCGTCGACGGACATGAACTCGTTGAAGGCCGCCCGGACGGCGCTAACGGTCCGGGTCGCCTCGGCCGAAGCGGACAACGACTCCAACGCGCGCAGTTCGCTGTCGAACCTCGCGGCCGCGTCGAGGAACCGCGCCCGGCCGGCTGAGGTGTCGCTGGCGGCGCCCGGCACCGCGCGGACGATGTCCAGGGCGTACGCCGTCTGCCATCCGTTGAAGTCCGCCGCCCGGAACTTCACCTGCTGAGCGGCCTGAGCCAGCTGCTGTGCCCGCTGCGCCTCGTCGGCCATCGCCTCCTGCCGGTGGGAGACCGAGAAACCCAGCACGGCCACGGCGATCAGCACCGTGATCGTTGCCGCATTCATCAACAAACGCTTTCCGGCCCGGTGCCTCGACAGCCAGGTCATCTGCCCAGTGTCCCAAAAGCCGCCGGGCGACGCTCTCTTTTCCCTGGTCGGACGATCCCCGGGACGGCGCCACGAGATACGAGGCGGACCCTAGCGCCCGGCCCGCGCGGTCACGGCCTTCTCCCAGATCAGACGGACGGCCGGCAGGACCTCGGAGACTGCCGGGATGCCGGGGCCCGGTTCGCGTACGCCGATGGTGAGCGCGGGCGCGGACCGTTCCAGCGACCCGGCCATCCGGTCGATGTCGTTGATGATCGAGCCGGTCAGTACCAGCACGCCGGTGTCGTCGAGTTCGGTGCGGACCTTTCGCAGTGTGCGCCGGCGCTCCTCGCGCAGTCCGTCCAGCAGCTCGTGCAGGTTGCCGGTGTCGTGCGTGGCGTCCGCGTGCGGGTCGTCGACCAGCGCGGCGTGCGCCGTGAAGGCGCCGGACGCGGTCGCCAGGACCTGCCCGATCTGCTCCGGCACACCCGGCGAGCCGGGTGTGGCGGCGGCGTCGAACATCGTCCGGGCCACCGAGTTGACCTGCTGCACCCCGTGTTGGAGGGCCCGCAGCGTCTGGTCCAGCGGTGTCACCCGGGCGGCCGGGGTGGTCAGCGACCAGCGGGCCTGCCGCGACAGCTCCTCGACCGCGGTGACGGCGTCCGCCACGTCCTCGTCGAGCTCCCGCGAGCGGGCCAGCCACTGTGCGGCCTGGTCGCGGTCGTACCCGTCGCGGACGCCGTCGGCCAGGCGGCCGAGGAGGCCGGCGATCTCGTGCGACAGGTTCGCCAGCCGGTGCCGGGCCCGCTCCAGCGGTGTCATCCCGCCGACCAGCGGCGACAGGATCACCCCGACCACGATGCCGAGGACGGTCGCGGCGACCCGCTGCCACACGAAAGTCTCGGTGACCACGGTGCCACCGACGAGGATGCCCAGTGAGGTGAGCGGCACGGTGGCGGAACTGTCGCCCAGGCGCAGCAGCCGGCCGAGGGCGAGCCCACATCCGGCGATCACCGCGATCGTCCACTCGCTGGCCCCGAACACGCCCCACACCACGACCGCGACGGCGATCCCGGCCAGGGTGCCGACCAGGCGCTGGGCGCCCTCACGGACCGAGGCGTGCGAACTCATCTGCACCGAGAGCGTCGCCGAGATCGCCGCCGTGACCGGGCCGACCAGGTGCAGCGTCTCAGCCGCCGACCAGGCGATCCCGGCGGCCACGCCGGTCACCAGCACCGAACGGGCGGTCTCCGGCTCGACCCGGTCCCGGCAGCGGCGGGCCAGCCGCCACAGCCGCGCCGGGACGTGCGGGCGCAGGCGGGCGATCACCGCCCGGCCGGTCGCCTCGACGACGGGCCGGACCTTACGGCGCAGCAACGCGGCGGCAACCGCGCAGAGCGAGAGACCGGCGACGACGACGGTGAGCGGACTGGCGGACTGGACGAACGTCTGCAACAACACGGCGACTTTCTCTCGGCGATCACTTCCGACGCAAAAGCTATCGGCGAGAAAAGCCGCTAAATGGCGAAAAAGCGGGAATGTGATGACCGTCGCGCCCGAACCGGTTACCCGCCGGTCATCCCTCGGTGCTCGGCCAGTTCCAGGTCGATGAAGGCCCCGATCATCGCCCGGTACACGCGTTCCACCACGTCGGGGGAGGCACCCGACTCGCCGGCCAGCGTTCGCACCTTCGCGATCACCTGCTCGACGCGCGCGGGTGCCCGTACGCCCTGCTCATCGGTTTTGAGGGTGGCGGCCCGCCGGACCTGGACCTCCCGGGCGGCGAGAAGGGCCACCATCCGGATGTCGATCTCGTCGATGGCGCGGCGGACGTCGGCCAGGGTGGGTTCGGTATCGGTCACCGCTCCAGGGTGGCATCGGGTGTGACGTCGCGCCCGCCGGGGCAGTGCAGAAGGATGCGAACCACATCGATCCGTATCGTAACGACCGCCGGCCTGCTCGCCGCGTCCCTGACCGGATGCACCGCCGGGACCGGAACCGCGGCCCCGTCCGGAAGTGTGACACCGGTCAGCGCCTCGTCGTCGAGTGCCCGGGTCGCGGGCATCCCGGCCGCCGCCCTGCTGCAGCCCGCCGACGTGCACGACGCGAGGCCCGAATCGCTCGAGGAGGGGGAGTTCGCGCACGTCCGGCCGTTGCGCCCGTGCCGGGGGGACCGCTACCCGAGCGACGCCACGCGCACCGACGCGGTCGCCAAGCGGTACGTCGTGCCGGGGGAGCAGGGCGGCAGCACCCCGAGCGTGATCGTGCAGTTCGTCGGCCGCCACACCTCCGGTGGGGCCGCCGACCAGGTCCGCGACATCCTGGCCGCACTGGACCGCTGCCCCGGCGGACTGGGCAAGGACGAATACAGATGGGACGTCCTGGAAAGCAGTGCGGAGACCACGCTGGTACGGATCGGTCAGCGCTTCAGCTACGCCGACGAGGAGCCGGCGACGGTCAACCACTACGCGGCGCTGACCCGCGTCGGCGACGCCGTCATCGTGGTGGCCGACCTGGGCTGGGAGAACATGGACGGCTCCGAGCCGCTGGTCCGCGAGCTGATCACCAAGGCCCGCGAGCGAGCCGCCGCGATCCCCGGCTGAGCGGCGGATCGATCACGATTCGTCGGGTGTGTTGAGCAGTTCCCGCAGCAGCCGTTCGTCGTTCTCGTCGAGATTGCTGACGAAACGGCGCAGCACCGACGCCCGGTCGGGCTCGACCGCCATCAGCCGGCTCATCCGGTCGGCGACCAGGCCGGCCGGGTCGGAGAGCGCGCCGTACCGGAAGGCCCGCCCGTCGCGGTGCCGGGCCACCTGACCCTTCTCGTGGAGCCTGGTCAGCGTGGTCACGACCGTGCTGTAGGAGAGGCCGCCGGTGGGGTCGAGGGCGTCGCGGACCTCGCCGGGTGTCATCGGCTCGGCCGCGGTCGTCAGGACGGTGACGATCTCGGTCTCCAGCTGCCCCGGCCGCCGCCTGCCCGGCGAGTTGCTCACCACCCGACTCTAGCGATCACGTGAGCAGTGCCCGGCCCCAGTGGTCGTCGGCGGCGACGAGTCCCGGTGGGCAGGCGAAGAGGCCGCTGGACACGTGCCGGATGTACTCGTTCATGACGTCCTTGCGGGCCAGCGAGGCCTGCACCGGCACGAACTGCCGGTGCGCGTCGCGCTGGTAGGAGATGAAGAACAGGCCGGCGTCGAGGCGTCCCAGCCCGTCGGAACCGTCGACGTAGTTGTAGCCGCGGCGCAGCATCCGGGCACCTTTGTTCTGGCTGTGGTGGGCGAGCCGCACATGGGCCTCGAGGGCGATGACCGGTTCACCCTCACCGTCGACGGCGGTGAAGTCGGGCTCGTCGAACTCGCCGGAACCGGTGAGCGGCGCGCCGGTGCCCTTGGTGCGGCCGACGATGGTCTCCTGCTCGCCGAGCGGGGTGCGGTCCCACGTCTCCACGATCATCCGGACCTTGCGGGTGACCAGGTACGACCCGCCGGTCATCCACTCCGGCCCGTCCCCGGGTTTGACCCACAGGTGTTCGTCGAGCAGGGCGGTCTCCTCGGCCTTCAGGTTGGCGGTGCCGTCCTTGAAGCCGAAGAGGTTGCGCGGGGTGTCCTGCCCGACGGACGTGGACGACGTCCGGCCGAAGCCGAGTTGCGACCACCGTACGCTCACCACGCCCATGCCGATGCGGGCCAGGTTGCGGATGGCGTGCACGGCGACTTGCGGGTCGTGGGCGCACGCCTGGATGCAGATGTCGCCGCCGGAGATCTTCGGGTCGATGGCGTCGCCGGGGAAGTGCGGCAGGTCGGCCAGGGCCGGGGGTTTGCGGTCGGCGATGCCGAACCGGTCACGGCCGGAGGTGTCCCGGAACAGGCCGGACCCGAACCCGATGGTCAGCGTCAGCGCGGAGGCAGGCAGCCCGATGGCCTCGCCGGTGTCGTCCGGCGGGGCCTCCGGGATGCCGCCGACCGCGCCGATGGTGCCGGCGTCGAGGCCGGCGGTCATCCGCGCGGCGGCGGCCGTCCAGGCTTCCAGCATGGCGAGCAGTTCCGCCTTCTTGCTGGTGATCACGTCGAAGGCGACGAAGTGCAGGCGATCCTGGGCCGGGGTGATGATCCCGGCCTGCCGGGTGCCGTAGAACGGCACGGCGTCACCGGGCCCGGCGGCCGGCACGGGTTGCGGCTGCTCCGGCCTGGTCATGGCGACGACGCCGCCGGTGGCGGCCAGACCGGCCACTCCGGCACCGGCCAGTCCGATCATCCTGCGGCGCTTCATCAGATCAAACCCCTTCGACGGTACGGTCGACAGCTGCGTGAACTACTTGCCGGCGACGAGCCCGGCGACCTTGCTGATCGGCTCGGCCAAGGCGTTGATGTCGTCGCTGAGCTGCTTGAGGTCGGCTTCGGTGAGCTCGTTGTGCAGCTTCCAGCCGTCACCGGCGCGGTGCTTCTCCAGCGAGGCGGTGACCGCCGCGAACTTCTCGTCGAGGGTCTTCACCAGCGCCGGGTCCTTCTCCTCCAGCGTCGGGCGCAGCGCCGCGATGGCGGCCTTGGACCCCTCGACGTTGGCGTTGAAGTCCCACAGGTCGGTGTGCGAGTAGCGGTCCTCCTCGCCGGTGATCTTGCCGGTGGCGACCTCGTCGAGCAGTTCCTTGGCGCCGTTGGCCAGCTGCAGCGGCGACAGCGGGGTGCTGTTGGCCAGGTCGACGATCTTCTGCACGTCGACGAGCAGCTTGTCGGCGATCGGCCCGGACTTGCTGATGTCCCCGGTCTGCCAGAGGTCCTTCTCGATCCGGTGGTAGCCGGTGAACTCCTGGCCGGGTTCGAGGCCGTCCTCGCGGCCGTCGATGGCCGGGTCGAGGTCGCCGAAAATCTCCGCGACCGGCTCGATCCGCTCCCAGTAGGTGCGCGCCACCGGGAACAGCGCCTTGGCCTTCTCCTTGTCGCCCTTCTTCACCGCGTCGACGAACTCGGTCGTCTTCTCGATGAGCGCACCGGTCTGGCTCTTGACGTACCGCTGGTAGTCGGCGGTGGCCTGGGCCAGCTTGGCGTCCTCGGTGAGCGGCGCGCTGGAGCCGGTGACGGTGAACCCGTTGCGGATCCCCTTGCCGATCATGCCGGGCTTGCAGGCGGTCTCGTACCGTCCGGCGGCCAGTTCGACGATCAGCTCACGAGACAGGCCGGGCGCGATGTTCTCGACCTCGCCCATCACCCGGTCGCCGGGCGCGTACACGTAGAACTCGGTGACCTTGGCGCCCTTGTTCGCGACGGTGAACGTGACCGTGCCGGCGGCGGACTCGGCCTTGCCGACCTGGCACGAGGTGTCGGAGGCGGCCACGGCGATCTTCCCGTCACCGGCCTCGGCGGTCTTCGTGGCGTCGTCGCCGCATCCGGTGATCAGCAGCGCGGTGGCGCCGGTGGTGGCGAGCAGGCGTGCGGTGGTGCGCATGGTTCTCCTAGGAGGCCGGGGTGGGCGAGGGGACCGGCGTACGGGCCGGCCAGAGAAAGAGGACGAGAACCGGGATGCCGTAGGCGAGCCACACCACGGTCTCCAGAACCGTCGGGGCGGGCGTGAAGTTGACCATGCCGCGGAGCAGTTCCGCGTACCACGTCTCGGGCGGTACCGCGCCGCTGACGTCGAAGGCCAGGTCGTTGAGGCCGGGCAGGGCACCGGCCTCCTGCAGGTCGTGCACGCCGTACTTGGCGATCCCGGCGGCCACCAGGACGAGCAGTGCCCCGGTCCAGGTGAAGAAGCGGGACAGGTTGATCCGTACCGCGCTGAGGTAGAGCAGCCAGCCGAGCGCGACCGCGGTGGCCAGGCCGAGGGAGACGCCGAGCAGCGGGCGGACGCTGTCGGAGGTGCCCTGTGCGGCCGCGTAGAACAGGATGGAGGTCTCCAGGCCCTCCCGGATGACGGCGAGGAACGCCACCGAGACGACCGCGACGGGTCCCAGGGAGATCGCCTCCTCGAGCCGTCCGCGCAGCTCGGCCCCGATCCGGCGGGCCATCCGGCGCATCCAGAAGATCATCCAGGTGACGAAGGCGACGGCCACGAAGGACGCGATCGCCTCGAAGAGCTCCTGCTGGGTGAACGTGAGGCGGGCCGCGCCGGCCTGGAGCAGGGCGGCGAAGCCGATCGAGAGGGCGGCGGCGGCGGCGACGCCGGCCCAGACGTGACGCAGCAGATGCGTCCGTCCGGTCTTGACCAGGAACGCGACCAGGATGGACACCACCAGGGTGATCTCCAGGCCTTCGCGCAGACCGATCAGGAAGATGGCGGTCATCGCGACTCCCGAGGTTAGCCATACCTAAGTGCTGGTAAGGCCAACCTTCTTTTATTCGGTTGTAGAAGTCAAATCACCGTCCGGGCAGAGCCGCCACGATGAGTTCGCCCAGATCCCAGGCCGCCTCCACCGTCCATGCCAGCGAGAACAGTGCCAGGGCCAGTGGCGCCACCGCTGCGATCGGCGAGACCAGCCGGCGTCGGGGCGTCAGCAGGCTCGTCACCCGCCGCGGGACCACTCCGCCCGGCGACGCCGCATGCAGGCCTGCCGTCACGACCGGCCGGGCCGTCGCCGCCAGCGCCGCCGCCCCGATCGCCCGCGCCACCGTCCGCCGCGACCCCACCTCGGCCGCCGCGTGCTCGTCCGCGGCCCGTTCCACCAGGTAGTCCACGTGCCTGGTCACCCACCACAGTGCCGGATGGGACGCCGCCGCCAGTTCGCTGATCCGGATCAGGCGGTGATGCCGGGCGTCCAGGTGAGCCTGCTCGTGCGCGAGCAGGGCCGCGAACTGCTCGTCCGTCAACGCCTCCCGCATTCCGGTGGTCACCACCACATGACCGGGCTTTCCGGGTACGGCGAACGCGTGCGCCGCCGGGTCGGGGACCACCACGAGTGGCCCTTCCGCCGGATCCGCTCCGGCGAGCGCCAGCAGGCGCCGCTGCCGCCGCCACGTCAGCGTCACCGCGATCGAGGCCGCCGTCAGCAGCACGACGCTCAGCCAGGACACCCACGCGAACCGGGCCGTGTCCTGCACCACCACCCGCGACGACCAGCCGAACACGTTCGCGACCGCGGGCACCTCGGCGACCGCTTTCAGCGCGAACACCAGCAGGTTGACCAGGCTCGCCACCGCCGTCCCGGCCGCGGACCAGGCCATCACCGGCGCGGCGACCCGGGGTGCCAGTCGTTCCGCGAGCAGTCGTGCGAGCACCACCAGAACCGGCGGGACGACGACAACGGAAACGAGAAAGTGGTCGAACATAAGGGCAGGCTAACCGCTGCTGGGGCGCTCGACGCGGGCCGTAGGTCACACCATACGCACTTCGCCTCCGAGAACGACATCTACGACGCGATGTTCGGTGACGCCTGGACGCGCAGCCCGGCCCGCATGGCCAGAGCGAAGAGCACCGGATCGGCCGGCCGGCGTTGCCACCGCACCGACGGGTGCGCCTCGTCGAGCGCGGCTGGCGCACAGGTCCGCAGTCTGGTCCGGTACGTGGCGAGTGCCTCCCACATCGGCAGTGTGCCGAGGTCGGCGGCCAGGTGTGCCGTGTCCAGGATGGCGGTGTCGGCGCCGGAGCCGGCGGGCATCCCGCTTTCAAGGTTATTTAAGGATCCCGCCCTCGGGGATTCTTGAGCATCGATCGATGAGCTGCTTTTCTTAACCAGTCTTACAATTTCCCCCTCGTACGGTAGTGAGGTCATCCCCATGCGAAGGCGCACCCTGCTCGCCGTTGCCCTGTCCACCACCGCTGCCGGCGCCCTCGGGGCTGTCGGCATCGGTGACGCCTCGGCCGCCACGCTCGACCCCGGCCTGCCGCCCGGCGGCAACTTCGAGCTCTCGGTCTGGTCGCTGCAGCTGCCCAGCGGCTCGCCCGGCAGGCCCGACACCATCTCGCCCGGACAGCTCGAGGCCGGTTACACCAATTCTTCGTTCTTCTGGACCGACTCCAACGACGGTTCGATGACGTTCTGGGCGCCGGAGAAGGGCGTCACCACGCCGAACTCCAAGTACGCCCGGTCCGAGCTGCGCGAGATGAACGCCAACGGCAGCGCAGCCAACTGGGCCCTCGCCGGCAACCACACCCTCAGTGCCCAGCTCCGGATCGTGTCGGTCACCAAGAACGTGGCCGTCGGCCAGGTGAAGCTGGGCACCGGCGGCCCGTCCACCAAGCCGCTGGCCGAGCTCTACTACCGGCCGAACGGCGACATCTTCCTCGGCACCCAGAACTCGCCCGACGCCAGCGGCCAGACCCTTCACAAGGTCGGCAACGTGGCGCTCGGTACGAGGTGGACCTACGTCATCAACGTCAGCGGCAGCAAGATCAACCTCACCGTGAACGGTACGCGGACCACGTACACCATCCCGTCGGCCTTCAAGCCGTACCGGCAGTACTTCAAGGCCGGCTCCTACAACCAGTCCTCGTCGGAGAGCACCACGAACGGCGCGAAGGTCAAGTTCTACAGCCTGACCGTCGAACACGGCTGATCCGCGCCCCGGCAGCGGACGCGGCCGTCCGCTGCCGGCCGGGTGTCGTATTGTCGGACGGTGATCGATTCCGCAGCGAGCCGCGGCAACGCCGCGACCAAACGTGCCACCGCTGGTCCGTCGCGCAACAACGCGGGTGGCCCGCCGCTGAAATCGAAAGCCGAGAAGCGTGCGGAGGCCAAGGCCGCCAAAGCACGCGCCCGGGCGAGGCGCCGGCGCCGCCAGGCACTGACCGTCGGTGGTGCCGCGGCGGCCGTGCTGGCCCTCGTGATCGGGCTGGCCCTCTGGATCGGTAACTCCTCGTCCCCGCCGAGCACCCCCGCCCCCAGCGCCGATGCCGCCACCGGCGCCGACGCGGCGTTCCCGCCACTGCCCCCGGGTGCCGATCCGGCGCTGGGCCGCAAGCCGGCCGTGACCGCGGGGACCGGCACCGTCACCGAACTGAAGACCACGACCCTCATCGAGGGCACGGGCGCGGCGGTGCAGCAGGGCCAGACGATCGACGTGAACTACGTCGGCGTCACCTACCGCGACGGCAAGGAGTTCGACGCCTCCTGGGACCGTTCCAAGGCGTTCAGCTTCGCGGTCGGTGCCGGCAAGGTCATCCCGGGCTGGGACAAGGGGCTGACCGGCGTGAAGGTCGGCAGCCGGGTCCAGCTCGACATCCCGTCCGACCTGGCCTACGGCGACAACCCGGGCGGCGGCCGGCCGGCCGGGGCACTGCGCTTCGTCGTCGACGTCCTGTCGGCGTCCTGACCACATCCGTCGCTCAGGCGGCGTACGTGTCGAAGAGGGTGTTGCGGAGGACGCGGTGCGGGTCGAGACGGACCTTGGCGGCCATCGCCGCGTCCCACATCGGGTGACCGCGACGTAACTGATCTCCGGTGGCATGCAGGCGGTACGGCAGGTAGAACGTTCCGCCCACCGAGATCGCCGCGTCGATCAGTGCCCGCGCGGCGTCGCGCATCCGCCCGTCGCCGCGGGCTGTGCGTTCCTGCCGGAAGCTCATGACCAGCCCGAACACATCCTCCCGGGCGTAGGCGAGGGTGCTGCGGCTGTCCCGTCGCACGTCGCGGACGGTGATGTTGAGCAGTTCGACGCGGCCGGCCCGGATGATGTCGCGGGCCTGCTGGACGAAGTCCCACAGCCGCTGCTGGGGGACGAAGTACTCGTGCAGGATGTCGCAGGTCTGCGCGGACCGGTCGGCGAACACGGCAGCCGGTTCGTTCTGGATGCTGCTGCGGCTCATCGGCCCGGCCAGCCACGGCGCGGCGTCGCGTTCCAGCCACCAGCGCAGCGTCTTGCCGACGTCGCTGCCGGCCGAGTTACGGAACACGGCACGCTGCAGTTCCGGCGCGCCGGGACGGGACAGCGGCAGGACCGTGCCCACCGTGCCCGGCTCGGGCGTGAACCGGACCATGATCGCCTCCTCGAGGAAGCCGGGACCGGGCGACAGGAAACCGCCCGGACCGATCGACAGCCGGCCGTACGCCATCTCGGCGCTGCCGGGCAAGGAGGTGAACGTGGAGACGTACTCGCGGGTCGGCATGGCGTCGAAGGTGGGCGTGTAGATCGCGTCCGGCCACACGTCGAGGTCGGCTTCGAGGATGATGCCGAACAGTCCGTAACCGCCCAGGACCAGCCCGAAGAGTTCCGCGTTCTCGGCCGGTGAGCAGGTCAGCACATCCCCGCCGGTGGTGAGCAGGCGCAGGCTCCGGACGGTGCCGGCGATCGGCGGGTGCCCGGTGTGCCAGCCGTGACAGTTGACGCTGAGTGAACCGCCGACGGTGAAGTCGTGGTTCGACTGCATCACCTTGGGGGACAGGCCGGCGGCGTTCAGGACCGGGATGAGTTCGCGCCACGTGGTGCCGGCTCCGACCCGTACGACCCGGCCGGCCCGGTCGAGGTCGATCCGGTTCATCGGCCGGGTGTCGAGCATCCAGCCGCCGGCGAGCATGCTCTGCCCGCCCATCGAGTGGCGGACGCCGGCAACGGCAAGCGGCGGATCGTCGCCGGCGGCGATGCGGCGCAGGAGCGGCCGCAGGGTCCGGGCGGTGCCGTCGGGCGACGGGGACGCGAACACCACGCCGCGCACCGCCGTCGGGTTGAGCCGGCTCCCGTCGTCGAGCACCGCACCCGGGTCGCCGGTCTCCGGGATCTCGCCGCGTCCGGCCCACCGGCCGGCGGCGAACGCCCCGCCGCAGCCCAGCAGCATGCCGCCCGCCGCGGTCGCGCCGTGCGTGAGAACCTGCCGCCGTGTCGGCCGCCACCGCCCCATACGGGCACTCCCGTCGAAGAACTTGATGCCAGGATGTAAGTCTCTACGACTGAGGAGGTTCGTTGGGCGTCTACGACTTCGTGGACACGTTCGCCGGTCTGCCCGTGGTGCGCTGGGACGAGGCGGAACCCGGCGATCCCGCGACGGTGGCCTGGAGCATCTGCAGCGACTACGGAGCGCATGAGATCCCGGCGGTCTTCGAGGAACTGCTCGCCAGGACCGGGCCGGGCGGCCCGGCCGCGCTGATCGTCCAGGACTGGGGCGAGCCGCACGCGTCGCCGTTCCCGATGGATGTGCTGACCGGGAACGCACACCGGCTTCGCAATCTGCGCGCACTGTTCCTCGGCGAGATGACCGGTGAGCAGTGCGAGATCTCCTGGATCAAACAGGGCGACATCACCCCGATCCTGAAGACCTTCCCGGCGCTGACGCACCTGTGGATCCGGGGCGCGGACGGCCTCGAGCTCGAACCGGTGCGCCACGAGAACCTTCGCGAGCTGGTCCTGCAGTCCGGTGGCCTGCCGGCTTCGGTCGTACGGGCGGTGGCCGCCTCTGACCTGCCGGCCCTGGAGGGCCTGGAGCTGTGGCTGGGCGTCGACGAGTACGGCGGCGACGCGGTGGCCGACGATCTGGCCCCGATCCTGTCCGGCCGGTCGCTGCCCGCGCTCACCCGGCTCGGCCTGCGGAACGCCGAGATCACCGACGACATCGCGGCCGCCGTCGCCGCGGCCCCGGTGGTGGCCCGTCTCGAGGTCCTGGACCTGTCGATGGGCACCCTGAGTGACACCGGGGCCGAGGCACTGCTGACCGGGCAGCCTCTCACCCACCTGCGGCGCCTGGACCTGAGCCACCACTTCATGTCGCCCGAGCTGGCCCAGCGGTTCACCGACGAACTACCGACGGTGGCCGTCGACGTGTCGGAGGAGCAGCAGGAGGAGGAATGGGGCCGTTACACCGCGGTCAGCGAGTGACGCCGGATCTCAGGCGGCGGCGTCGTCGAGCCGGACGCGCAGCTTGGCCAGGGCCTTGGTGAGCAGCCGGGACACGTGCATCTGAGAGATGCCGATCTGCTCGGCGATGTCACTCTGGGTGAGGTTCCCGTAGAACCGGAGACTGATGATCTTCTGCTCGCGCTCGTCGAGCCCGGCCAGCGCCGGACCCAGGGCGATCCGCAGCTCGGCGAGCGCGAACCCGTTGTCCTCGCTGCCGAGCGTGTCACCGAGCGTCGTGGTGCCGTCCGCGCCGGCCGGTGCCGACAGGCTGGCCGAGTTGTAGGCGCGGGCGCCTTCCAGGCCCTCGAGCACCTCCTCCTCGGTGATGCCGAGGTGCGCGGCGATGTCCGCGACCGTGGGGGAGCGGCCCAGCGTGTGGCTCAGGTCGTGGTTGGCCGCGGTGATGCTCAGCCGCAGCTCCTGCAGGCGCCGCGGCACCCGGATCGACCAGGTACGGTCCCGGAAGTGCCGCTTGAGCTCGCCGACGATCGTCGGGATGGCGAAGCCGGCGAAGTCGATGCCGCGCTCGGCGTCGAACCGGTCCACCGCCTTGATCAGGCCCATCACCGCGACCTGCTGCAGGTCGTCGACCGGCTCGCCGCGCCCGGCGTACCGGCTGGCCAGGTGGCGGGCGAGCGGCATCCACGCCTCGATGGTGCGGTCCCGTAGCCGGGACCGGCCGGGATGACCGGCGGGCAGGGTGGCGAGCGCGTTGATCAGCTCACCGGCCCGGTCGGTGTTCTCGGCGGTGCGGTGGTCAACGGTGCGTACGGCTACCGTGGTCATGACAGGGCTCCTCGCGTCGGTCGACGGACGGGCAGCCGCTGCTTGACTGCAGGTCGTTAGGGAATGCCCTGAATCCCGGCCGGCTAACCTCGGCCGGCCGGATTTTCGTCAGTTCCGGTGACACCGGGGCAACCGGACGACGATCCGGGTACCCGGCCGGTGCCCCGGATCCAGGCTGATCGTGCCACCGTGCGCCTCGACCAGGCCGCGGACCAGCGGCAGGCCCAGCCCGTTGCCGAGGATGGCGGTGTGCCGGGCGTTGGCGCCCCGGTGGAAACGGGTGTAGAGATGCTCGCGGTCGGCGGCCGGGATGCCGATGCCCGAGTCGGCGACCGCCAGTTCGGCCACTGCCGGGTCCTCGCCGCTCGCGGTGTTCACGATGTCGCCTCCGTCCGGGCTGTACTTGACAGCGTTGGACAGCAGCTGCCCGACGATCTGGCGCAGCCCCTCCTCGTCGGCCTCCAGCTGCAGGGCCGGCGGCATCTCGGTACGCACGGTCACCCCGGCCGGGGCCGACAGGCCGGCCACGACCGCCGCGACCACCGCGGTCAGGTCGGTGGGTCCCGGCCGGATCCGGTGGTGGCCCGACTCCAGCGCGGTCAGTTCCAGCAGGTCGTCGATGATCCGCTGCAGGTGGTCCACGTTGCGGCGGATCGCGCCGATCATCTGCTGCTGCTCGGGGTCGTCGATCTCGTCGGTGAGCAGTGTCGAGTAGCTGATGATCGAGGTGAGCGGGGTACGCAGCTCGTGGCCGACCGGGGTCAGGAAGTCGTCCTGCGTGCGGTGCAGTTGCATGGCCAGGTCCCGGCTCCGGCGACGGGTGAGGAACTGCCCGAGCTGCGCGGCGACGCCGTCGAGCAGGCCGGTCAGCAGGAACTCGTCGTACTCGGTGGTCGCGCACAACGTCGCCAGCACGCCGAGCACCTGCTCGCCGTCGCAGACCGGCACGGTGAGACTGGCCCGCAGGCCGCGTTCGGCGGCGGCGTGCGCGAACCCGTACGCCGCGGGGGTCCCGGTGTAGCGCGGATCGGTCAGGTCCGGGATCCACAGCGGGCGGCCCGACGCCCACACCCGACCCGGTCCGGCGTCGCCGCGCGGAATCCGTTCCGGCACCAGATCGTCGACGTGCACGCCGGGGGCACTCCAGTGCGCGGCCGTCCGCAGTACGTCGGCGACCTCGTCGACCAGGAACAACGCCACATGCGGCCAGCCCAGGGCGGTGCCGAGCGCCCGTAGCAGTGGAATCGCCACCTCGTCCAGGTCGTCGGCGTCGGCGAGCAGGTGCATGATCAGCAGCTCGCAGTCGCGGAACCGTTCCCGTCGCCGCCGTTCGGTCACGTCCTGCACCGTGCACAACGCGCCGAGCAGTTCACCCGAGGCGCCGTGGATCGGCTCGCCGTTGGTGAGCGCGTACCGGTCCGGGGCGCCGGGCGTGCGCAGCACCGTCTCCACGTCCCGGACACTGTTGCCGGCCAGAGCCCGTATCAGGGCCAGATCGTCGAGCGCGTTCGGCGTACCGTCGGGATGCCGCAGCCTGTCGCTGATCGCGGCCATCGCCGCAGCCGGGGACAGGCTCGCATCGAGATCGCAGAAGCGGCGCAGGGTCCGGTTGAACAGCACCGGGCGACGGTCCACGCCGACCGCGACGACACCTACCTGCAGGCTGTCGAGCAGCGCCGTGATGAACCCGCGCTGGGCGTGGGCCTGTGCGGCCGGCACCATCGTCCGGTCGTCGATCGGCCCGAACAGTCCGGACAACGTCGTCTCCGGGCCGGCATCGGCGCCCAGCAGGGCCGCCACCTCGGTCAGCGTCGTCAGATCGGTGGCCGACCAGGCGCGCGGTGCGGTGTCCAGGACGGTGAGCGTCCGGAGCTCGCGTTGCGGGTCCGCCGGTACCGGCACCATTGCCAGCGACCGCGCCCCCAGAATGGTGACCAGCGGATGTGCGGCCAGTTCCCGGTCGGCGAGCAGATCACCGACGGTCATCCGCCGACTCGGGCCGCCGATCCGGGGCAGCGGGCCGGTCCGGGGCAGACCGAACGCCCCGAGCAGCCGCTCGCCGTCCGGGTGATCGGCACTGATCACCACCATGGGCGCACCGAGCAGGCGGGCCACCATCCGTGCGGCGGCGTCCGACGACACCCGGACCGCCGGTCCTGCCGGCCTGAGGCGCGACTCCTGAGAGTCACTCGTGCCCACCATCACCCCGCCCCCCGATCCTGGGCTCCGCGGCGCTGACGACGCCCGGCGAGCCAGAACCCCTGCCGCCGAGCGAGAGGACACCTTCCGCATCGGCATGGCGCACCGGGGGTTGAGCCTTTCCGGTCCCGATCCGGCCCGGCGGGCTCAGGAGCTGAGCGCGGGGCCGCGAAGAAAAGGACTTCGGTCCCGTCCGCACCGGTCCAACGGCCCCCTCCGTCGTGATGATCACCGGATCCGGCCGGGCGCCGCGGGCCGGGCTGGAAGGCACCCGCGGGGCGGCCGCCTGCATCGGGGGAGTGGCCTCTCTGGAGCGTCCGTGCCGGCGAACGGCTGACCCCGCTCACCCGATCGAGCTACGTCTTTTTGCCACCGGCGCGGGTTGACCGAGAATGTCTCTCGCTGCCGGTTCAGCCAACAGCCGACACGGGTGTGCTGACTGCCTGCCGGAGCGGTGGAGGGGATGCGATGAGACCCGCATGCGTGGAGTACGTCGCCGCGACCAGCGTCGACGACGTGCTGGAAGCGCTGTCGGACGGAACGACGGACGTGCTGGCCGGTGGGCAGAGCCTCCTCGTCGAGATGGCCGCACGCGGCGAATCACCCCGGCGGGTCGTCGACATCAACAGGGTGGCCGGACTCGGCACCCTGACCGGGGACGGCGGGACGCTGCGGGTCGGGCCCCTGGTCCGGCACCGCGCCTTCGAGTCCGCGACGGTCGGCGGGCCGCTCGGTGACCTCATGCGCCTGGTCGTCTGCCACATCGGGCACCCACCGATCCGGGCCGTCGGAACGATGCTCGGCAGTCTCGCCCACGCGGACCCGGCGGCCGAGTGGCCGGTCCTCGCGATCACGGCGCGGGCCGAATTCGTCCTGACCGGCCCGGACGGGTCACGGACCGTACCCGCCGAGCGCTTTTTCACCGGGCCGTTCACGACGGTGCGCCGCCCGGACGAGTTCCTCTCCGAGGTCCGCTACCCGGCGTTTCCCGCGGGGACCGGGACAGGCTACGCCGAGGACCGCAGGGTCACCGTCTATCCGCAGGCGGCCGCCATGGCGGCGGTGACCGTCACCGGCGGTGTCGTCGCTGCCGCGGCGATCGGTCTGGTCAACGCCGGTCCGTGCCCGGTCCGTGCCCACGCCGCGGAGAACGTGCTCCTCGGCGGGCCCCTCTCGGACGCGGCCATCGGCGCGGCCGCGGAGGCCGCCGCCGAGATCGACGCCGGTGACAACGCGCGGCGGGTGCGCAAGGCCTTCCACGTCCTGACCCGCCGGGCACTCACCCAGGCACGGGACCGCTGCTGAGGTATCTCCCGCACGGGGTTCCGGCCGGCTCCCGCGCGCCGGGACCGGCCGGCGATCAGCGGACCACGGTCGTTCCGGCGATCAGGTCGTGGCCGGTGCGGCCGTCCGGACGGCGTGCGAACAGCGCGTCGATCACCAGCAGCCCCGGGCCGACCACTACGGACAGATCGTCGAGCAGCGAATTCAGGGCGTGCGACGGCGGCATGGCGCTGAAGACGCTCCCGATCACGAACGTCAACGCCAGGTAGGCCACCGGCAGGGTCGCCTCCCGGGCGATCGACCGGTACCACCCGGCCGCGCCGCCGTGAACCGCGACGACGCGTATGCCGGTCAGTCGTTTTCCCGCCGAAGCGCCGCTGATCGCGGTCGGTACGACGATGATCGCCACGAAGGCGATCAAGGTGAGCCCGGCCGCGATCGACAGCAGCATGAGAAATCGTCCCAGTTCGGCCCACTCGCCGTCGCCGGTGGTGACGGCCCCGGAAGCAACCGCGACGCCGGCGATCACCACGCTCGTGACGAGGGCGAGGTCGATGACGCGGGCGGCCAGCCGGCGGCCGAACGGTGCGGGTGTCATCGCGGTGATCATCGCCTGCAGATTGCCACAACCCGGCAAGTGCCGTGACCCGCCGGTGGATGCGAGATGACAGGATCGGCCGATGACCGAGGTCCCCGAAGCACGTCTGTCCCGGGCCGTCCGGCTGCGGGAGGACGGCGAACCGGTGCGAGCGCGGGAGCTGCTGCTGGCGCTGCGGGCCGAGTTCCCCGCCGATCCGCTGATCGCCTACCAGACCGCGTGGGTGCACGACGTGCTCGAGCTGGAGGAGGAGGCAGTCCCGCACTACCGGGCGGCGATCGCCGGAGGGCTCCCGGACGAGCAGATGCGCGACGCGATGCTGGGCCTGGGCAGCACCTTGCGGGTGCTCGGCCGGGACGACGAGGCGGCCGAGGTCTTCGCCGAGGGACTGCGGCGCTTCCCTGGCCACCGGCCGTTGCGGGTCTTCCAGGCCATGCTGCGTCACAACGCCGGCGACAGCCGTGAGGCGGTGGCCGACCTGCTCCGGGTGCTCGTGGAGTCCACCGGGGACCCGGACATCCGGCAGTACGGCCGGGCGATCAGCGCGTACGCCGAAGATCTGGATCGTGGCCGGCCCCATCCGTGACATCGGCCCGGCGGCCGGGTTCGGCGGGCTCGGCCATTGCGAAGGGGACGTTGAGCAGGCCGGCCCCGGTCTGCACCTGATAGCGCGTACGGCCGCGTTTGACGATGGTGCCGACCAGCCCGCTGTACTTGCCGCCGCCACGCAGACGGATCCGATCACCCACCGCGAACGGGATCGGCCGCTCCGTGGCGGTGCCGGCCCGGCCGGCCGTGATGCGGGCGAGCTCGGCCTGGTAGCGCGGATGCATCGGCACCGGGACACCACGGTGGGTCCAGGAGAACAGCGCGGACCGGTCGAACCGGGGCGAGCAGCGGGTGCACGACCGGACCCGTACCGGCCGGCGGTGCACGGTCGTCCGGTGGCCGGCCGGGCAGATCCCCTCCCAGGCGCCCTCGACCCTGGGCACGTCCTCGGGAACACAGCGGGTGCCAGAACAACCGATCCGGACGGCGATGGCCCGCCACGTCCGGTCATGGCCGTGCCCGGGGCCGGCGAGGGCGTGCGCGATCTCGTGCAGCACCGTGTCGGCGACGTGCTCCGGCGAGTACAGGCGGATCAGCGGGCGGGACAATCCGATCTCCTTGCGGTCCAGGCGGCAGATCCCGGCCCGGGTCTTCGCGTCGTCGAACGTCAGGGTCCATCCGGTGAGTCCGTGCCGGGTCATGAGGCCGGCTGCGAGCTCTCGTGCGTCGATCAGGTTCAACTCGTGTGGCTCCTCGTCACCTCCCCATGATGACAAGGCGCCCCCTTACCGCGGGTCGCCCACTCCCTCCAGCTTCTCGGCGCCGGCCTTGACGATCGCGATGAACTCGGCCTGGCCGGGCGCGACGGTGCCGATCTCGTCGAAGGTCAGGGACAGGCCGCCGTACGCCACGACCGCCCGGCGGGCCTGATCGACGCCCAGTCCGTCGTACCGGTAGACGGTGACCATGGCGGCGGCCGGTTTACCGAGGTCCGGCAGCGGCAGACGGGTGTGCTCGGCCGTGTGGCGGGTCTTCGGGACGACCGGGCACTTCACCGGAACGGCGGCCACGTCGTCGACGATCCGGCGTGCCAGGGCCGGTCCGACGGCGTTGATCTCGATGTCGAGGGTGGTGCCGTGGTTGCTCTCGAACGAGACCCAGGCGTGTGTCACCGCCTTGGGCACCCTGGCCGGCTCCGCGCCGGTGCACGCGTCCGAGCCGAACAGGTCGAAATCCTTGGCCCGCCCCTTCCCGCCGCCGCTGCGGGTGTGGTCACCGGCCACCTCCGCTTCGGTGAGCAGGAGGGCGGCGAGCTGCTCGGCGGTGAAGTAGCCGCCGGCCCGGGCCGGGCCGGTCAGCGCGATCGTTGCGAGCAGGCTCAGCGAGAGAATCAGTCTCATCGTCCCAAAGTAGGTGAAACTTCGCTGTCCAGGGTCCGGGTCCGGACGAGTGGCCGCTCACGGCTGAACCAGTCGAGGTCCAGCCGGTGGCCGGTCAGCGACTCCATGGTGGCCGTCGCGGTGGGCCGGTCCAGGTCCGCCCCGCGGACCTCACCACGGTCAGGCGACCTGCGAAAACGCCTCCAGCGAGTGCTCCTGGCGTTCCCATTCGCCGAACGGCACGTCGGCGATCGCGGCGCCGAGGGCCGCCATGCCGGTCTGCATGGCCTCCATCGACGACCCGCATGTTCAGCTTCCTTCCACGGTCTCTGCCGTCTCTGTCTCGACTTTGTCGGTGAAGATCTGCAGGATGCGCTGCCACCCGGCCTCGTAGCCGCCGGACAGCGAGGTGGCCGCGGCCACCTGCTCGGCCGTGAGCCGTTCCCAGCCCCGGTGCTCGAGCGCCACCCGGGTCAGCGCCGGGGCCAGGGCCGTGAACGTCAGCTCCACCTCGGTCACCTGGGGCAAGCTCGTCCACGTCATGCCGAAGCGCTCCGACGGCTGCCAGACGATGACCTCGCCCCAGTCGACCTGGTTGCCGTCGGTCCAGGTCTCGTATATCCGCCCGCCCAGCTCCCGTTCGATCGTGACGGTCGCGACCTTCTCCAGGCCGAGGGAGTGCGAACGGGTCGGCCACCAGGAGCCGATGTCGCGGACGAACACCTCGAAGGTGTGTTCCCGGCCGCTGCGTACCAGCGTCGACTGCCGGATGGGCGGACGTTTCATCTGATGTACGTTGTCGGACACACCCTCATTCTCAGCCGCCGCACGTCGCGGTCCGCAGCCACCCGCTCGTCCGGCCCGCGCGGCTTCCTCAGGCGACGTCCGGCTCCCGGCCCGGCTCGACGGTCGCACGGTCGGCCTCGACGAGGCGGCGCCCCACATCAAGGGCGTCGCTCCACATCTCGTCGAGGAACTCGCGAAGCCCGGCGAGACCCTCCGGCCGGGCCCGATACAGCCGCCGGGTGCCGGCCCGACGCTCGTTCACCAGGCCGGCTTCCCGCAGCACGGTCAGATGCTGGCTGATCGCGGTCCGAGTCACGTCGAACGCCGCCGCGATCTCACCGGCCGCCAGTTCGTCACTGGCGACCAGGCGCAGGATCGCCCGCCGGCGCGGCTCCGCCAACGCCCGGAAGGCG
The DNA here is from genome assembly GCF_040639655.1 of Actinoplanes sp. NPDC023801. Lineage (NCBI taxonomy): Bacteria > Bacillati > Actinomycetota > Actinomycetes > Micromonosporales > Micromonosporaceae > Actinoplanes > Actinoplanes sp. NPDC023801. The sequence goes on along the minus strand of NZ_JBFAAI010000028.1, from coordinate 41,238 downwards.
TCATCGGTCGCGGACTCGTCCTCGGACATCAGCCGTTCACCCCCACAGACCCACCGGGTTGCCGTCCGGATCGGCGAACACCGCGAACCGACCGTAGTCGCCCGGCAGCGGCGCCGGTTCCACCAGGGTGGTGCCACCGAGCTTGACGGCCTCTTCCAGGGTCTTCTCCAAGTCGTCCACCTGCACGTAGATCTTCACGCCGGCCTCGCCCGGATTCTCCGCCGGGCCGATGCCGCCGCCGATCGCACCCTCTCCGGCGTTGGTGTCGACGAGTGCGTAGCCGCCGTCCTGGTCGGCCGGCGCCGACCACCCGAACAGCTCGCTGTAGAAGCCCCGAGCCCGCTCGGCGTCGGCACTGATGATCTCGAAAAACCCAACCGGACGGCCCACGACCGTCTCCTTCCCCTTGTCCTTACCGGCCTCTCCGACCGGCACCGCTAACGTTAGCCTGGACTAACGTTAGCGTCAACTGACAAAGCAAAATCGTCTTCCGGTACGGGAGAGCGACGGAGCTGCGGCTCAGCGGTGGCCGGGATGTGGCCGCGCGCGGATGTCCCGCGCAGACGCCGGTGAGTCGCGGTGCAGCGCGGGGTCACCGCCTGAGACGGGATGATGGCGGCTGGGCCGGCATTCATCGCCGGCCGAGATGAATCAGTCCGGGACGCCGAGAAGCGGGCGCAGGATGTCGTCGACGACGTGGAGAACCCATGCCTCGTCGAGCGGTTCACCGGACAGCAGCAGCCGGTGCCAGAGCAGCGCCTTGCCGACCTCGACGACGACGCCGACGTTCGGTGCGGCCGGTAGTTCCCCGCGGGCGACGGCCCGCTGGAACACGGCTGACGCGTCGGCGACGCCGGTCTCCAGGACGTGCTCGTGCAGCAGCCGGCCGAGCGACGGATCGCTGCGGATGGCGGCGAGCAGGCTCAGCACGATCGGCTGCTTGCGCTCGTAGACGCGGCAGAAGGCGTTCATCGCGCCGATCAGGTCCCCGCGCAGGGTGCCGGTGTCGGGCAGCGGGGGGTGGTCGATCATCATGCCGTGCAGGGCGGCGGCCACCATGCCGGGTTTCCCGGACCAGCGCCGGTAGATGGTGGCCTTGCTGGCCCGGGCCCGGCGGGCCACCTCGTCGATCGACATGCGGTCGTAGCCGACCTCGGTCAGCAGTTCGCGGATCGCGTCGAGGATGGCCCGTTCCCGGGTGGGGTCCAGGCGGTACTGCGTGGTGGCCGGCGACTGCGACATCCCGGCCCCCCGAAGCCGTCACTGAGCGTTGGTCAACGTACCGTATCGCACCCCGGTCAGGTCCTCGGAGATCGACCACAGGCGCCGGGCGGCGGCCTCGTCGCGACCGCGTTCGGACACCTCGATCCGGGTGGGCCGGCCGCGGCGCTCGCCGGGACCGTCCGGCCCGTACGCCTCCCCGGTCCTGACCTCCGGGCCCAGCGCCGCGCGCAGGATCGGCAGTGCCCCGGCCTCAGCGGACTGTGCCGACAGGCGCGCCAGGCGGATGAGTACGTCGCGGACCGCGCCGCCGGTGCGCGCCAGGCCGGTGTGCGCGACCCCGGGGTGAGCCAGGACGCTGGTCAGGCTGGTACGCCGTCCGAGTTCCAGGGCGAACAGCACGTTCGCGAGTTTGGACTGTGCGTAGGCGCCGAACTGCCGGTACCGGCGCCGGCCCATCAGGTCGCCGAAGTCCATGCGGCCGCGCCGGTGCAGGCCGCTCGTGACCGTGACGACCCGCGGTGCGGCGGCCGTCTGCAGGGCGGGCAGCAGCAGGCCGGTGAGGGCGAAGTGGCCGAGGTGGTTGACGCCGAACTGGCGCTCGAACCCGTCGGTGGTCAGTTCCCGGCGCGGGACGGCCATCACTCCGGCGTTGTTGATCAGGAGATCGAGTCGTCCGTACGTCTCGAGGAATCTGCGCGCGAAGCGCCGTACCGACGCGAGGTCGCCGAGGTCTAGCTCCCACCAGGTGCCGCCGGTGCGGGCCGCGGCGGCGAGCCCGCGTTCCCGGTCACGGGCCGCGAGGATCACCTGCTTTCCGTCCGCGGCCAGCTGAAGCGCGGTGTGGTAACCGATGCCGCCGGATGCGCCGGTGACGATGGCGATGTCCATGTCTCTTCCCTCCGCAGTGGTGTACGAAACGGTACCGTACACCGGGCGGTCAACAGCGGACAGTCGTTCGGTGACCTACGCTGTCGCTCACATCGATCCGGCAGAGGGTGAGCCCGCATTCCGCGCGTCAGGTACGCCGGCGCCTGAGGGTGTCAGGGGCCGGCCGGGGGAGCGATCAGTGAGGTGGGGGAGACCAGCGGTCGCAGCAGTGCCGGGTCGGCGAAGCCCGGTGGCCGGCGCGCCACCCCGGCGAGCAGGTCGGCGACCTGGATGCGGGGGTCCTCGCGGGAGTCGGCCATCACGAGGCCGGCCAGTGGGGACACTCCGCCGGGCAGGGCGGCGGGGCCGGCGGCCAGGGCCCGCTGCAGGCGGGTCAGACGGTCGGCGGTCAGGGCGCTCTGCTCGTCATGAACGACCAGCACCCGGTGCCGGCCCGCGCTCCACGTCAGGATGGTCTCGGCGAGAGCGGGCAGCATCGGTTCCAGCGGTGGCGGGATCGTGCGGTCGTCGGCGTCCAATCGGGACATCACCGCGCGCACCCGTTCCCGGGTCAGCGCGCCGAGCACGTCGGCGGCCGGGGTGCCGGTCAGGTGGCGGGCCAGCGCGTCGCGGGCCTGCAGGAACCGGACGGCCCGCTGGTCGCCCGGTCGCCGACGTCTGGTGCGGACCAGGTCCTCGAAAGCGGCGAGGAAGGCGTCCCACTCCTCCTCGGCGGTCCGGCCGTGCCGGTGGAGGGCGACGGCTGCCGGGCGGCGGGTCTGCGCCAGGCGGGTGCCGGCGAGGTAGGACGGTTTGCCGGCCAGCAGGTCGACGACCCTGGTGACCAGGAAGAACTCCTTCTCGACCAGGTGCACGTGGGCGCGGCCGGGCAGTGCTGCCAAGAATCTGCCGACGCTGTCGGCGGCGTCCGGGCGGCGCAGGAAGTGCCCGGACTTGGTCTCGCGCGGGGACAGCCTGAGCCCGTCCCTCAGACCGGCGATCAGAGCGGCGGCCTCGGCGATGGTCAGGTCGACGCTCGCGTGGGTGATCATCGGCGTGGCCGACCGGTGCAGGTTGGTGCCGGAGAAGCCCGACTCGTCACAGGCGATCTCCACCGCGGCGCCGGTGACCGTGTCCGGCGGCGGCATGCCGCCCTGCAGCGGCGACCTCATGCGTGATGCCCCGGCATGCCGACCATGGTGGCCGCCGACCGGCCTCCGGACAATCCATTTGCGCCGGTGCGGCGGCAGCCCTCGTCGCCGAGGGGCCGCCGGCCGAGGATTGACGGTTACGCGCCGATCAGTGGGTACTACCGAGGAGTAGGCCTAGTCTGGGATGACGTGGACTCCCCGGCAGCGGAGGTGATCCGGTGGGAACCGGTGACAAGCAGCGTGAGTTCGACCAGATCGTGGACCGGCTGGTCGCGGACTTCCCCTCGCTGGCCGGGCGGCGGCGATGGCCGCGCCCGGTCCTCGTCACGGCGGCGATCGTGGGTGGCGTGCTCTGGGCGCTCCTGTCGGTGGCGATGGTGGCCTGGGGCACGGCCGGTGTGGTGCTGACCCTCGTCGTGGCCGGTCTCGTCGGCGCCGGGTTCGCCGTCGACTCGTACCGGTGGCGCCGCCGCGGCCGGCCCTGACGGATCAACCCCGGGGATCCATCCGGCCGTACGAGGTGAGTGTGCGCAGCGCCTGCAGGGTGACCATGCCGCGCCACTCCAGACGCGACGCCTCGCTCGGCGGCTCCCACGTGACCGGCCAGCCGCCGTCCGGCAGCTGTGCCGCCTCGAGGTGATCCAGGTGTGCCGTGATCTGGGCGTCGTCGAACAGGCCGCGCCACGGTGAGTCGGCGGCCGGCGCCACGTGCAGCGGCGTCAGCCCGTACTCACCCGGTTTCGGCATGCTGTGGAACATCGACGTGGCGGTCATCCGTTCCAGGACGCGCGGCGCGTGCCCGGCGGCCCGTTCGCGGTCGGGCACGTGGGCGAGGAAGCTCATCACCTCGGACAGCCCGTGCACCTCGTCGGGCAGATTCCCGGATTCGACGGCGTCCCAGCAGAACCGGGTCGCCGCCGCCCGCCACGGGTGGTCGAACCCGAGCCGGTGCAGCAGCCCGGCCAGGCCGGCGGTCGGGTTGACGCCGGGCTGGTAGGTCCAGCCGGTCCAGTGCCCGGCCCTCGGATACTCCTCGATGACCGGGAACGCGAGCGGTACCACGCCGTTCTCCCCGGCTACACCGGCCAGGAAGTCGCAGGCCGGTCCGAGCAGTTCCGGTGCGTCCGCGCCGGCGTCGGCGAGGGCCTGGAAGGCGACCTCCGCATCGATCGGCAGGCTCGCCGGGCAGCGTTTGTCCGGCTCGAGGCCGTGGCCGAAACCGCCGTCGGCGTTGCGATAGGCCCGCAGCGCGTTCACCACGCCGTCCGGGGACTCGCCCAGAAAGAGGGTGGCGTGCAGGCGGCGCTCCAACAGGCGTGCCTCACGCTGCAGGAATCGGGTGGCGGCCAGAAATGTCATACCCCGAACCTAGGCTGGCCGCCGGACGGACGTCTTGTAGGAAACGGACACGGGGGGCCGGTGTGACGGACTACCGCGAGTGGGCACCGCCGGCTTCGCTGACCGGCGCGGTCGTCTGCCTGTGGCACCGCACGGAAACCGGCACGTCGGCGCCGGCGCTGGTTCTGCCGGACGGCTGTGTCGATCTGATCTGGGAGAGCGGTCGCGGGGCGTTCGTCGCCGGTCCGGACACCGGGCCGATGCCGGGCACGACCGGGCCGGCGAAAACCCTTCTCGGCGTACGCCTCCGTCCGGCCGCCGGCGGGCCGGTCCTCGGCCTGCCCCTGGACGAGTTGTGCAACCAGCGGGTCGACCTGTCCGAGCTGAGTCCCGTGGCGGCCCGCCGGCTCGACGGCGCACTGCCACCGGGCGAGGCGCTGCGCCGGCTGCTCGCGGTCACCGGCGAGTTCGCCGAGGAGCGGCCACCCGACCCGGCGCTGCTCACGGCGGTGCGCCTGCTGCACGACCCGAGGGCGCGGGTGCACGAACTCGGTGCCCGGCTCGACATCGGAGACCGGCAGCTACGCCGCCGGTTCGCGGCCGCGGTCGGTTACGGGCCCAAGATGCTGCACCGGGTGCTGCGGTTCCGGCGGTTCCTGACCCTGCTGGAGTCACCCGGCGGGCTCGGTGAGCTGGCGGTCCGGGCCGGTTACGCCGATCAGGCGCACCTCAGCCGGGAGACCGCGCAGCTGGCCGGGCTGCCACCGGCCGCTCTGGCCCGCCGGTGGGGCCGAGGAATCTGACCAGGGCGTTGACCGCCTCCCGGCCGGCCCGGTTGGCGCCGACCGTGGACTGGGACGGACCGAAACCGATGAGGTGCACCCGCGGCTCGCCGGACACCTGGGTGCCGGTCAGACGGATGCCGCCGGCCGCGTTGCGCAGGCCCAGCGGGTCGAGGTGGCCGAGCGCCGCCTTGAAACCGGTGGCCCAGACGATCGCGTCGACGGAGGTGAACGAGCCGTCCGCCTCGCGGACGCCGTGCGGCTCGATCGCGGTGAACATCGGCCGCCGGTGCAGGGCGCCGCGTTCCCTGGCGGCGATCGCACAGGGCGTCCAGACGAGCCCGGTGTAGGAGACGACACTGCCGGTCGGCCGGCCCGCCTCGACGTCCGCGGTCACCTTCGCGATCGTGTCCCGGCCGAGCCCTTCCGGCGTGAAGTCGCCGTCGTGGAAGACCGGCTCACGCCGCGTGTACCAGACGGTGGTCGCCACCCGCGAGATCTCCTCGAGCAGCTGCACCGCGGAGATCCCGCCACCGACGACGGCGACCCGCATCCCGGCGAAGCGTTGTGCCGACACGTAATCGCGGGTGTGCACCTGGATCCCGGCGAAGGTCTCCCCGCCCGGGTATTGCGGGCGCACCGGGTTGTCCCACGTGCCGGTCGCGTTCACGACCGCCTCGGTGGCCCACGTCCCGTTCCCCGACTCGACGATCAGGCCACCACCCGGGTCGCGCCGCACCGCGTTCACCCGTACCGGCCGCACGATCGGCAGGCCGGACGCCGCCTCGAACGACGCGAAGTACCGGGGCACGGCCGTACGGCTCGGCTCGGCCTCGTCGAGCGGCGGTTTCGGGAAACCCGGCAGGTCGAAGATCCCGTTCACGGTCCCCATCCGCAGTGACTCCCAGCGTTCCCGCCAGGCGCCGCCGGCACCCGGTGACGAGTCGAGGATCACGAAGGTCCGCGCACCGGCCGGGTCGGTGAGGGCACTGCCGAAACCGTGTCGTTTCAGGTGGTACCCGGCGGAGAGTCCGGACTGTCCACCGCCTATTACCACCACCGTGGCCGCGTTCACGGCCAACCCAACCGACCTGGCCGTTCAGGTATTTCCGCCTGGCCGTCCCGGGCAGTGCCGCGACGACCCGGCCGCGCGGGCGCACGGCGGCTGCCAGCATGGATGGCGACTGCACCCCCGGGCAGCGACGACAGATACGACCGCGAGAACGGGGATCAGAAATGCTTCGCAAACTGGTGGCGCTCAGCGCCGCGACCGCGATGAGCGCCTCCGGCCTGGTGCTGGCCGGAACGACTCCGGCCGCCGCCTCGACCGGGTTCGGGTGTGACTATCCGAAGGTCTGCTTCTATCTGACGGCCAAGGACTGGGGCGCCCGTAAACCGACAGCCTCCTATCAGCAGATCACCGAGGACTTTCAGATACTCGGCGTACGCAGCCGGAACGCCTACGCGGTCCACAACGCACGTGTCGACGACGCGGCCCTGCTGCTGTTCTCGGACGGGACACAGGAGTGCGTCGAGTCGGGCGGCACCTGGTTCCACGACGAGTTCGGTGTCAAGTACAAGGTCGTCGGTGTCCGGATCGCCGACGAAGCCGACTGCGGTGTACTTCTCGGAACCGACCATTGAGGAACGCTCACCGTGATCAGTGAGACTTTTCAATCCGGTGCGGGCTGGTGCCGCGGGCCTCCTGCAGGCAGCATGTTCGGGTGCCCGAGTCTTCCGCCTTTACGCAAGCCCGTCAGCGTGCCGAAGCCCTTGCCCGGTCGGGCGATCTGGACGGGGCCCGGACCCTGCTGGAACGGGCCGTCGAGATCGGCCGGGCACAGCTCGCTCAGGGCGACGCCGAACTTCTCGCCACGATGCGGCAGCTCGCCGACGTCCAGATGCGAGCCGACGACCCGATGGCGGCGCGGCGCACCCTCGAGGAGGCCATCGAGGCCGGCATCCGGCTGGGTGACACCGATCCGCTGATGCTCATGCTTTCGTACGACCTCGGCCTCGTCGCCGAGGAACTGGCCAACCGCCACGTGGCCCGCACCAACTTCACCCGCGTGGCGGAGCTCGGCCCGTCCGTGCTCGGCGCCGGCCACCCGGCCGTGATCCACGCCCGCACCTATCTTGGTCCCGATGCCCCGGCACTCTCATCGGTCCCAGCATCCTCGCCGGGCCTGGCATCCTCGCCGGGCTCGGCACCCTTGCCGGTTCAGGCGCCTTCCCCGGCCCGGGTCCCCTCGCCGGGCGCGGCGGTTTCGTCAGGCGCGGCCGGTGAGGCCGGTCCGGTTCTCGAGGCCGGTCCGGCCAGGGACATCCAGCCGATTCCTGCTGCGGCGGCCGTGCCCTCACCGCCCGGGACGGCCCCCCTTCACCAGGGCCCGATTCCCGCAGCGGTGCCGTTCCCGCCGTCCGGCACCGTTCCCGCGCCGGACCCGATGGTGCCGGCCGCCATGTCGGGGCACGGACCGGCCGGCGGGTCACGGTCGCGCAAGTCGATGGTGGCCGCCGGGGCCGCCGTCGTCGCGGTGACCCTGGCCGTGACGGCGATCTTCGTGCGTACCGGCGGCGACGCCGGATCGTCCGTCCAGGCCGCCCCGGCGCGGGTGACCCTGCACGATGCCGGTTCGTCGGTGATGGTGCTGTGGGACAGCCCGGCCAACAGGTCGGTGTCCGCGTTCACGATCACCGGTGGTCCCGCGGGCCGGGCCGCACAGCCGTTGGGCGAGACCACCGCGAACGTGACCGCCTTCGAGGTGCGCAACCTCGACCCGGCGGTCGACTACTGCTTCGCGGTGGTCGCCTCGTACGGTTCGGACGGCGCCGCGACCTCGCCGCAGTCATGCACCACCCGCGAGCCGCCCGCCTCCGCCGCCCCACCGGCGCAGCCGTCGTCCGCGGCTGTCCCGCCTTCCCGGTCGACGACTGCCCCCGGCGCCCCGAGGACGCCCGCGTCCACGCCGGCCCGGACCGCGACCACGACGAAGGCCGCCGTGGTGCGGACCAGGATCAGCTCCCCGGCCGCCAGGAGCCGGGTGTCCTGGCCGTTCGACGCCACGTTCACCGTCTCGAACGCCGATGCCTCGGCCACCGGCACCGTGCTGGCGCTGTCGATCTGCGTCGCCGGCCGCTGCTATCTGGACGGCAAGGTGGACGTCTACGACGGGGTGGCCGCGCCGTACACCGTCTATCTCGGTTCGACGAAACCCGAGGGCACCGGCGCCGCCTGGCAGCTGCGCCTGGACCGCATCACCCGGGCGACGTACGACAAGCTGGTCGCCGAGCGCGACGCCTCGATCGCCGCCGGCACGTGGGGCAATGTCAGCACCCGCATGAACGCCCTGAACGCCACTCCGGTGAGCACCCTGACCGTCACCAAAGCAGGCTGAGACACCCGCCCGCCGTACCTCGCGCGCCGGGGTACGTCCGGCGGGCGGGGACGGTCAGGGGAAGCGGATCTCCGGGTACCGGGGTGACGGACGGTCGAGCAGCCGGCCGTCGCGGTGGCGCAGGTGCCGGTCGAAGAACGCCCGGACGTAGGCGCGCTGGATCGCGACCGACCGCGGCCCGTCGATGGTTCCGACGGCCGGTTCGACCTGGTCGGGTGGCAGGCCGAGCTGCGGCAGCAGGACCTGGAAGTCGCTGAACGAGAGGTGCGCCGACCCGTCGAGCTCCATCCGGTAGCGCTTGCCGCGCAGGTTGTCCCACATCCGGGTCCAGGTCTCGTCCTGCTCGCCGTCGTGCGACTCGGAGCCCAGCAGCAGGAACGGCCGGTCGAGCCCGGCTTCCAGGACGGGCCCGGCGAAGCTGCCGTCGAGGTTGAGCCCGGCCCTGATCCGGCGGTCGGCCAGCATCGTCCCGGCCGCGGCCGCCCCGCCCATCGAGTGGCCGAACATGCCGACCCGGGACAGGTCCATGTGCCGCGCCAGAGGCATCGTCCGCAGCCGGTCCAGCACGAAACGGGTGTCGGTCACCCGTACGTCAAGGGCTTTGCCGATGAGCTGCTCCTCCTCGGCGGGCGTCGCGACCGGGGGGATCGCATTCGTCGCGATCCGGCCGTCCGGGAACTCGACGAACTGGGCGTCGTGCGTGTGGTCGACGGTGACGACCACGTAGCCGTGGCTGGCCAGGTCCTCGGCCAGGGCGGTGCCGCTGGTGCGCTCCATCCCGAAACCGGGCGACCAGAGGATCACGGGGTGCTTGCCGGCAGCAGCCGGGGCATTCAGGTGACCGTGGGTGACCGGCAGGGTGAATCCGCTGTCCGGTGTGTTGATCCGGGCCGCGACGCCGGGTGTGACCCAGTCGGCGCGCTGATGCCCGCGGACGGAGCGGGCCGGGTACCAGACCGAGACCATCAGTTCGCGGAACCGTTCGGTCGCGACCCAGGGGTCGGGCCGGGACCGGTCCACGAGGTGAGCCGTGACGACGCCGACCTTCGCCGGCCCGGTGGGCGGTGGCAGGGAGAGCCGGGTGACCGTCGCGACCGGCGTGACTGCCAGGACGGTGGCGAGTAGCGCTTTCATCATGGCCCGAGTCTTCGGCGTGCCGCCGGTCCGGGGTAGTCGCGGTTCTCATCGCTTCGATGTGGATTCCTCACACCCCGGACCGTGAGGAACACCCGCCCGAAGACCGATGTAACAAAGCATTTTGTTGCGGAACCGCCCGTTTATATTGACGATTGTTTGTAAACCTTCTTAACATTTGGCCGCCCGCAGTCATCCCCACGGCGTCGATCCACGCCGGACACGAAGGGTCCCAAAACATGATCATCAGGAGAAGCAGGTGGGCGTCGGTGGCGGCAGCGCTCACGGTCGCCGCCGCGGGAACCGCGATCGCACTCGCGGGTCAGGGCGTCTCCCAGGCCGCGGTGCTGCCCAACGGCTTCAAGAGCGTCGGCTACATGCCCTCATGGGCCGGCAGCGTCACCAGCGTCCAGTACACCAAGCTGACCCACATCAACTACTCGTTCGCCCTGCCCAACGCCAACGGCACGCTGCAGCCCATCGAGAACACCGCCAAACTGCAGCAGCTCGTCACGCTGGGGCACCAGAACAATGTGAAGGTCTCGATCGCCATCGGCGGCTGGAACGGCGGCAACGACTCGGCCTTCGAGAGCCTCGCCGCGAACGCCGGCACCCGCACCACCTTCGTCAACACGGTCATGGGGGTGGTCCGGCAGTACAACCTCGACGGCGTCGACATGGACTGGGAGTACCCGGACCCGGGCGCCTCGGCCAACAACTACACGGCCCTGATGGGGCAGCTCAGCACGGCGCTGCACAGCGAGGGCAAGCTGCTCACCGCCGCGGTCGTGAGTGAGGGTGGCACCGCCGAAGGCGTACAACCGGCCGTGTTCGGCTACGTCGACTGGCTCAACATCATGGCGTACGACGGAGGCAGCCCGCACGCCGGCTACGACTGGTCGATCAACGCGGCCAACTTCTGGAAGAACCGCGGACTGCCGAAGGCCAAGACCGTCCTCGGTGTGCCGTTCTACAGCCGGCCCGGCTACCTGACGTACGCCCAGCTGGTCGCCCAGGACCCGGCCAACGCCAACCGGGACTGCACCCCGTCCGGCGAGTGCTACAACGGCCTGCCGACGATCCGCCGCAAGACCCAGTGGGCGATGGCCAACGCCGGCGGCATCATGAACTGGGAGCTCTCGCAGGACGCCACCGGAGCGAACTCGCTGGTCAGCGCCATTTATGAGACGGTCGTGGGTGGTGGCCCGACGAACCCGCCGACCGGGCGGACCGGGCGGATCACCGGCATCGGCGGCAAGTGCGTGGACGTCGCCGGAGCCAGCAGCGCCAACGGTACGGCCGTGCAGCTCTACGACTGCAACGGCACCGGCGCCCAGACGTGGACGGTCGGCACCGACGGCACCGTCCGGGCGTTCGGCAAGTGCCTGGACGTCAACGCTGCGGGCACCGCGAACGGCTCGCTGGTGCAGCTCTACGACTGCAACGGCACCGGCGCCCAGCAGTGGCAGGCCCAGTCCAACGGCACCCTGCGCAACCCGGTGAGCAACCGCTGCCTGGACGCGCAGAACAACAGTTCCGCCAACGGCACCCGCTTGCAGATCTGGGACTGCTTCGCCGGCGCGAACCAGCGCTGGACGCTGCCCTGAGGCGCCGGCCCGGCCCGGTCGATGTGCTGCCCGTCATCCAGCAGTGGGATGGCGGGCAGCGGCCCGGCCGGTCCAGTAGCGACCACCACCGCCTGCCCGGTCCCGGACCTCCAACTCGGCGGACGCCTGACCGCCGCCCCTTCCGCCGACGGCGGCTGGACCGTCGAGGCGCGGCTGCCGGCCGGTGCCGCACCGCGGCCGCAGTGAAAGCCGGCAGGGCTGCGGGCCTCGTGTCCGGCGGTGGTCCCACGACCGGGTGACTAGACTGTCGAACCCGTCAGGCAAAGCGATTCTTGGAAGTGGCCCGGTATGTCCCTGTACAGCACGCAGCGCCTGCATTCGCTGCGCATGATCGTCACCGGTGGTGGGACCGGCGGGCACACCTACCCCGCTCTCACCACGATCAACGCCCTGCAGGCCCGGCTCGCCGCGACCGGCACCGCGCCCGAACTGCTGTGGGTCGGTGTCGCCGAAGGCCTCGAGGCGAAGATCGCCGAGCGTAACGGCATCCCGTTCCGGGCCGTCACCACCGGGAAGCTGCGCCGCTCGCCGAACCCGCGCGAGCTGGCCCGCAACTTCGTCGACGCGTTCCGCATCCCGCTCGGCATCCTGCAGGCCGCCCTCACCGTCGCCCGGATCCGGCCGGCCGTCGTGCTCAGCACCGGCGGTTTCGTGTCGGTGCCGATCGGGCTGGCCGCCGCCCTGTTCCGGGTGCCGTACCTGATGCACGAGCAGACCCTGAGCCTCGGCCTGGCGAACCGCATCCTGGCCCGCGTCGCCACCCGCATCCTGCTCAGCCACGAGGCATCGCTCGAGCACCTGCCGGAACGCGCCCGGCGGCGGGCCGTCGTCACCGGCAACCCGATCCGGCCGGCGGTCCTCGCCGGTGATCCGGTCAAGGGCCTCGCGGCGTACGGGCTGGACCCGGCCGTTCCCCTCGTGCTGGTGACCGGCGGCGCCGCCGGCGCCCAGCAGATCAACCGGATGCTCGCCGGCGCGCTGCCGGACCTGCTGCCGCACTGCCAGATCGTCCACCAGTGCGGCAGTCTGAGCCACGCCGAGATGCAGCAGGTGGCGGCCGGCCTGCCCGCGCACCTGGCCTCCCGCTACCGGGTCGTCGACTTCATCCACGACGAGCTGCCCGACCTGCTCGCCGCGGCGGCGGTCGTCGTGGCCCGCAGCGGCGCCGGCACCGTCGCCGAGCTCACCGCCCTCGGCAAGGCGTGCGTACTCGTGCCGTACCCGCACGCCGCCGGCGACGAGCAGCGCATCACCGCCCGTCATCTGGCCCAGCACGGTGCCGCCGTGATGCTCGACGGCGACGAGGCCACCCCGGAGCGTCTGCGGGACACCCTCGGCGCCCTGCTGGCCGACCCGCAGCGCCGGGCCGCCCTCGCCCAGGCGGCCACCACCCACGGCCGCCCGTCGGCCGCCGACCAGGTGGTGACGGAGATCCTCACGGCCGCGGCCGGGAAGTAGTTCACCTGCCGCGGCGCGTCGACGGGCGGCCGGGCCGGTGGGGAACCGGGCCGCCCGCGGTTCTCAGCCGACCGGCGCGGCGGCGCGGAGGCGGGGAAGCAGGGCGTCGCCGACCCGGGCCGTCTCGCGCTTGTACGGGGTGTCGGACAGCACGAAGTGCGTGATGCCCAGCTCGGCGTACCGGCCCAGGGCCGCGGCCACCTCGTCGGCCGAGCCGACCAGCCAGGTGGTTCCGGCGCCGCCTCCGCCGTACCGGCCGGGGGCCGTGTACAGGCACGAGTCCAGCACGTCGCCGCGTCCGGCCAGGTCGAGCAGGCGTTGCTGACCGACGGCGCGGCGGCGCAGCGGGTCGCCGTGCGTCTCGTGGTAGCGGGCCAGTTCGGCTACCTTCGCCTCGGCGTCGTGCCATGCCTGTTCGCTGGTGTCGCGCACCAGCGTGGTGATGCGCAGCCCGAACTCGAGCGGCGGCAGTTCACGGTCCAGGTCGGTGCTGAGCTTGCGCAGCCGGGCGATGCGTTCGGCGATGCCGTCCAGGGGCTCACCCCAGAAGAGCTGGACGTCCGCGTCGGTCGCCGACACCGTTTCGGCGGCGGGGGAGGCGCCTCCGAAATAGAGGCGGGGACCATTCTTGTACGGACGAGGCGTCACGGTCGAACCGGTGACCCGGAAGTGCTCACCCTCGTACGTCACGTTCTCCTCGGTCCACAGCCGGCGCGCGATCCGGATGAACTCGCGGGTCCGGGCGTACCGCTGGGCCTGATCGCCTTCGACGTCGCCGTAGGCGGCCAGATTGTCCTGACCGCTCACGATGTTGATCAGCAGGCGGCCGCCGCTGAGCTGGTCGAGGGTGGCGGCCGCGCTGGCGAAGTGGGCCGGCTGCCAGTACCCGGGGCGGATCGCGGCGAGCGGCCGGAACGTGGTGGTCCGCACGGCGAGCGCGGTGGCGACCGTGAACGTGTCCGGCCGTCCCCAGCCGGTGCCGATCAGCGCGCCGGACCAGCCGTGCCGTTCCGCGGTGACGGCCAGGTCGACGCTGTGGTCGAGCGTGCCGTAACCGTCGACCGCGTCGTCGCCGCGATGTCCGGGTTCGACGGTGTTCGGGATGTACCAGAGGAACTCGTAGGTCATGCCGCGCTCCGCCGGCGCCGGTCGGGCTCGAGTGCCGGCGGGTGATAGCCCTGGTCACGAGCCGACAGGGTGACGCCGGGCGGGACGATCTTGTCGATTTCGTCGAGGACGTCCCGGCTCAGCCGTACCTCGGCGGCGCCGAGCTGGCCTTCGAGCTGCTCGAGCGTGCGCGGACCGATGATCGGCGCGGTGATCGCCGGATGTTCCAGGACGAAGCCGAGCGCCAGGTGGATCAGTGACAGGCCGGACTGTTCGGCGAGCAGGGCGAGAGCCTCGACGGCCGCGAGTTTGGCGGCGTTCTCCGGAGCGTCGATCTCGAACCGGCCCGGCTGCCGGCCGCCGCGGCTGGTCTCGGGCTGGGTACCGCCGGCGCGGAACCTGCCGGTCAGCCAGCCACCCGCCAGCGGGCTCCACGGGATCACGGCGAGGCCGTACTTCTGGGCGATCGGAAGGACCTCACGTTCGATGCCGCGGGCCAGGATCGAGTAGGGCGGCTGCTCCGAGACGACCCGTTCGCGGCTGCGCCGCTCGGTGATCCACTGGCCCTCGACGATCGCCGACGGCTCGAACGTGGACGTACCGATGTAGCGGATCTTGCCCTGGTGGACCAGGTCGGACAGCGCTCCGAGCGTCTCGTCGAAGTCGGTGTCCTCCTCGGGCCGGTGCACCTGGTACAGGTCGATGTGGTCGGTCCGCAGCCGGCGCAGGCTGTCCTCGACCGCGCGGATGATCCAGCGCCGTGAGTTACCGAAGTGGAACGGGCTCGTACCGATCTGCCCGTGGAACTTGGTGGCCAGGAAGACCTCGTCGCGCCGCCCCGCCAGGGCCTTTCCGACGATCTCCTCGGACTCGCCCTGGCTGTAGACGTCGGCGGTGTCGACCAGGTTGATCCCGGCGTCCAGCGCCCGGTGGATGATGCGGATGCTGTCGTCGTGGTCGCGGTTGCCGCGTTCGCCGAACATCATGGTGCCCAGCGCGAGGGCGCTGACCTTGACGCCGGTACGGCCGAACGGGCGCAGGGGGATGGTCATCGGGCTCCTTGAGCGGTGAGAAGACTGTTGGCGGGGCGGGGGAGTCCGTAGTGTTCGCGCAGCGTGGTACCGGTGTACTCGGTACGGAACAGGCCGCGTTCCTGCAGGATCGGCACGACCGTGGCGGCGAACGCCTCGATGCCGGACGGCAGCACGGCGGGCATGATGTTGAACCCGTCGGCGGCGCCGTTCTCGAAGTAGTGCTGGATCGTGTCGGCGACCTGCACCGGCGTACCGGTGAAGGTGCGGTGACCGCGGCCACCGCCGAGCTTGCCGATCAGCTGGCGCACGGTGAGGTTGTCGCGCCGCGCCCAGTCCACGATGAGTGTGCGGCGGCTCTTGTGGCCCTCGATCTCGTCCTCGGCCGGGATGTCGGCCGGGAGGTGCTCGTCGAGCTTGAGCCGTCCGGCGTCGATCCCGAGGACCGTGGCCAGTGTCCCGATCGCGAACTCGGGGGAGATCAGCCGCTCGAGTTCGGCCTCCAGCTCCCGCGCCTCGGCGACGGTGTCCCCGAGGATCGGGACGATGCCGGGCAGGACGACCACGTGGTCGGGGTCACGGTCGGCCGCGACGGCCCGGCGCTTGATGTCGGCGTAGAAAGCCTGGCTCTCGGCGAGCGTCGGCTGGGCCACGAAGATCGCCTCGGCCCACCTGGCGGCGAACTCCTTGCCGTTCTCCGACGATCCGGCCTGCACCAGCAGCGGATGGCCCTGCGGCGAGCGCGGCACGTTCAGGGCGCCCTCGACCCGGAAATACTGCCCCTCGTGGCCGACGGGGCGGACCCGGTCGGGTACGGCGTGCACCCCCGACTGCTTGTCGGCGATCACGGCGTCGTCGGCCCAGCTGTCCCAGAGCTTGGTGGAGACCTGCAGGAACTCGTCGGCCCGCTCGTACCGCGTCCGGTGCAGTGGCTGGTCGTGCAGCCCGAAGTTGCGGGCGGCGGCCTCGCCGGCGGTGGTGACGATGTTCCAGCCGGCCCGGCCACCGGACAGGTGGTCCAGTGAGGCGAACCGGCGGGCCAGGTTGTACGGCTCGTTGTACGACGTGGACGCGGTCGCGATCAGCCCGATCCGGGTGGTCGTGGCGGCGAGCGCGGCCAGCAGCAGGGTCGGCTCCAGCTTGCCGGCCGGCCGGCGGGCCGGGTCGCTCCACAGCACCGGGCTGTCGGCCAGGAACACCGAGTCGAACTTGGCGTCCTCGGCGACCCGCGTCAGGTGCTGGTGCGCGGCGAGCGACAGGTTGGAGTGCGGGTCGCTCTCCGGCAGCCGCCAGGACGCCTCGTGGTGGCCGGTGTCGTGCAGGAACAGGTTGAAGTGCAGCTGCCGGGTCATACCTTGCTCAGCTCCAGGCTGTTGGCGGGGCGGGGGAGTCGGTAGTGGTCGCGCAGGGTGGTGCCGGTGTACTCGCTGCGGAAACGGCCCCGCTCCCGCAGGATCGGGACGACCTTCTCGACGAAGGTGATCAGGCCGGACGGCAGGACCGCCGGCATGATGTTGAAGCCGTCGGCGGCGCCGGAGTCGAACCACTCCTCGATCGTGTCGGCGACCTGGACCGGCGTACCGGCGAAGGTTCGGTGGCCACGACCACCGCCGAGACGGCCGATCAGCTGGCGCACGGTCAGGTTCTCCCGCCGGGCCAGCTCGACGATCAGGGTGTAGCGGCTCTTCGCACCCTCGATCTCGTCCTCCGCCGGCAGGTCGGCCGGCAGCGGCCGGTCCAGGTGGAGATCGTCGGGGTCGAGGTTGAAGCGCTCGGCAAGCTGCCGTTTCGCGTACTCCGGGGAGATCAGCCGCTCCAGTTCGGCGTCGAGTTCCCGCGCTTGCGCCTCGGTGTCGCCGATCACCGGCACGATGCCGGGCAGGATCTTGATGCCGTCCGGGTCGCGGCCCAGCGCCGCGGCGCGCTGCTTCAGGTCGCGGTAGAAGTGCTGCGCCTCGCCGAGCGTCTGCTGGGCGGTGAAGACGGCCTCGGCGTACCGGGCGGCGAACTGTTTGCCGTCCTCCGACGACCCGGCCTGCACCAGAAGCGGGTAGCCCTGCGGCGAACGGGGGACGTTCAGCGGCCCGTCCACCCGGAAGTACCGGCCCCGATGGTTGATGGCCCGGACCTTCGCCGCGTCGGCGTGGACGCCCGCCTCCTTGTCGGCCACCACGGCGTCGTCGGCCCAGCTGTCCCACAGTTTCGTGGCCACCTCGACGAACTCGGCAGCCCGTTCGTAGCGGTCGGCGTGCAGCGGCACGTCGTCGAGACCGAAGTTGCGGGCCGCGTCGGCGCCGGCCGTGGTCACGATGTTCCAGCCGGCCCGGCCGCCCGACACGTGGTCGACCGAGGCGAACCGGCGGGCCAGGTTGTAGGGCTCGTTGTACGAGGTGGAGGCGGTCGCGATGAGGCCGATGCGCTCGGTCACCGCGGCCAGGGCGGTCAGCAGGACCGTCGGTTCCAGCTTGCCGGCCGGCCGTCGTCCCGGATCACCCTGCAGGACCGGGCTGTCGGCGAAGAAGATCGAGTCGAGTTTGCCGCGCTCGGCGATGCGCGCCAGCTCCTGGAAGTGCTTCACGTCCCAGCCGGCGTGCGGGTCGCTCTCCGGCAGCCGCCACGACGCCTCGTGGTGCCCGACGCTCATCAGGAACGCGTTGAGGTGCAGTTCCCTACTCATTCTCCACTCCCAGCCGATCGAGAAGAAGTGCGCGCAGTTCGGCGAAGCCGGCGTCCGAGCGGGACCGGCGTGTCAGGTTCACGCGTACGTCGGTGTGCACCACTCCGGCGTCGAGCAGGATCACCCGGTCGGCGAGCACGATCGCCTCGTCGACGTCGTGGGTGACCAGCAGCACCGCCGGCTGGTGCGCCTCGCACAGCTTGCGCAGCAGGGCGTGCATCCGGATCCGGGTGAGCGCGTCCAGCGCCCCGAACGGCTCGTCGGCCAGCAGCAGTTGCGGCTCGCGGACCAGCGAGCGGGCCAGCGAGGCCCGCTGCTGCTCGCCGCCGGACAGTTCGAACGGCCACGACCGCTCCCGCCCGGCGAGCCCGACCTCGGCCAGTGCCTTCTTCCCCCGCTCGGCGGCGTCCGGGTCGCGCAGGCCGAAGATGACGTTGTCCAGGACCCGTTTCCAGGGCAGCAGCCGGGAATCCTGGAACACCACCGACACCGAGTCCGGCACCTCGATCCGCCCGTACCCGGCGACGTCGCGGTCCAGGCCGGCCAGCGCCCGCAGCAGTGTGCTCTTTCCGGTGCCGGAGCGGCCGATCAGTGCCACGAACTCGCCCGGCGCGATGTCCAGATCGAGCCCGTTGAGCACGCCACCGTTCTTGTTGAAACTGCGGTGCAGGTTCCGGACCCGTACCGCCGACTCGGTCGTCGTCAGCCCTCGAGTGTCTTGCGCCATGCGAGCACCTTCCTTCCGGTGAGCCGGACGGCGCTGTCGGCGCAGTAGCCGAAGATGCCGTAGATGACCAGGCCGACCACGATCACGTCGGTCTGCCCGTACTGCTCGGCCAGGGTGATCATGTGGCCGATGCCGGAGATCGCGTTGTACTGCTCGACGACCACGAGGCCGAGCAGCGACGACGTCACCGCGAAACGCATGCCGAGCAGGAAGCCGGGCAGCGCGCCGGGCAGCACGATGTGCCGGATGAACTCGCCGCGGCCGATGCCGATGGTCTCGGCCAGCTCGGCGTACTTGCCGTCGATGCCGCGCAGCCCGTTGTGCGTGTGGATGTAGATCGGGACCATGCTGATCAGCGCGATCGTGATGATCTTCATTTCCTGGCCGATGCCGAACCAGGCGATGAACAGCGGGATGATCGCCAGCGTGGGCACCGATCGCTTGATCTGGATCGGCCCGTCGATCAGCGACTCACCGAGCCGGGACAGGCCGGAGATCACCGCCAGCACCGCGCCGGTGGTCACGCCCAGGAACAGGCCGATCGCCGACCGCTCCAGCGACGAGAGCACGTTGCCGAGCAGGTCGTGGTTCACCCGCTGGTCCTCGAACGCGATCACCACGTCCCACGGCGCGGAGAGGATCGCCGGCTTGATCACTCCGGTCGCGGACCCGATGCTCCAGACCGCGAGGGCGAGGAACGGGCCGATCCAGAACGCGAACGGGATACGGTGGCCCGGACCGAGACGGCGGCGGACGACCCGCCGGTCGGTGGTGTCCTCGACGGGGACCGGTGCGGTGTGCAGGGTGGCGGTCATGCGGCGTCACCCGTGACGACCTTCGCGCCGGCGGCGTCCGCCTGCACCTTCTCGAAGCGGCGGTCGATCAGCGTGCTGACGTCGAGCTTCTCGTGGTTCTGTTCCTTGGCGAGCAGGTCGGCGGTCTCCTGCAGGCGGGTGATCGCGGCGTCCCAGGTCGCCGGGATGGCCTTGTCGCCGTTGATCTCCACGACCGCCCTGGCGTCCGCCTCGCTCAACCCCTGCGTGTCCTGGTAGTAGGCCTTGGCGAATTCGTCCGGGTGGTCGTTGGACCAGAGCAGAGCCTTTGTCCGTACGCCCACGTAGACCTTCAGAGCCGCCGCCTTGTCCGCGTCCTCCACGGCCGAGGTCAGGCAGTACAGCGTGGACGCGTCGTCGCGGATCCCGGTGTAGATCGAGCTGGCGCCCGGGTACTTCGCCTCGTACAGCTTGATGTTCTGCGCCCCGATCGGCGCGACGTCGACGGCTTTGCTGCCCAGTGCGGTCACGTAGGAGTCACCGGTGCTGGTCAGCTCGACCAGTTGCACGTCCTTCTGGCTGAGGCCGGCCTTCTGCAGCACCCGCAGCACCAGCGCGCCCTGCGCCTGGCCGGCACTGTAGGCGATCTTCTTGCCGCGCAGGTCGGCCAGTGAGCTGACGCTCACCCCCGGTGCCACGCCGAGCTTGTAGAACGGGTGCTCGAGCGGGTCGACCGTCACCGACTGGAACACGATCTTCGTGGACGTGCCGGTCCACGCCGCGAACAACGACGGGATGTCGGCGACCGCGCTGCAGTCGAGCTTGTCGGCCCGGAACGCCTGGATGCTCTGCGGCCCGCCGCTGATGTTGGCCCATTCGATGGTGATCCCGGCGTCGTCGAGGTCCTTGTCCAGACCGGACGCCCCGATGAGCGCCTGGAGCTGCGGGTCACCGAGACGCAGTGTGGTGCCGCCGGTCACCTTGTCCGGGAGTGCGGCGGACAGCTCCAGCTTGGTGGCGGCCTCCTCGCTGCCGCCGCACGCCGTGGTGGTGACCAGAACCGTGGCCAGCACGGCGATCAGAGCTTTGCGGGACGTACTGATCATGGGTGGTTTCCTCTTCTGCCGGGGTTTCTCAGAGGGTGTGGAAGTCGCCGTCGTGATAGAGCAGGGGAGCGCCGTGCTCGGTGAGTCCGGCCTCCTCGACCCGGCCGATGACCAGGTGGGATCCGCCGGCCGGGTGCCGGTGCTCGATGACGATGCGGAGCCAGGCGGCGGCGTCGTCCAGGACGGGTTCGCCGGTGGGCAGCCGCCGCCAGCGGGTCGGCGCCCCGAATCGGTTGATGCCGCTGGTGGCGAAGGTCCGTGCCGCGTCGGCGTGTCCGGCGCCGAGCAGGTGCACGACAGCGGTGTCGGCGTCCCGCAGGTGTTCCCAGGCTGAGGCGGTCGCGTTGATGCTGAACGACAGCAGAGGCGGGTCGGCCGACAGTGACGCGAGCGATGTGACGGTGACGCCGGCGGCGCCGCGGCCGGCGTCGGCGGTCACGATCGCCACACCGGCGGCGTGACGGCGGAACACCTGACGGAACAGGGCGGCGTCGACCGATGAGGACCGGGAAACGATGACGGTCATGGCGGGACTCCGTTCGAGCGGTGCGTGCTGTCAATTCATACTATCCCGCTAGGTTTAAGAGGCAATATTGCACCGCACTGAAATAAGTAATCCCTGGTAGAAGGCTTGCTCAGAGAGCGGCGTAGACGTGATCGAGCGCGACGGCGCCGCCCGCGACCGCGAGCACGTGCGTCGGGAAGCTCGACGCGTGCACGGTCGCCGCCACATCGGCACCCGCCGACGACGCCGCCTCCACCTCCGCGCGCAACGTCTCCAGGCAGGCCGGTACCCGGTTCGCGCCCGCCTCCGCGACCACCAGGACCTCCGGATCGAAGAGATCCAGCAGCAGTGCCGCCGCCCGGCCCACCAGGCGGGCCCGCTCCCGCAGCAGCGCCAGTGCCCCCGCGCTCCCGGCGAGGGCCGCGTCCACGAGCGCGCCGATCTCCGGCCGGTCGATCAGCCCCGTCGCCAGAGCCCGCCGCACCAGCGACTTCTCACCGACCGCCGCCTGCAGGCACCCGACCCGGCCGCACGAACACGGCAGGTCGCACCCGTCCACCGGCAGATGGGCGACCGACCCGGCAGCCGACCGGGGGCCCTGATGCACCACGCCGCCGGTCGCGAAAGCAACATCGACCACATTTCCCACGAACATGTGTACGGCACTCTGCCGCGCCCGTTCCGCGACGGCCCCGAGCAGCTGCTCCGCCCGCAACAGGGCCCGCGAGTTGCTGTCCGCCCGTACCGGCAGACCGGTGGCCGCGGCGAGCGCCGCGCAGACCGGCACGTCCCGCCAGCCCAGCGCCGGATGTTCGACCACCCGGCCGCCGGCCGCATCCACCCAGCCGCCGGTGGCCAGCCCCACTCCCAGGATCCGGCGCCGCCGGCCGTGCTCCCGGCGCACCCCGGCGATCGTGGCCGCCAGCGCCTCCAGCACCCCGGCCGGATCTCGTCGTCCGTGCGGATCCTGACGTTGCGCGATCACCCGGCCGCGCAGATCCAGAAGCGCCACCGTGGCCCGGGGGACCGCGACGTGCACCCCGACGACCGCCACCGCGTCGGCGTCCACATCCAGCGGTACGTGCGGCCGCCCGACGCCG
The DNA here is from genome assembly GCF_040639655.1 of Actinoplanes sp. NPDC023801. Lineage (NCBI taxonomy): Bacteria > Bacillati > Actinomycetota > Actinomycetes > Micromonosporales > Micromonosporaceae > Actinoplanes > Actinoplanes sp. NPDC023801. The sequence continues at coordinate 19,232 of NZ_JBFAAI010000028.1, read as the reverse complement.
GTACGGCCTACCGCCTCCGGGGCCTCCCGGACCAGTCCCTGATCGATCAGGGACGCCGTCACGCCGCTGACGGTGGCCGCCGACAGCCGGGTCACCCGCGCGATCGAACTCCGCGCGACCGGCCCGTGATCGAGAATCGCCCGCAGGACCGTCGCCGCCGAATCGGGCGACCGGCGAGGCACCGGCAGCGGCAGATCGCCGCGCCGTGTGGTGCGTCGTGCGCCGATCACCGGCCACCCGGAAAACGGTGGATCATCCCTGCAGGCTAACCCGCTCCCGACGGCTGCGTAGCCCTCCGTTACCAGACGTTATGCGGTCGGTAACACCTCCCGGCCGGATCCGGCGACCTCCGTGCGACCGCCCGCAAGCCGATACCGGGGCCGATCGGCACGCCGGGTTGCGGCCGGGCTCACGGATGGGTAGAGATGCACCGGTGAGAACGATGACGCGCGGCGTGCTGACCACGAGCCTGCTGCTCACCATGGGAGCCTGCACCGCCGAGGAACGGGGTGTCCCGCTGCCCCCGGCGGCGGCGTCCGCACCGGCGGCGGCGAGCCCCGAGCAGGCACCGGAGCTGACGGCGACGACCGTGCGCGTCCTGGCCGGCACCGGTTCCGGCCCGTTCGACTCCGAACGCCGGATCCAGGCCCCGCCCGGCTGGACCGTCACGGTGTGGGCCCGGGTCGACAAGGCCCGCCTGCTCGCCTGGACCCCGGACCGGCAGCTGCTCGTGTCCCGGCCCAAGTTCGGTGACGTCATCGCGCTCACCCCCGGCAACGGTGACACGGTCCCGGCCCAGCGCACGCTGATCAGCGGCCTCAACCAGCCGCACGGGCTCGCGTTCGACGGCGACACCCTGTACGTGGCCGAAAGTGATCAGGTCAACGCCTACACCTACCGGGGCGGGCAGGTCACCGGCCGGAAGATCGTCGTCGACGGGCTGCCGGATGCCAAGAGCCCCGAGCTGCGCGGCGCCTACTCGCACGCGCTCAAGAGCGTCGCCATCGGCGAGGACGGCAGCATCTACGTCTCCGTCGGGTCGACCGGCAACGTGTCGGCCGAGGACCGTGACGCCACCCCGGAGCGGGCCTCCATCCTGCGGGCGCCGGCCGGCGGCGGCAAGCCCACCACGTTCGCGCGCGGCGTCCGCAACGGCACCGGGCTGGCCATCGACCCCGACGGTGCGGTGTGGACCGCCGTCAACCATCGGGACAACATCGGGTTCCCGTACGCCAAGGACTACGACGGCGACGGCGACTCCGACGCCGGCAAGGTGATGCAGAAGTACGTCAACGACCACCCGATGGAGCAGCTGGCCCGGCTGACCCAGGGGCGTGACCTGGGCTGGCCCTACTGCAACTCGGAAGCCGACGTGGAACCCGGCGCTCCGGACTCACCGCTGAACTACACCCGGCGGCCGTTCGTGCGTGACATCCAGCTGAACGCCGACGGCGCGAAACTCGACTGCGACAAGCTGGCCCCGGTCGAGCAGGGCATGGGCGCACACTCGGCGCCGCTCGGGCTCAGCTTCGTCACCGATCCCGGACTGCCCGGGGCGTACGGGCCGGGCGCGCTCGTCGGCATCCACGGCTCGTGGAACCGCAACCCGCCCCGACCGCCGGAGGTCTCGTTCTTCGCCTGGCGGGGCGGCACCCTCGGCGTGCAGCAGACGCTGCTCACCGGCTTCCAGAACGACGACGGTTCCCGCTGGGGCCGTCCCGTGATGGCGGTCCAGGGCCCGGACGGTGCGCTCTATGTCAGCGATGACCACGCCGGAGCCGTCTACCGCGTCACGCCCTCCTGACGGCTCACCGGCGCCGCGCGTGGGACAGCTCACCGTGGTGCCGGTCGCCCGGATGACTTTCCGGATCCACGTGCACGGTGGCCCCGGTCAGCCGGGGCACCCGGTGCGTGAGCTGGTGCTCGGCATCGGCGGCGATCTCGTGCGCGGCGATCAGCGTGAGCCCCGAATCGACGACGATGCCGGCCTCCGCGTGCAGCCGGTGGCCGATCCAGCGCATCCGTAGCGCGGACACGTCGTGGATGCCGGGAACGGTGCGCAGCTCACGTTCGGCCCGCTCGACGATCTCCGGGTCGACCCGGTCCATCAGCCGGTGGTAGACCTCACGGGCGGCATCCTTGAGCACGAACGTGATCGCCACCGTGATGATCAGCCCGACCACCGGGTCGGCCCAGCGCCAGCCCAGCCCGGCACCCGTGGCGGCCAGCACCACGGCGAGCGAGGTGAACCCGTCGGTCCGCGCGTGCAGCCCGTCGGCCACCAGCGCGGCCGAACCGATCCGCCGGCCCACGGTGATCCGGTACCGGGCGACCAGTTCGTTGCCGGCGAACCCGACAAGCCCCGCCGCGAACACCCACGGCAGGTGAGTCATCGTTTGCGGACTCAGCAGCCGCTCCACCGCGAACCATCCGGCAGCTGCCGCCGACCCGGCGATGACCAGGACGATGACGACGCCCGCCAGGTCCTCGGCCCGGCCGAACCCGTAGGTGTACGCCCGGGTGGCAGCCCGCCGACCGAGCAGAAAGGCGATCCCCAGCGGTACGGCCGTGAGCGCGTCGGCCACATTGTGAAGCGTGTCGCCGAGCAGTGCCACCGACCCCGAGAACGCCACGATCAGTGCCTGCAGCAACGCCGTGACACCCAGCACGACGAACGAGATCCACAAAGCCCGGAGCCCGTCCCGCGACGATTCAAGAGCACTGTCGACCTTGTCGGCACTGTCATGCGAATGCGGCGTGACCATGTGCCGCAGCCGATGCACCAGCCCGCGCCGGCGTCCCTCTCCGTGCCCATGCCCGGCTGCGGGCTCGTGTCGGGCTGCGTGCCCGGGCCCGCGTTCGTCCTTGTGCTCGTGCCCGGCTCCGTGCTTCTGCCCGGCTCCGTGCTCATGCACGTTCCTCGCTCCGTGCTCTTGCTGGTGTCCGCCGCTATATCCGTCTGCGGCTCCGGCTCTGTGCCGGTCCTCAGTTGCGTGCTGGCGTCCATGTCCGTCCGCCACTTCATGTTCGTGTCCGTGCCGGGTTCCCCGCTCGTGTCCGCGCCTGCCCCCGGCGCCGTGCTCGTGGCGTGCGTCATGGCCCATGGTCGGCATAATATGTGCTCATGCGCGCACGCGACAACGTTGCAAATGCCAGTGACCTGCAGAAACAAGTGCTGAGCGACGGCCTAGTCGAGGCGGCAACCACCCTGTTGGCGATGCTGTCCGACGCCACCCGGCTACGCTTGGCGGCCAGCCTGCTCGACGGCGAACAGGACGTGACGACGCTGACCGAAGCGGTCGGAGCCGCCCGGCCTGCCGTCTCCCAGCACCTCGGCAAGCTGCGCCTGGCCGGTGTCGTCCGGGTCCGCCGGGACGGACGCCGCCAGCTGTACGCCTTGGCCGACACCCACGTACGCCGCCTGGTGACCGAGGCCCTGTACACCGCCGAGCACCGCCTGTCCGACCGCCCGGCGCACCACGGCCCGCCGCTGCCACGCACCCGATGACCGGCCGCCATGCGTCTTGCAGACGGCGGGAGACGGGCAGGAGCCGAGGAACTGCGCCACGTCCACCCGGCTTTTCCAGTTCCCCGGATACAGGGTCCGGCCGCCCTCCGCAGCGGTGAGCGCGCCGTCCTCGAGCATGACAATCGAATCGGCCAGCAGAAACCGCCCGCGTCGGCGCTGACTGTTGCGGCGGTCGTTCTGTCAGCCGAAGCTCTGAAGTCGTGATCGCCTCTTGCGTCACCTGCCGTCCGACGACTCCCACCTAGATTCCTAGGATGCTATAGCGGTGGTGTTATGCAGTGCGTTATAAGCGGGGGACACCGACAGCCAACGGCGCCAACCCCACGACGGAGGCCGCCCGCGGCGGCTTGCGAAAGCCATGAAGGTGCAGAATCGGCCGGAACAATATGAGGGTGCAGTATCGGTTGGGCAAGACGACCCGCGGAGTGATCGAATTACTCCCCTGTTCTTCCACCTGGCCTGCAGGAGAAAGGATCGGCCAACAGCTTGAAGCAGCCCGCGATGGGCCTTCTATCGTCGAGAGATGCCGTTCGTCCAGGTCGCTCAACCGTGCGCCTACAGATGCCGCTACCCCCGAGAGTTGTGCATGACCAGTCGTCAGTTCGTCACCTCCGGAGTTGCCGACGAGTCTTCGCATAACTTGCATTTAGCGGCATTCTTCCTGTTGCGGATCCCCGCTAGTGATGCCGAGCAATGGTGAGCAGGATGGACACTGGTCGCGGTGAATGCCCCTCGCTGTAAAGGGCGCCACCGCGTCCGGTTATAGGAAGTCGCCGGGTGCTGCGTCGTGCGCCGGTGTAACGCGGGCTACCTCGGGTGATTCGGTCAGTCCGTTGCCATTCCCGCAGCCGCTCAGCCGCCGCACCTCTGCGGGCAGATCCGCTCCGATAGATGTCAAGGGCCCACTGCGTCGTAACCGCGTGTACATCAGGGGTCGCTTCACCGACCGTCGCGGTGCAGGCCCACCAGCAGAAGTCGAAGGTGGCATTCGTGTCGCCTTCGTCCGCTGCTCAGACGGCGGCGGCCTGACCGCCCACCTGGATGCATAGTCGTTGGCCCCGCGGCAGACCGATAGTGTTCTCGCCCCGGATGCTGGCCTCAGCACGGAAAGCAGCTTCAGCGATGCCGGAAGTGAACGCGCAAATCCCGAGGTGTTTGAGCCGACGGAAGCACCCAGCCGACTGGAGGGCGGTAGCCGCCACGGAGGTGTGAGAGTCGAGGGTTCACGTAGGGGGCCTGGCTGCCCGAGACCCGCACCCGGGCAAGCGGTAACGAGCCAGAGCCGCCTACGCCGACGTGCTCCAGCCGGGGCATCGCCCAGCGGGCATGAGGGCGACAGCCGCATACGCCGAGGTGCCCGAGCCGAGGAATCGCCCAGCGGGTCTGAGAGCGACAGCCGCATACGCCCCGGCGCCCGAGCTGAGAGAACGTTTCGGGATGGCGGAGAAGACAACTGCGGCTCCGGGGATGACGAGGGCGACGGCGAGGGAACGTTGTGCGGTTCCGGATGTACCGCCTCCGGTCCGTCACCGGTGACCGCACCATGGCAGGTGACGGCGGACCCGTGCGAGACGGCCGTGTAGTCAGAGGCGGGCCTGCACCTGCGGTGACCTGCCGGTGCCACTCCGGGTGTTGTCACCGGCGCCGGCCGTGTTTGCCGGAGGCGTTTCAGCTTCTCTGCATGGCGGCGTTGCAAGCCCCACGCGCGTTGTCTCTCATGCTCGCGGCGAGACTCTTCCCCACGGGCCGAATAGTTGCGCGAAGCGGTCCGATCGCGCATCGCTGCGATTTCTGACCTGCTGAACAACGACGCCTGTCCCATGCATCAAATTGTTCCGAACTCGTGTCTTGAACTGTAAGAACTCGATCATGCCAATCTGAACCTGGACGGCTCCCAAGGGCTACCGGCTCAATGCCCACGAGGGCTGTCGGCCAATGTGACTCCAAGGGCTGCCGGGTCAATGTGCCGGCTTCCGGCCCGCCGGTCCGCTGCACGACGGAACATTAGTTCATGAAGGGGAGTGCGCAGAATTCCGGACGGGTATCGTCCGGCGGGTGGGGCCGCATGGCCCTCAGCCGGTCCGGTTCGGTGATGCGTTGCGTAGCCGGATCCCGATGGTGGCGTCCTGACGGCAGCGGCGGATTCAACCATGGGGTGGCGGGACTGACTCGTCCGGCCGACGACTCCTGGGGGGAACGTCCGGGAGGCTACCGCCGCCATACTGCGACGGTCACTGTCGGTCACGGCACGCGGTGCTGGGACGAGGCGGCGCGGGCTGTCCTGAACTGGCAGGTCAAGATCCGTAGCGGGTTCGCCGTCACGGCCGCCGCGGGTGACCTTCGGGTGCGCACGGGCTGCGACTATCGGCTCACGGCGGTGTTCGGGCCGTTTCGGATCCGGGAGCCGGTTCGGGTGACGGCTGTCGTCGACGAGCCGATGCGCTGCGGGTTTGCCTACGGGACTCTTCCTGGGCATCCGGTGAGTGGCGAGGAGGCGTTCATCGTTCATCGGGATCCGGACGGTGAGGTTCGGTTCACCCTTCGATCGTTGACCCGACCGTCCCCTGGGCGCTGGTGGCCGGCTTTTCCGATTCTGCTTGTCGCGCAGCGGTTCTACCGGCGCCGCTATCTTCACGCGCTACGGCCGGGGCTGCGTGGACGCGATCCGCAGGGTCGGTGAGAGCCACCCCGTCACGGCGGTTGTCAGCAGCAGTGCCGCGCAGACGGCCATGACGAGAGTGGTGTCACTTTCGGCGCCACCTCGCTGGTCGGCCCGCGCGAACGTTCATGAGAACGAGCGCCAATTGTTGACCATGGCTGAACCAGCGATCAGTCGGCGTCTGGCCAGTTAGTAACTCTGTGTTGATGCCCATCGAGGCCGCCGATGGCGGGTGGATGCACGCCCGTGCCGATGAGGGACGCCTGTGGCGTCTTGTGGTGCGGGCCATGGCGCAGATTCAGAGCTTGTTGGTGGCGTACCGGCTGCGCGGGAGGCCAGGAATAGACGTGACCTTCCCGCACGGCCGGTGTCGATCAGCCGGCGAATTGGCTGGACTCGACGGGCAGGCCGGCGGCCACCCAGTCCTGGATGCCTTCGCGGTACTTGCGCACCTTGGTGTAGCCAAGGGCGGTGAGCTTGTCGGCTACCCGCTGGCTGTTCGGACAGGCCGGGTTCGAGCAGTAGGTCACGATCGGCGCGCCGCGGTCGGGCAGCAGCGTGCCGGCGCGGTCCGCGACGTCGGCCTCGACCAGCGCGATGGCACCGGGCAGGTGCTGCTGAGCGTAGTAGTCGCCGCCGAGGGCGTCGATGACGGTGACGGTACCTGCGTCGATTTCGGCGCGGAGCTGTTCGCGGGTGATGAGGGCGGTCATGGCATCCTCCAAGTAATCGGACTACAGTCCAGTTATGCCTCGAGACGTTAGCGGACCGCAGTCCGGTTCCGCCAGGCCGTCAGAAGAACTCTTGATGTTGTGCAGCTCACCGCCCGCCGAGCGGGCCGACGCCGCTCGTAACCGCGCCGCCGTGTTGAACGCAGCGGCGGCCCTGTTCCGCCAACACGGCATCGAGGCGGTATCCATGGACGCGATCGCCGCCGCGGCCGGCGTGGGCAAGGGCACGCTGTTTCGCCGCTTCGGCGACAAGGCAGGACTGGCCGTCGCCCTGCTCGACGAACAGGAGCGCAGCCTGCAAGAGGCGATCCTGTTCGGTCCGGCACCGCTCGGACCGGGCACGCCGGACGACGACCCAGGCTCACGCAAACGGTTGCGGGCCTTCGTGGCGGCCTACCTCGACTACCTGCTGGCCCATCTGCCACTGATACGGATGTCGGAGACCGCTTCGCCCGGTGCGCGCTACCGGATCGGCGCATACCGGTTCTGGCACCGGCACGTCTCGCTGCTTCTGCAGAAACGCGATGACCCAGAGGCCGACGCGCACACCCTGCTGGCCGCCCTCGCCGCCGAACACGTGCACGCCGTGGCCGCCGAGATCGGTGCCATCCGAGTACGCCAAGCCGTGCAGGGCCTTGCCGATGCCCTCACCATCTGAAGCCACGACACCTTCTGACCAGTCCCCCTCATGCCACGGACAAGGCGCGTCGCGCTTTTCGAACCCGTCACGGTGCGTAAGTGGTTCGTGGCCGACGGCAGGGTTCCTGGCGCCGCCGAAGGGCGGCGCCCCAAACTCGCGAACATCGAGATGGGTGAGACATCGCTGGTGCCGAAACTCAACGACATCTGGTGCCGGATCTCGGCTCTGGCGCGAACTGTGTGATAGACGTCGGACGATGAGTCGTTGTCCGGCTGTGTGACACTGTCGAGCAACTCCTTCCTCACCTCGCCGACATCAAGATCGAAGAGGTGCACTCCGGCGCCGTTGTGCTGCTCAGGGCCGCCGTGCGTGGTGAGGTGGCGGCATGCCCTGCCTGCTCGAAGTCGTCGTCCCGAGTCCATTCGCGGTATCGGCGGACGTTGGCCGATTCGCCGATGGCAGGGCGGCTGGTCCGGATCCTGCTGAAAGTGCGACGGTTCTTCTGCGATAACTCCGGATGCCGGAGCAAGACCTTCGTCGAGCAGGTCGATGGCCTGACTCGCCGCTGGTCACGCATGAGCGAAGGGCTCCGGCGGATGCTGACGACGATCGGGCTCGCGCTCGTCGGCCGGGCAGGTGCCCGGCTGGCCAGGACGTTGGGCATGCCGACCGGCCGTGATCGCCTCCTTCGGCTGGTTCGTGCGTTGCCCGACCCGCCCATCGGTGACATCGCGGTGCTCGGGGTCGACGATTTCGCGATCAAGCGTGGCCACAACTACGGCACCGTGCTGATCGACTGCGAGACGCGCAAGGTCGTGGATGTACTGGTGGGACGCGATGCTGAGCCGGTGACGGCGTGGCTGCAGGAGCACACGAAGCCGGCGGTAATCTGCCGGGACCGGGCTTCGGCATACGCGGAGGCAGCTCGCACTGCGGCGCCGGAAGCGGTGCAGGTCGCGGACCGATTTCACCTCTGGCAGAACCTGGCCACAGCCGTGGAGAAATGCGTCGCCCGGCACAAGAGCTGCCTTGCCGAGCCCGCCGACACGAACTTCGGTGAGCCTGCTGAGACGGCGGACGCCGCGCCGACCGGGGCGATGGCCGAACGCCGCCGGGCCCATCACGCCCTGGTCCACGAACTGCTGGCGCAGGGTGCCGGTTTCCGGCAGATCGCCCGGCATCTCGGCTGGTCGCACCGAACCGTATCGAAGTACGCCCACGCCGCCACCTGGCAGGAACTGGTCGTCGGACAGAAACCACGGCCGAGCCTGGTCGACCCTTTCAAGCACTATCTGGCCCGGCGCATCGGCGATGGGTGTCTCAAGGCAAGTGTCCTCTACCGCGAGATCACCGAGCAGGGTTTCGGCGGCAGCTACGCGATCGTCCGCAAGTTCGTCGAGCAGTACCGCAGCAGACCCGACCTGACGAGCCTGCCTCGTCCGCCGTCAGTGCTGCAGGTCACCAGATGGATCTGCCGACACCCGGACAACCTCGTCAGCCGCGACACCGAACAACTCTGGAAGATCCTCGGCCGCTGCCCAGAACTGGAATCCGCTGTTGAACTGGTCCGCTCGTTCGCCGACATGATGACCCACTTACACGGTGAGCGCCTCGCTGCGTGGATCATCGCGGCCGATTAGGCCGCATTGCCCGGGATAAGCCGCTTTGCCACCGGTCTGAACGCCGACATTGCCGCGGTCACCGCCGGGCTGAGCCTGCCCTTCAGCTCCGGACCGGTCGAGGGCAACGTCAACCGGATCAAGATGATCAAACGGCAGATGTATGGCCGAGCCGGCTTCGATCTACTTCGTAAGCGAGTCCTGCTCGCCTAACAAACGGCGCTGGCTACGGCCGAGGCGGGGAGACGGCCGCGCTCATCAAGGGGCGCAACCAAGGTACGGCCAAAAGGGGCAGTAGGCCGATCTTGAGCTGAGTTTCCGCAGGTCGCGGGCCTTGGGGCTGTTTTGGAGGCTGGTGGCAATCGGGGTTGATGCTGCTGGTACGTTCTTCGATCCATATGGGTTGATCTTCATGGGTCGGGGGCGGTTGGCGTGGCGTCGATCGAGCGGACCGCGTATCCGCGGGTGATGCCCGCGGCATCGCCGACGCGCTGCTACGCCTGGCCCAGCACCCCGGCGAGCGGGCCCGGCTCGCCGCCGCCGCCCGCGCCGAGATCACCGACCGGTTCGACCTGGCCCGGATGGTGTATCGCCGTGACGACATCACGCTGAGCGGGGTGCAGCAGTGTCTTCCGGTGCTGGGTATCGAGTCCTGAAAAAGGCCGTGGACGGTCCCGGCCACTGCCGGTGCTCAGGACAGCTCTCGGACCCTCTGTTTCATCGCGGCCTCCAGCCCGGCGGGGTGCTCGCCCTGCAGCAGCAGGTCGTGGAACTGTTCCGGGAACATGCTGGTGACCTGACCGGTGCCCCAGTCGGCGTCGGTCGGGATGTCGAAGGTGACCGCGGGCGTCAGGTGCACGCCGATGGGCAGGATCGTGGCGGTGCCCTCGGGGGTGAGGGTCTGGCAGCCGGCCCAGACGTACACGGCCTGCACCTCGGCGATCGTGTCGGCGTCGGCCGGGGTGGTGCCGACCGGTTTCACCGCGCAGCCCATCCTGGCCGGCCGGGTCGACCAGTCCGCTGTCATCTTCGACTCGATCAGGGGGGTGACGTGACTGATCAGGTCCGCCGCGAACCGTGGTTCGAGGGCCGGCCCGTCCGGCCGGGTCAGATACCAGACGGCTGACCCGGCCACCGCGGTGACGGCCAGCGCGGTGGCAACGGCAATCCGGGCGCCCGCAGGTCGTTTGAGCACCGCTTCTGCTCTCCTCACTGGCTCTCGCCGAACGTTAGCCACCCCCGGCCTGGCCATCACCATGCGGCTCCATGACAGCAACGCAAGCATGGGGCGCTGAACTGCTGAAACTCAGCCCAAGATCACCCTACTGGCCCCTTTTGGTCGTACCTTGGCTGCACCCCATCAACCTTCGAGGCGGAAAGGCTTACACCTCGGCCCAGTTCATCAGCGGGGACAGTTCGCCATGCTCGCAGAAGTAGCGAACTGCATCGACAGCCTCCTCCACTGGCACCGCGGCCGGTGGAGGGAACTCTTACCAGTGCCCGTAGTAGTGGAACACCACGCCTTCACCGTCTCGCGCCCGCGCCGACCCTGGGCTGCTGAGGTACGGCGGCATCTTGGATGCGCCCACGTAGCTCAACACTGAAACCTCACGGCCGAGCCCGATGGCCAGGCAGTCGCCATCATCGAGAGTCACCTCAGCGATCAATGGCAGGCGGGCGGCGTCCTGTTCTGCCTCCGCGAGTGCGTGCCGGAACTCCTCTTCGCAGGTGACAAGGTGGCCACCTTCGCCGTCCCGCCACTTGATCTTGGCGCGCAACCTGCCTCCTCCGGTTGGCACGATGCCTAAGCGCCATTCAAGATCATTCACACAGTTCGCGCCAGAGCCCGGATCTCACGACAAAATCACTGCAGCCGAGTGCGCCACATCAACCGGCCGCGCTCACGGGCTTGAGACAGACCAGGCCGGCGATCGACACCCGGCCGGAGCCCTTGCCGGAGATCTCCACGACGGGCGTGCGGCCGCGGCGGGCCCAGGTCTTGGCCACCGGCAGCCGCAGCACCTGACCGGCCTCGTCCTGGAAGCAGATCCAAGCGCCGCGGGCCGCGGCTAACCTCTTACCGACGGCCACCGCCTGCGAGGCGGATCGGGGCGGCCACGTGCTGCTCGCCGGCCCAGGCCGGCCGCCCGGTGCGCCAGGCCGTGCCGGTGACGGTGTCGCAGGAGCCGAATCCGGTGTGCGGGTCGCCGGTCCCGGGTTCGCCGGTGTGATGGCGGGCCGCCAGCACAAGGGTTCCGGCGTCCTGGTCGACGAGCCATATCTCGGCGTACGGCCAGCCGAACGCGGCACAGATCGCGGCGAGCACCCGTGGCCCCGCCTCCCGGACGTTCTCCGCGGTCGTGAGCGCCTCGGTGACGGCCAGGTCCACTTCGCGGAACTGCCTGGCGCGCCGGCGTTCGGTCACGTCGCGCATCGTGGCGACCGATCCGAGAAACTGCTCACCGGTGCTGCGTCGAGGAACCGGCGCTGGGTGTCGGCCCGGCGCTGCCCGGCACGGCGGGCGCGACGTCCGGCGCGCGGGGGTCTGCGAGGAGGTCGGTGATGACGATCGGCTGCTGGTGTCTCAGGACCAGGCCGGCCAGTGTCGAGCCGGACGGCGTACGTCCCGGGCGTAGCCATTCGTCCGGGATGCCGGACGCCCCGGCGAGGGTCAGTCCTTCGCCGTCGGTGGTCAGCGTGATCAGGGCTGTCGGTGCTTCGGCGGCCCGAGACAGAACCGCCGCGAACCTGGTGACGCCGCGGCCCAGGACGCCGGACGGGCTCGCCTGGACGAAGGCTGCGGGCGGAGCATCCATGTGTCGAGCCAACCACCTCGGCGAACGCGGGCGGCCTGGTTCACCGCATTCGACGCCCTGCGGTGTCGGTGCGCATGCGCCGGGGCCGCCGGCGGACATGCGCATGGCTGGCCGGCCGGTCCCGGCCAAAGGTGCGCCGCCGGTGCGCCGGGGAACGGCCCGGTCAGTCCCGCAGCGCGTAGACCTGCACGAGCGACTCCGAAAGGGCGGCAGGATCACCAACCCCCATCGGCGTACGGCGGGCGAGTTGCCAATGCCCCGACCACGAGTCGTCGATCCAGATCTCGGTGATCCGCTGCTCGGCGGACGGCGTGTAGGACGCCCGCATGGCCACGCCCGGCTCGACCGAGATGACGAGGTCCAAGCCGCCGGTCAACTGGCACGACAGCCGCGTGTGCAGGCCGCGGATCGAGCTGTTGCTGTCGCCGCGCCAGCCTCGTTCCAGCAGGTCCACCACGCGTTCGGTCTTCACCGGCCCGAAGCCGGCCAGGCTCGTCGCCGCCCGCTGCGCCTCGGTCAGTGTCACGGCCGGCCGGGTCATCTGCGGGAACGGCTCGACGATCTCGTAGTCGGCGACGGTCTGCGCCCATGCGGCCAGGTCGGTGCCGAGGTCGGCGGGGTGAACGATCCCGAGCGGGGTGTCCCCGCCGACGGTCACGGCCGCGTCGTCGATGTCGGCGAGACTGCCGTCCTCGGCGATCCGCAACGCCCGGACCAGGCGGTTGTCGGTGTTGTAGACGCCCCACAGCAGGCGCCGGGCGATCGGCCCGAGGATCGGGTGCGGCAGCACCACCTCGGCGAGATGCCGGGCCGGCCGGAGCCGGCGGGTGAGCATCTCCCGTTCCATCCGGGCGGCCTGTGCCGTCGCGGTCGCCCGCAGGTCTTTCTTCAGCTGCAGGAACCGCTGGTAGGCGTCGGGGTCGGTATCCTTCACCCCCGGTTTCGGCGGCCGGGCCAGGATGCGTCCGTCAGCGGTGCGGACCTGCGCCGTCAGGTGCTCGTCGGTGACGACCGTGAACACGCGGGACCCGTAGTCCACGGTGACCCCGGTGTCCAGGCCGTGCGTGGTCGCCAGCCGGTCGGCGGCCTCGGTGACCGTCAGCCCGCGCCGCGCCGCGCCCTGTGCCAGATAGTCGAGGGCCCGGTCGTTGGTCGGCCCACCCGACATGTTCTCCTCGATCGCCAGCAGATGCCGCAGTGACGTATCGCTCGCGACCGTGGCCAGTACCGCGTAGCCGTCGATCGCCCGCGCGAAACGGCTCTTGGCGGGCCACGACCGGACCATGGGCGCCAGCCTGTCCATGGTGGCGTCGTCGCCGATGTGCGCCTGTGCGAGCAGCACCCATGCCTGCGCGGCCGGCATCCCGTCGGACAGCCAGCCCTCCAGCAGTGCCCGCCCGAGCTCGGCCGCACTCGCCGGCTCGCAGGCGGCGAGGAGGGCCCTGGTAGCCGGGTCGAGCGGCTCCACCAGCGGCTGGGCCGCTGACGACGACTCGACGGCGATCGGTACCCCCTGACCGGGCGGTGCCGGGTCGCCGGGTGGCGGCTCGGGCGGGTCCGCCAGCCGTGACCGGCTCAGCGCCGACAGCAACCGGTCCACGTCGTCTGCCGGCAGCGACCCGCCCCCGGTCAGCCGGACCTCCGGCAGACCCGACGACCAGGCCCACTCCGGCGTCTTCGCCGGTCGTGCGGCCCTTGGCACCGCAACGATTGGCGCCACCGGCTTCGCGGCGGTCGGCGGTGTGTCCGGGGACAGTGCGGCGGGCGGGCGTGGTGGCGTTGCCGGCTGGCCGGCGGTCGGCGGCGTGTCCGGGGACAGTGCGGCGGGCGGGTGTGGTGGCGTCCCGGGCCTGCCGGCGGCCGGGATTGTGTCCGGGGACGGCGGTGCCGCGGAGAACAGTGCACCCTGGATCGAGGCGCCGCCGTCGGCAGGCTCGGGGCTCAGCGCCTGCTCCAGCAGGTCGGCGATCACGGCGTGCGCGGCCGGGCCGTACCCTTCGGCGATTTTGATGGTGGTGGGCCCGTGGCCGGCGGCAGCGAGGTACCGCAGGGCGTCCTCCGCGTCCTGCCGCGCCCGGCCCGGACGCCCGGCCGCGGCCGGGATCAGGGCCCGTGCCGCAGCCTCGGGATGCCGATCGAGCCACAGTCGCGCCCACAGCCGGGCCGAGCCGAGATGCCGCAGCCAGCCCGCGACCGCCCCGGCCGGTTGAGGTCCCCGGAACGGCAGCATCAGCAGACCGAGCTGGTCGGCGCTGTCGGCGGACTCGGCCAAGGCGAACGCCATCGCGTCAAGTTCGAACCGGGCCACCGCGACCCGGCCCAGGTCGCTGCGCTGGCGCAGTCGTAGCGTCGGGGCCTTGCCGATCAGTGCACGGGCCGAAGCCTCGGGCCCCTTGGCGAACAGCCACGCCACCTGCTCCGACGACAGGTCGTCGAGCCGGTCCGCGCTCGTCGCCGCGAGCGGCCAGTCGTCCTGCTCGCGCCCGTGATCGAGGGCCAGGGCCCGGCCGGCCCACCGGTCGCGCTCGCCGTCCTCCCAGGCCATGACGGTTGCATCCGAGCAGACCAGTCCTTGCACCACGACCGGTTTACGTCTGTTGGCCACCACCGCGCATCCTCCCCGACACGGATCAACGCAGCGACGGTAGCGGAGGGCGGGATCGGGGTTTCCTGTCGTACCCGGCTGGCATCCTGCAGGCGCCGGCGGTCCCCGGTCGCGGGCTAACGCAGCAGCCACTCGCCGGTGAGTCGCATGACGTCGGTGCGGCTGCGGCCGGGGTGGCCGGCGGCGATGACGTACGCGCCGATCCGCACCGAGAAGGTGAGCATGCACCGGACCTCGACGTCGTCCGGGTCGGGGCAGAAGGTGGCGAACAGGGACCGCAGATAGTCCATCCGCCGGTTGTCGACGCGCCGCAGCCGCTCCGCCACGGCCTCGTCACGCCTGGCCCAGTCACGGATCGCGAGGTCGACCAGCGGGCTCCGCACCGACTCGCCGTCCGCGCCGTCCGCGCCGGTCCCGCCCGCCGCGTCCGCCCCGCCTGCCCCGCCCGCCTCGTCGGCCCCGCCGGCCCGGCCGGTCGCACCGGCGATCGTGAACAGCCGGGCGAGCCTGGCCCGGCCGTCGCCGCCGTCTCGTTCGACCTGCTCGATCACCGCTTCGGCGACCTCGCGCTCCCACAGGTCCAGCATCTCGGTGAGCAGCACGTCGCGATTGGCGAAGTAGCCGTAGAAGCCGCCCTTGGTCACGCCGAGCGTCTGGGCCAGCGTCTCGATCCGCACGGCGTCCGGGCCGCCCGTGGCGAGCGCGCGCAGTCCTTCCTCGATCCACCTGTCACGGGAGGTGCGGGGCAGGGCCATCGGAGCTCCTCACGTACATCCCACTATACGGTGCCGTATAAATGGGCTAGCCTCAATTTATACGCCACCGTACAGATCCGGAGCCGTCTCATGCACATCGTTGTCGCCCCACCCGCCGTCCGTGCTCCGCTGCCGCGGATGATCTCGTCCGGACGGCGGACCTGTCATGCCTGACGCGACCTCTGCCTTCCGGGTCGGAGCCTGGGCCTGGCTGGTGACCGGCGCAGGGCACCTGGCGCTCGCGGCCATGCTGGTGCTGCGCCCGGCGAACCCCGCGACGGCTCCCGTTGTCGCCGCGATGCGGGACACCGAGTTCGGCCTCGGCGGGCTCGGGCGCAGCATCCACGACCTGAACACCGGCATGTCGCTGGTCATGGGCGTCGCCCTGGTCTTCGCCGGCCTGGTGTGCGTCCTCGTGGCCCGCGCCGCTCCCGGCCTGATCGAACGGTCACGCTCACTGAGCGGGTCCGCGCTGGGCGCGTCGGTCGTGGCGTTCGGGTTGTCGGTGTGGCTGCTGCCGCTGCCACCGATCGTCCTGTTCGGCGTGGCGGTCGTGGCGTTCGGCTGGGCGGCGGTGCGCCGCCCGCTCACCTGATCATCCGCGGGATCACATCAGTCCCGGACGAGTGCTGATCAGGCTCCGGGAACCACTTCCCGGAGTCTCGAGGCCGGCCGTACAGCGGCCTGCCGGGTTCAGGTCCGCCACTCTGCGCGGCATTCTGGACCAGCACACCGGTGAACGCATCCTCATCGCCGCGCACGGCGGAACCGTGAGCGGTACCGTCAAAGGGAACCTCGCCGTAGATGTCGGTGGCGCCGGTTCCTGGCGCGTCCCGCGTAGGGTGCCGGCATGCCCGTACCCGAATTCGTCGCCGCCCTGCGCAGCAGGATCGGCCATGCCCCGCTACCGCTGAACGGCGTCATCGCAGTGGTCCTCGATGAACGGGACCGGGTACTCCTGGGCCGCCGTTCGGACACCAGTGACTGGGCTCTCATCACCGGCTGCCTGGAGCCCGGCGAGCAGCCGGCCGAAGGCGCTCGGCGTGAGGTTCTCGAGGAGACCGGCGTCACTGTGGAGGTCGAGCGTCTGCTGTCGATCGAGGCATTGGATCTTTCGGTCGCACCCAACGGCGATCAGGTCTATTGGCTTGCCATCGGATTCCGCTGCCGCGCGGTCGGCGGCGACGCCCGGGTCAACGACGACGAATCCGTCGAGGTCGGCTGGTTCGCATCGGACTCGATGCCGCCGCTGCCTCCTCATCAGACGCGCTGCCTGGCTCTCGCCCTGGCCGGCGACGCCGATCCATGGTTCGCCGCTCCGGCCTCGGCTGTGCGCCCCTTCATCCGGAGCGCGCCGTAGTCCTGCGGCGAGCGTCCCGGCTGAGGCCCTTGACGCGGGACCCCGGCCGGGACGGGTTCACTTCACTTCAGTGGGGGACGGCGCTGGTCAGTAGCCGTAGCGGCCCTTCAGGTGCCGCCACCAGTCGCGGAACATCCATGCGTCGAACTCGGTGATCGACGCTGAGCTGCCGGCGCGCATGATGAAGTTGCTGACACCGCTCGGGGTCCAGTCGTAGAAGTCGTCCAGACCCCAGGTGTGGCCTATCTCGTGCAGCAGGATCGTCATGTTCGCCGCGTTCAGGTTGTTCATGTAGTACTCGCGGCCCATCCGCTGACCCCAGTCACCGCCGGCGCCGCCGCCGAAGCCGTCGGTCAGCCACAGTGACTGGTCGTAGTGCCGGGCGTAGCCGCCGGGGCAGCGGGGATACTGCCCGTTCTGGTTGAAGAAACGCCCGCACGGTGCCGCGCACTGCGGGGCGTTCTCGCGGATGTCGCCCACGTAGATGTCCACCGACGTGTCGTTCCACTGCAGCTGCGCGCGGTTGCGCACGGCCCAGCCGACGACCCGGACCGGCACGTCGCCGTACGGCCAGGCGTTGTGGCCGACGAGTTCGTCCATCCACTTCTTGTGCTGCCGGGCCAGCGTGGCGTGGATCTGGTCACGCTGGGCGGCGGTCACGTTCGCCGCCGAGTCCCAGCGGACGCAGTAGTTGATGTAGCCGCGGTTGGCCATGACCTGGTCCCAGCCGTAGTTGCGGAACCCGTACAGATTCCCGTTGTTGTAGGTCTGCTCCTGGTGCTGCCAGACCTGGTTGAGCGGGGTGACCAGGTGGGACGGCGGGCTCCAGGTCGGGGGCGCGGCCGATGCCGCGCCGGGGGCCAGGACCACCGCCAGCAGCGCGGCGATCAGTGCCATCAGGCGTCTTGTTCGCACGGTTCCTCCCGTTCGATTAGGTTATCGACGGACGTCGATGAAACGCCACGCTGCCTTACGAAAACGTTTTCGGCAAGATGTCCAGGGTGTTGCAAATGTGATGCCGGTGGGCGAGCGGGACCTTGACAGGGCGAATCACCGAGTATTACTTTCTGAAAACCTTTTCGGTCCTAGCTGGACGTATTGAGACCGCACTCTGAGCTGCTCCTTCCCCGGCAGCTGGCCGATCCATTACCGAAACTCACTGAAACCGCGTTCGGCGGTTCATGGAGGTGCTTCGTGCGAAGAATCCTGCTGAGCGCCGCGCTGGCGGCGCTGCTGACGGCCACGCTGGGGGCCTGTTCCTCCGAGAGCGGCGGCGGCACCGCGGCCCCGCCGGCCGGCGCCGGTGTCGAGGGCGTGGACGACGGCACCGAACTGGCCCTGTGGACGCGGGCGCCGCTCGAGCTGCAGGCGAACGCTCTGGTCGACGCCTACAACAAGTCACACAAGAACCAGGTCAAGCTGACCATCGTCCCCAACGACGACTACGTGGCCAAGGTGGGTGCGGCAGCCGGCAGCGGTGACCTGCCCGACCTGTTCGCCGCCGACATCGTCTACGTGCCCAACTGGACCAACGCGGGCCTGTTCCACGACCTGACCGACAGCATCGGCAAACTTCCCTACGCCGACAAGATCAATCAGGGCCACGTCCAGGCCGGCACGTACGAGGGCAAGAAGTACGTCCTGCCGTTCGTCCTGGACCTGTCGGTGATCTTCTGGAACAAGACCCTCTACAAGGAAGCCGGTCTCGACCCGGAGAAGGGGCCGAAGACGCTCGACGAGTTCAAGGCGCAGGCGCTGGCCGTGCAGAAACTCGGCAAGAAGGACACCTACGGCACCTACTTCGGCGGCAACTGCGGCGGCTGCAACGTCTTCACCTGGTTCCCGATGGTCTGGGCCGGCGGCGAGGAGGTCATGGACGCCGAGGGCAAGACCTCGCTGCTGGGCGGCCCGGCCGCGCAGAAGGTCTACAGCACCTGGCGCGACCTGCAGACCGCCGGCGCGATCGCGCCCGGCTCCAAGGACGAGACCGGCGCCACCTGGGTCGCGGCCTTCCAGCAAGGCAAGATCGGCGTGATGCCGTACCCGGCGACGCTGCTGCCGACCGCCGCCAAGAGCGTCGACGTGGGCGTCACCGCGATCCCCGGGGCCTCCGGTGGCGCGTCGACCTTCGTCGGCGGCGACGGTATCGGCATCTCCAAGGACTCCACGAAGACCCAGCAGGCCTGGAACTTCCTGTCCTGGCTGACCTCGGAGAAGGCCCAGGTCGACGTGCTCGCCGCGGGCGGCAGCACGGTGGCCCGCACCGACCTGGCCGACAACCAGTACGCGGCCAAGGACCCGCGCCTGGTGACCATCAACGAGGCCGCCGCCTCGCCGCAGAGCAGGACCCCGGTGGCGGTCAACTTCCAGCAGGCCTTCAACGCGCCGGGCAGCCCGTGGGTGACCCTCCTGCGCAACCAGGTGTACGGCGATCCGTCCGCTCTCGAGAAGGACAACCAGGCCATCACCCAGGTCCTCGGCCAGTGACGCCGGCGGTGGTGCCGGGCCCGGTCCCGGC